>CALDYC010000107.1 GCA_937941245.1 uncultured Acidimicrobiales bacterium | reverse complement strand
CGTTGAAGGTGAGTCTGTCGATGACGGCGGCGACGAGTCGGGGGTCGTTGATGATTTGGCCCCATTCGCTGAATGGCAGGTTGGAGCCGACGGCGATGGATGATTTTTCGTCTCGGTCGGTGAGGACTTGGAAGAACAGTTCGGCGCCGCGGGTGTCGAGTTGGACGTAGCCGAGTTCATCGATGATGAGGAGTTCGACGCGTCCGTATTTGGCGATGAGTCGGGCGAGTCTGCGTTCGTCGGCGGCTTCGGTGAGTTCGTTGGTGAGTTGCGCGCAGGTGGTGTAGCGGACGCGGCGACCTTGTTCGCATGCGGCCATGCCCAGACCTATGAGTAGATGGGTTTTGCCGGTGCCGGAATCGCCGAGCAATACGACAGGGTTTAACTGCAGCCACCCCCATAAAGGCAAAGATCGATACGGGTGCGGCTACATCGGCCATGCACGTCGAGAATCTCGAACTGCACGAAACAGACGATGGACAAGCCTCAGCCTCCTTCGATCTGAAATTGACCGACAACGACGAGGACCACGTCGTTGTCGAACGCCATCCCGTCGTTGCCTATCGCTTCGTCAAGTCCTCTTCAGGGCACGGGTCCTACCGGCCGGTCATTCACACCCAGCTACAGCTGGGTGCAACGATCTGCGACGCGGACATCACGCTGACGGGCAGAGACCAGATGGGCTTCAAGCTGCTCGTGGGCCGCGCCGCACTTCGGGGACGGTTCTTTGTCGACCCAAGCGGCTCGTTTCTGCAGAATGTCCCCACACTCGAATGACTACACGGCTCAGACCTCCCTGCAGGCTCGGCACCGCGATCAGCACTGCGATCGAGACTGTGATCGACACGGTGATCGGCACTGCGATCGGCAGGGGCACTCGCGAAGTACCTTGCACACGCCACGAACATGCAATTACTGCGTCAGTCCGGCTCCGCCACGGTTCGCAATCTTCTTGCTAGGAAACCTCAATGCAGCTCGCCATTTTGTCCCTTGCGCCCAATGCGTACAGCACCAAACGCCTGGTCGCTGCTGCGAATGAACGCGGGCACAAGGTGCAGGTATTGAACACGCTGCGATTCGCCGTTGACCTGGCGCACGAACTTCCAGAGCTGCAATACCGCGGGAAACCGCTAGCTGACTTCGATGCCGTGCTTCCCCGTATTGGGGCCTCGATCACGTTCTACGGCATCTCGGTGGTTCGCCAATTCGAACAAATGGGCATCTACACCCCAAACTCGGCCGAAGGCATCGCAAACTCTCGTGACAAGCTTCGTTCCTCGCAAATGCTGTCGAGTCACGCCGTCGCTATGCCCGGCACCATGTTCGTGCGCGATCGAGCCGACGTGTTGCCCGCAATCGACGCAGTCGGCGGCGCACCTGTGGTCATCAAGCTGCTCGAAGGCACCCAAGGCATTGGTGTCATCCTTGCGCCAGACAAGAAGGTCGCCGAAGCGGTCATCGAAACCCTGCAAAGCACCCGCCAGAACGTGCTCATTCAGAAATTCATCGCCGAAAGCCGAGGCAAAGACATACGTGCATTCGTCGTCGGCGACCGCGTGGTCGGAGCCATGCGCCGTTCCGCTAGCGGCAACGAGTTTCGCTCGAACGTGCATCGCGGCGGAAGCACCGAAGCCATTGAGCTTCCCGACGAATACGCAAAGGTCGCCGTGCAGTCAGCCCAAATCATGGGGTTGCGTGTTGCTGGCGTCGACATGCTCGAAAGTGACTTTGGGCCCCTGGTCATGGAAGTGAACAGCTCACCGGGTCTGCAAGGAATCGAAGGGGCCACTGAACTCGACATAGCCGGGTCGATCATCGACTATGTCGCGAACCACGTGTCGTTTCCGGGCCTCGATGTGCGCCAACGACTATCGGTTAGTGCTGACTACGGCGCCGCCGAACTGACGATCCCAGTCGACGGCCCGCTTGTCAACAAGTCGATCGACGAGTCCGGCCTTCGCGACAGCGACATCGTCGTACTCTCGCTCACCCGAGCCTCGCAAGTTATTCCTAACCCGCGCGGCACCCGGGTGCTCGAAGCCGGTGACGAATTGCTCTGCTTCGGCAAGCTCGAATCGCTGCGAAACCTCGTCACTGAACGCAAACGTCGCCGTATCCGCCCAGCGATCCAGCCGCTACCGGACGAGCCGCTCGGGCCCGAGACCGACACATAGCCGAAGCCCTGGTTGCGCCTACGCGAACGCAGCCTGCAAATTCGCCATTGTTGTTGCGCATGCACGCCGCAGGTTCTCGCAGCGGCCATCGATGGTGCCCGGATAGATCTCGGGCATGGCGAGCATGGGGGCATCGAATGACTCGGTGACGCGACAGGTTGCTGGCCCGGTCGATTCGATGTCGTAGGTCCATGTTGTTGCGTGCTCGAAGTCGGGTGGCACGACATACGCGAACGATGCGCCGCCGTCAGCCACCGTCACTTCACAGTCGGCGTGCCATTCATAGTCGCGGGCTTTGTTGTGACCCCTGAAACGCACACCCGTTTCGATTTCGGTCGCACCTCCAAGGAACTCACAACGCACGTTCTCGGGGCTCAGCAATGGGAGCCGTTCGAGGTCGGTCAACAACGCGTACACATCCTCGGCCGATGCGTTGACGTCAACAGTCACCGATCCTTGGGTGGGCATTTCGGGTTTGTTCGAAGCATGCATCGTTTCAGTCTGGCCGATCGCGACCCACTGAAAGAACTCGCGAAGTCTTCGTTCGACCCGAATGTGCGCCCGCCACCCGCCAGACTGGGGTCGTGACGCTGCCAGACACGAGTCGATATCCCGAGGTGTGTCCGCATACGATTCGGCGCCCACCGATGCGCATGCAGTGGGAAAACCTCACCATGTTGCACTGGCGCTACCCAGCCGCCGAGGTGCAAGCCTTGCTTCCGAAGACGTTGACGGTCGAGACATTCGACGGGTCGGCATGGGTCGGGCTGATCCCCTTCCACATGCGAGTTGACCTGCCCTTGGTGCCAGATGTCCCCCGCATTCTGCACTTTCCCGAAACGAATGTTCGCACCTACGTGCGTGGCCGGTCCGGCGAATCGGGTGTGTACTTTTTCTCGCTCGAAGCATCGGCGCTGGTATCGGTCCTCACCGCGCGAGTCGCTTACCAGGTCCCGTACTACTGGGCCGACATGTCGATCACCGAGGACAAGGGCACGGTCAGGTACCAATCAACGCGGTACTGGCCGAAACCTCGCGGCGCGTCGTCTGACGTGCATGTCGAGATCGGTGATCCGTTTGCGCCGGGCGAAGCTACTGATCTCGATCGTTTCCTCACAGCCCGGTGGGCGCTCTACGGCGACGTCGGACCATGGATCACATATGCACGCATGTTTCACGAACCTTGGCCACTGCACCGTGCGGTGGTAGCGAGCTGGGATGATCAACTGGTTGCTGCTGCCGGGTTGCCCCAGCCCACTGGTGAACCCGTAACGCACTACTCGCCCGGCGTGAGCGTTCGGTGCGGGTGGCCGCGACTCGGCTGACCAGCACGCCACGCCATCGTCGACGGCGCGATCCAGCGGGTCGAAACCCAGGTGATCAAGCTCACATGGTGGCGTACGCCTGCACGGTCGGCGCGAGTTCCGCTGGCGTGGCCCCGTGCATGATCACACCGTCGGCGCCGAGGTCAAGCTGTCGCTGAACGGCCGACGCGCACTGCTCTGGGCTTCCCGATGCCGCCGGCGCAAGCCACTCGTCCGGGATCAGCGTCGCCACATGTTCGAGCTCAGCTGTCGTTGCGAGCTGGTCGATCGCTCCCCGGAACCCGGCAACGAACGGGTCGGAGCGAAACGTCGCGAGCACCGCAGGATCCCAACGGTTCGTCGTGACCAGCAGATCTCCGTACGCCTGCAGATATGTCGCCAGCCTGCCGACGGTCTTCTTCAACCGCAGCGGTTCGTCGATGTGGTCGCCGATCGTCGCGTAACAGGACCACACCCGCACCGCAGCTGGATCGCGCCCGGCTTGTTCGGCGGCCTCGGCAACCGTCCTCACACAACGTTCGAGCGTCTCGTCGCTGAAGAAGGTGTGCAAAATGACGTCGTCAAATGCCCGGCCGCCGAGCTTGAGTGTGTTTGGACCAAACGCCGTGAGCCCCAAGGGGATCGGTGCATCGAACGCCGGATCCAGCCGCAGCACCGGCCACGAACCAGCCGGGCCGTCATGGTTCAGGATCGTCTCGCCTTGCCACAGCCGCCGCATGAGGCCGGCGAAGTCTTCCATCTGCGCGGTGGTGATGCGCTCAATGCCGTAGGCGTCTTGCATCGGAGCGATCCCACGGCCCAGGCCGAGGCAGAACCGGCCACTGGTCATGTAGTGCATGGTCGTCGCATACGACGCGGTCACGAGTGGATGACGGGTGTTGTGATTGGTGGCCGCCGTGATGATCCGGATGTTGTCTGATACGGCTGCCGCTGCCCCACTGAGCGTTGCAGCTTCTTTGATGTTGTACCGCTCAGAAATGAAGCACGCGCCGAGCCCAAGCGCCTCGCCTTGGCGGACCTCGCCCAACAATGCACGAGGTGATTGCGGCGCTCCGGCGAGCGTGTAGAAGCCAAGTTCGGGGAAGGTCGTCATCAGTCAAGAATGGTCCCACGAACATCCGCCCGAGCGAAATTCTGCCGAGATACCGCAAGGGTCCGCCGATCTGCACCACGAGCGGAACTACTGTTTGGACGTGTCGGAGTCACGAGTCCCGTCGCGCAAGCTGCGCCTAAGCGAGCAAATTCGCGCCCGCAGCAACGAGGCCAAACGCAATGCGGGCAAACCCATCGAACAGCCTGACACGTTCGACGACCTCCGCGAACAGCTAGCGCCACGCACCACCGGCTTCGCACACGAGGTGCTGGCGGCAGATCGCAGCGCCGATCGTTTCACTCTGCAGCCAGAGGACCTCGAATCGTCGGTCATCACGACGACCGCTCTGAGAAACCGGATCGCACGGGTCGAGGAGCAGCTACGAACGACAGGTGAAACACCAGCGGTTTCTCCCGGTCGCGATCCTCGGGTCGACTCGCTCGAACTGCAGCTGCATGACCTTCGGGCCGAACTCGAACGTTCGGTGACAATGATCCGCACCGAACGCATGTCCAAACATGAGGCGCTCGCCGAGCTCGAAGCAGAGGCCGGCGAACGCCAGCACGAGCTCGAACGGCGCCACGCTCAGGCACTGGCCAAGGCCAAGCGCGATCAGCAACTCGCATTTTCATCCCATGTGGGCGACGCCGCCCCAGTTCATACCGCCGCTCAACCGCCATCAGACGCTTCACAATCCTCAGTTCCGCCCTCATCTCCGCCCCCATCGACTGCTACCGCCACATTCGCCCCCACGCCAACCGCCGAACATGTTCAACCAGGAACAAGCGAAGACGCTGCTGGGGCCCTCCCGAAAGCCGAAGTCGACACCGTGACCCAAACACCGTTGGCAGGCGCAGAGCGAGACGTTCTCGAAGCCGAGCTTGACCAGTCCCGCCAACGGGCGACGGACCTCGCCCAGCGCGTCACCGAGTTACAAGTCGCACTTACAGCTGCCGAGCAGGCACGAGCAGCTGCCGACAAAGCACGTCTTGAGCACGAGCGGTCGACTGAACGAAGCGCCCACCAGCTTCGTGCTCTACAGCATCAATCCGACTCGCTACAAGCTCGACTGGCTGCAGCTGAAGCCAAAGCCCCCTCGGGTTCCGGCCCCACCGAGACCGCTGGCGTGTCCGCCACGAATCGGCGGGCAACTACCGCTTCGGTCCGCCCAGCAATCGACGAAGCGGTTGCCCAAACCAAGCAGACCCACCGCATCGAAACTGCCGATCTGTTGGCCCGCCACAACCGCGCGCTCATTGAGCTCCAAGCAGCAGCCGATGAGCGGCTTAGCCAGGCTCGCCAGCAGTTCGAAAGCTCGATCTCGCGTGAACAAGAGCGCCGTCAAGCCGATGTCGCCAATGAGCGGAAGCGCCGGCGCAAACTTGTCGACAGCACATCTGCTCGCCTGAACGCCGAGATCACCGACTTGAAGTCGCAGCTCGAATCGATGCGCAAGTCACATGCCACTGAACTGGCGGGTCTGGGCCGAGCGGGCGTCGACGAACAGAGCAATCGTTCTGCGACCTCACGTGCGGCTGCAGATCAGATGCAGGCGCTGCGCACCGAGACCACGCTCGCTCGCGCTGCGCAGGCAACAGCCGAGACCCAACGCGATGATGTGCGCACGCAGCTCACCGCGGAGATAACTGCACTGAACGATCGCCTCAACAGTGTGCACGCCGAGATCAACCAGCTTCGGACTGCGAACAAGCGTCTGGTCGATGAGAACGCCATGCAGGCAACTCGGCTGCACGAGCTCGCCGAGTCGAGCGATGAGCGAGCGAACGACAAGATCGCCGAGGTCAGCGAACTCATCCACGCAGCCCATCGCACCGAGCTGGCACAGGCCGCTGAGCGCCACGCTGCAGAAATTTCCCGGGTACAAGCCCAGGCATCCGATGCCCTTAGCGCTGCCCGACACGATCACGAGACGGCACTCGAAGAACAGCGCCGCTCGCACCGCTCCAGCCTGAACGCAGAACATGACCGAGTGGCGCAAGCAGTTGAGCGGGCCGAAGCACGCTTCGAGGCGCAACTCGTCGAAGCGAAGCGTTCCCTGACCGCCACCCATCAGAGCGAACTGGCTGACGAACGACGACGGACCGAGGGCGCCCACGAACAGGTCGCGCTTTCGAACGCCCGTATCGCAGAGCTCGAAGCTCAGGCCACGGCGGCACGCCACCAGCAGGCGTTACTGCAGCAGCAGATCTCAGACGCTCAGGCTCCGTTCGCAGATGACATCCGCCAGCTCACCGAACGGCTTGCCGCTAGCGAAGCTCGAGCAGACGATGTCCGCCGAGCCAATGCTGAGCTCCGCCAGTCGATGCTCGTTGAGCGGGCCAATGTCGCCCAGAAAGCGGCCGAAGACCAACGGGCACTTCGCGGCCGACTTCAGGGCCTGGAGCAACGCCTGGCATCGGAGCTGGAACGGGTGCAATCGGCCCACCGTTCGTTGCTTGACGATGCGACAGATCGACTTGCGTCAGCGTCGCAGCGAGAGGCTGAGCTCGAAGCGAAACTCGATGAGCTGACACGCGCACGCCGCAACGGTGATCCTGGCGTCGACGGTTCCCGGTCATGAGTGCGACTATGGGCTTGCGCCAGCGGTTTGCGGCTTTAGACCGGCAACAGCGCTGCAGCAATATGACGATCACCGCAATAGCCCCATCTGGCATGCGGGCTCAAGTAGCTTCGCGCTTGTGAGTAGCGGGTCACTACAGCCGCAACCAGGCGGCCGAGCATTGACGACACAACGATCGCGCCTGGTCGTCATTTTGGCGTTCACCGGTTTGGTTCTGGGGCTCGTCGCCGCGACCTTGCGCCCACCGAGCTATGAGTCCTTCGCCCGAGTGACCGTCCTCAATCCGGTCGAATCGCTCCAAGACGAGCTACAAGCCTTCGAGTCTGAGGACCTGCTTCGCATCGCCGAGGCCGAACTTGGTTTCTTGCCCGAAGTCCGCGTCGAGGCGATTCCTGTGCAGAACATCTTGACGGTGTTCACAGTCGCAGACTCTGGCGAACGTGCGGCACAAGCAGCAAACGTGATGGCCGAGGCATATCGAAGTTCCCGAATTGCTTCGGCGGTTCGAGTCGGCCAGTCCGGGCAGGTCCCCGACGCTCCGTTCGCGCCGAATCGTTCGGCCTACATGCTGTTGGGCACCGTTCTCGGAGCGATCATCGGCTTCGGCGCGACATTTGCTCTGCGACTATTCGACCGCTCCCAGAACGGTACGGACCACCGCGCGAGCGAGCCCCACGCTGGCCCGGAGGGCCCAGAACGCCACACGTTCAGCAATTCTCAAGACACCAGTGCCAACCTTGGCAGCGTCTCGTCTGCAGGCGCCACCATCGTTCCCGAGTGGTCTGCCGACACGCCGCCGAGCCACACAAGTCACACCGCCGTGCCGGTTGTCGAAGACGAAGAACCGACGGTTCGGATCTTGTCACCCATTGCAGCTCCCCGCCCGGTTGCAGCCGCCGGTCTGCACGCCGAACCGGCCGTTGTGCCGGTTGCGGCGAAACCAACCACCAGCCGACAGACCTCCCCTGCCACCGAGGTCGACCGCACCGAACGAACGCCAGCACCGACCCACGAGACTGGTTCATCGGCGCCGGCTAACACATCCGGAACCGAGCAGATCTCGACGACCGACGACGACGCGCCCGACAGTGCCCCCCGGTCGTCCGAGCGCTCCCACAGCACCCCAGTTGAACGGACCATGGTGGCCCCGCCTACCCCCCGACCGCCTACCCCCCGACCAGAGAGCCCCGCCGTTGCGGCCCGGAAGCCCACCCAGCCACGTCATTCCGGCGGCGATATCGATACCGATATCGCGGCCGAGACACGCCGTCGCGATGTCGATGATGATGGCGGTTCGGATCGCATGCTGATCTCGATGCGACTCGAACACGAACGCGATGTGCTCGGCTACAAGGCCGAAATCGCTCGTCTCAATAAGGATCTTCGCGGCAAGGTGCTTGCCCTGAACGAGTACCGCAACGGCGACCAAGGCCGCATCAGCGACCTTGAGACCCAGATTGAGCTTCTCGAACGCGAGCTGTCCAAACAGCGCTCACGCCTTGACCGCGAACGCATTGCCCACACCCGAGCCCTAACCGAAGAGAACGGCCGCTCTGATCGTTCCCTCGACAATGCACGGCGCCGCTTTCGTGCCGAATTGTCCAAGCACGCCGACCAACATCGGTCAGCCCTGATCAAGGCCAAGGCCGAGTTTGACGACGCATTGGCGGTCGAGCGGTCCGATCATGCCAAAGCCCTCGAGGCCGATCACGCCCGATACGAACGGGCGCTGCAGGTTGAACGAGAACGAAGCGCCGGGCTCATCGACAAGTCGCGAGAGCGCATCAACCGCGAACTGCACGAACAGCTCGAAGCTGAACGCACCACCCACAAGCAGAGCGCTGACAAACATCGGTCAGCGATCAGCTCACTGCGACGCCAGTTCGAAACTGCCGACGCCGAAGCCGCCGATCTTCGCATCACGCTCCAACGCCTGCAACGCGAGCTCAAACGAGCCCGAGGGTCGGTCACCAAGGCAAGCAACGCATCAGCTGACGAAGTTGCCACGATGCGAGACGAAGTTGCGGAGCTTCGCAAGCAGCTCGCAAGCGAACAAAACCGAGTGACATCGCTTCGATCGGATCTTTCCCGTCGTATAAGGGTCAGTAACGAAGCAATGACTCGTGATCTTGCGGGTCGCAGCCATCAGCTCGCAGAGCTCGAAGCATCGATCGCTAAGCAGCGCGAGTACGCGGACAAACGAGTCCGCGAAGTCACCATCGCGGCAGACGAAGCGGCCCGTGCGGCTGCGGTGCGCGAAGCCGAACTGCTGAGCACGATCGCACGGCTTGAGCGTGGCCAGAGTGAGGTCGCTGCTCCATCAAGCAACCCTGAAGAACAAGCACGCTAAACCCCACCGCAGGATCCCACCGAGCGCCGTTGAACGGCGTCGCTTTAGGGCCCGGGGTCGAGGCCCTCGAGATGTTCGGTGACGTTGAACGCCGTCAGCCTGGGTCCACCCTGGCCGATCGCCAAACGGGAGATCGATGCTTGACCGAGGAACATCCGCCATGTCGCCTGGTCGCCAACGCCAAGAGCCCATGCGGCACTGGCCTTGATTGGGGACACATGACTGACGATGACAATGTTCGCGTCTTCGGCCTGCGACGCCAGGTCTTCTAGCCCGGCGCGAACCCGTATCGAAAGCTCAGCCAACGACTCACCACCAGGTGGGGTGAACGTGAGGTCAGCGCGCCAGTCGGCCCATGTCTGCTGAGGGACAGCTCGTACCGGCATGCCTTCCCAGTCGCCGTAGTCAAGTTCGATAAACCGTTCATCGGTTTCGACGGCGACGCCGAACGCGGCTGCGGTCTGCTGGGCGCGGGCCAACGGGCTGGCGATCACCCGGTCGACGTTGCCGATCGCAGACGCGGCAGCCGCTGCCTGACGCACACCCAGCTCGTCGAGGTCCGGGTCAATCCGCCCTTGAAGCAAGCCCTGCGCGTTGGCTTCGGTCCGGCCATGTCGCAACATGATGATCATGGGCCGTTCCTATCCCCGTAGGGCAGATCGGTCAACGTGGCCGGTTGACAGGAACCGGGCGCGATGCGTCGCGTCGCCCAGTTGGATGCGCCTAAACAACCACACAGCGACACCCAGGCCAATCACCTCTGCGGCGACTGCCAGCGTCGCACCCGGCAGCGCTGGCTCGGTCTCGACGGCACCAGCGAATGGCCACCAGAACACATGTCGGTTCGTCCAGGTCCCGGCAAGCAGCAAGTGCAACATCATGCCAATCGGAAGCCCAAGCCACCGGCGCTGAACCAACCGGCGGCCCCACCCGATCACCATGACGAGGGTCATCGC
>CALDYC010000106.1 GCA_937941245.1 uncultured Acidimicrobiales bacterium | reverse complement strand
TCTGCCAACACAAGAGGACCTGCCGCGTCGAACGGACCTCCAAGAAGCTCTATTCGCCGGAACGAAGCCAGCCAGTCCACCGCTTCTGCGTTGTAGGTGACGGCAGCATCGCCATAGCCATCAACCCAAAGCGACAAATCTGCGAGAGTGATCCCCATCGGCGACATGTCGGAGACCCCGCCTGTTTCGGCAACGAATTCTTCCAAGGCGCTTGCCCATACCGGGTCGCTCTCAGCTCCTCCGGCGTATCCGTTGGTCACGACAGAGCCGTCTCGGCCGTGCCGATTGAGACATTCGGCTGCGGGTGATGGGTCGAAGGGCGGCGGAAAGCAAGCTTCCCATTCTGATTGAAATGTCGGCGAGAACGGCTGACGATCAAGGGTGTCCGCCCAGTATTCCAACTCGGAACATTCGATCCAGTCCGAGAATCCGTTCGCGTCATTGCCGGGGCCCTGGGTTACACCAATCACCCCGCCCATGGCCTCGAACCAACCGAATCCCTGGACGTACGCCGAAACGCAGGGCCCCCATTCGCCCTCAGACAAGAATTGTGAGATCAACCATTGAGCCCGGTCTTCGCGGTACGACCATTGACCGAAATTGTCTTCCCAAAGGGTGGTATGACCGATACCTGCAGGCACCAACTCGTACACCAAGGTGCCATAGATGTCGCCGCACCCAATCCCGTCGTAGCCGTTGTATTCCCACTCAGCTACGGGCCAAAGCTGACCGCTATCAGACGAATCGATTTCGACGGGTTCGTTCCCTGCGTCGAAATCCATCAGAATATTTCTGCCGTACTGCGGTCCACGGCAATACTGCTGCCCTTCGGTCAGAACAGCGAACGGTGGTGCGGGCTCTGAATCGGTCAAGATCGCGTTGGAATACTCAATGCCGTCGTTCGAGGGAATCGAAACTGCGTGGGTATACGCCCACACGGTCTGCCCCGGCTTGACGACATAACACTCCTCGTACTCGTCAAGGAGGGGGTCAAACGTCTGCAGCGGACCGCAGAACAGCGCAAACGGCAACAAGCGCCCAACAGTTCCTGTCTGCCCTTGATTGGTTTCGACAAACGTGTAGAAGCTGCCTTCGTTAACGATGATTCCGCCGTTCGCTCCGGCAGTCATACACCGGTGAGGTATCCCGCTCGGAGTCGGGTTGTAGGTCAAGATCTCGTTGCCGCACGTCCAGAACTCAACACCGGACGGGAAGAAGAAGTAAAAGCCGCTTGGACTTAGAGTGACGACCAAAGGAAGAGGATCCGACGTCGACGTCAGAATGCTCGCTTGCACAAGTTGTTGGGCAAAATTGTTAGCCGAGCCCGACACCACGACCAGCTCAATGTTGCCGTTTTGGTCATAGCTGGTTGGCACCACTGACGAGACCAACTGACCTGCCGGATCGGCCAGGTAGTGGGTCGACTGCTGACACGTCAACTCTGGATCTGTCCCACCGTCGTCGTCCGCGCAGTAGTCGTTTGGGTCAACAGGAATCAACACATCGTTCTTGGACGGGCCAGCTTCGAATTCGGGTAAATCGACCACGCCGGTTTGGGTCGAAGCCGTATCATTCGGCGATTGACTGGCTGCGCGAACGCCGAGTCGGAACCCAAATTCTGAAGGATCGGCCTGCGTCAATCCACCACTTTGGTCGTAGCCGAACACGCAGAAGTACAGGTCGGACGAGACTTCGTACGCGGGCCCAGCCGGACTGTCGACGTCGGTTGGCGTTTCGAACGCAGTATCGGTGGGTTCACGTTTCGTCGGATCGTTCTCGGCTTCTTCAGCTTCGAGCACCGTTCCATTCCGCACGTCATCCACGATCGACGGCGACAGAGCAGGCGACTGAGCATCGGGTGCCGAGTTGTCGCTACGTTCTCGCTCTTCCGCCGTCACGGGCTCGCCGCCGGCCCCGTCCACGTCGGACGATTGAGGCTCGACAACGACCGCCTCTTCAACCTCATCATCGGGTGACTGGGCACTTGCGCCGCCACCCGCCAATACGCAGGTGGTGGCCAACAGGGCGATAACCACCGCCTGAAGAATCCAACGACGAACAGCAAGACCGAGACCCATGAGACCACTCCAAATTGACACGCGATGGCGGAACTCCGTGTGCCTATCGCAGCGCCAATCATCCGGCCCGCAAATGAGTCGCAAACGCGTGCGACATCTCGCACCTGCGAGAGCAGGTGCGCCGATTAGCACTGTTAGATCAGCTTGCGAATCTCAGCCAGCACGAGCTCACACATCTCGTCTAGACCCAAACCAGAACTCTTGTGTGTCAACTCATCATCAGCGGAATGTGCGATGCCGAACGTCACCCGGTCAAACCAATCGATATGGGGATGGGCCCTCACGGCATGCAATATCTTTTTCGTCGCCATCGTGCTTCGGCCCTGCTCTTTGGTCATTGCGACAACTTCTAGAGCTGCCCCAAGTGCCCCAATCCACGAATCGGCATCGATCGCTCCACGCAAGCCGGTTCGATACAGATCCCGAGCACGATGGACGTCGCCGAGCCTCAGCGACGCTCGAGCCGCGCCCAATGTCGCCCGCACCACCAAGGGCCGTTCGCCAACCTCTTCGGCGCGCACCAGTCCATCTCGATACGCAACATCAGCTGCTGCAAAGTCTTGAACAAATCGCTGAGCGTCACCGCGATCCACCGGGAAGTAGGCGACCAGATGTTTCAGCTCGTACCGAATCGCGAGGTCCTCGCCTTCATCAAACAGCGCCATCGCATGGTCGATATCTTGTGGCACAGTCGAACGCGCCAACAAGAGATAGGAGCGAGCCTCCATGTGCCGATTTGATTCGCTTCGGGCGTAGGACAAAACGCTCCGAAAGGCCCGCCGAGCAACATCATGGTTCCCCAGCAACGCGTGGGCTCTTCCGAGGTCCTCCTCGAGCAACATCGCCGTGTACGGGTCGTCAATCTGTTCGGCCACTCGCCGCGCCCGTTCGTAGCCAGCTACAGCCCCGTCCGCATCACCCGCGTTGCCGAGTAACGCGCACCGAGTACGCCATAACGCTATTTCGGTTGACGGCGTTAACCCAGGCAACATCAGACCTTCGTCGACAAGCGCCGCTGCAGAACCCGCATTGCCGAGCATCATGTCGACCCAGGCGATGTTGTTCATGAGCTCTGCGAGCAGGCCTGGGGCTCGAACATCGAGGGCCGCGGCACTCTGCCTAGCTCGCGAATACAGATCGCGAGCCAGTTCGCTCTGCCCTGTCTGCAGCAGATATTGATCTATCGACGGCAACGCCTGTGCCATGAGCCGCCCATCGCCTGCATCGCATATCGTCTGCCACGCGAACTCGAGGTCGTTCTGCATTGTCTGCAGCCCCTCGAGCGCTTCGGTAGCCGTCTCAGTCCGCAATTGACCAGCCCAATTGATGAGCTCATCGACAAACCACATTGCGTGTTGATCAGCGACAGCTTGTCGGCGCTCTGGAGCCCGGTCCAGCGATCGCCGCGCGAAGGTGCGGACCAACGGATGGAGCTCAAGTGCACCTGACCGGCTCGTCAGCAGCGCCACATCGTGTATCTCAGTGAGGACACCAAGTCCGGCGCGGGCTACCGACCGTGCAGCCGCGGAGCTGAACGACCCGCGAAAGATCGACAGCGACTCGACCGCTACTTGAACGTCGTCCGACAGGCGCGACCAGCTCTGCCCAATGAGGTCCAGCAAATTGGTGTGGTCGTCATAGGCACGCTCGCCGAACGTCGAATCGAGCTCAGTCAATGACTGAGATACCGCGGCCAAACCAATCAACCGAACAGACTGCGACGTCAGCCGAATCGCCAGTGGAAGCCCACCGACGCGTCGACAAATCGACTCGACAAGTTCCGATTCGACCGCGCTTAACGCCACGCCATCCAGTCCAGCGCCGTTGCGGAACAATTCGAAAGCAGGACCCTCCTGGCCCGACTCGTGACGCACCCGCAGACCAGCGAGCAAGTACTCATCGAAGCTCGCTAGATCGAGCTTCTGACGGCTCGAAACAACGACAGCACCGACGACCGTGCTCAGTTCGCGAAGTGCCGCAGCAACATCAGCGGTGTTGGACACGTCGTCGACTACTACGACCGTGTCACGTTCGATCCGCTGGACAATCGCCCCGATTGCATCGCTCGTCGCTGCACCGCAGCCAAGCGCCGCTGCTACTCGTGCCAGCACTCCCGGCCCCGCTACCTCTCCGCAGGCGTCAACCGTGGCAACACGACGACCGCCAGCCTCGAGTTGCTGACCTACCAGGCGAAGCAATGTTGACTTGCCTGAGCCAGCCAAACCGACGACGTTCACGCTTCGGCCACCGCTTGCCAGGCCCACCAACTGGCGGAGGTCCAATTCGCGGCCAACGACGCCCATGAGGGGCGCCGCCGAGGGTCGTATCCGAGCAACACCGGAAAGCTCGCGCAGTTCCCTTGCCAGAGGTCGAGCTCGTGAGCTCAAGATAGGCGCCAGACGCTGCGCTGCTTCGGCCAGGATCTCTGACCCTGGGTCCATGTGCCACGCAAGTTCGGCGAGCTGGCAGGCTTCGAGGTCTTCACCCCGCACGCTCGCAGCGACAGCAGCGTTCGTGGCGCTCGTGACGGCGCAATCACGCACGCGGTCACGAACGTCAAATATCCATTCTTCGAGTTCAACACCGACTTTTGGCAACTGAAGTCCAAGGAGAAATGGCCCCTTGTATCCCTGATGAACGTCCAGATCCGATGCCCGCCGCTGACGCAGGATCGCTTCGGCATCGGAGATCCAACGGGTTGCGACCACCCGCTGGTCAACGATCAAGGCATCTGGAGCGAGCCCGCGAATTCTGGTGAGGGCTGACGACAGGTTGTTCAAAGGAGAATTACTACGGGGCCAGAACAACGTTGCGAGCGTGCTTCGTTCTGTAGGCCCTTCGATCGCGAGATACGCAAGCAAGGTGATCAATTGGTGTTGGCGATCCATCTCAGGAACTGCGGCACTCGCAACTGTGCCCAGCGTCAATAACTCTGCCGGTTGGGACCTGCGCTGATGTTCGCTCGGCTTGGCCACGAGATAAAGGTTACGACCCACGCGCCATGCCGGGATAACAGAAGCTCCTCACCAAGTCAGGTGATTCTGATCAATAATGGCGCCGAGCGCTCCCCATTTGCGGGCCGTTTGCGACTTCATCGTTAGCGTGCGACGCATTGTCCCCGAGCGAAGGCACACCAATGACACCTACAGAAACGTCCACCGGGACCAGCCGGCTTTGGTTGGCTCTGGTCGCCACCCTCATCGCTATGTCCATTGCGGTACTCGGTGCCACTCCAGCCGCCGATGCTGGCGACGATTGCGAGTTGTGTATCGAGATCGTCGAGGACGACGGGTGTCTCGGACTGCACAATTGGAAGTTGTGCGCAGCCCCCACAGATGCGGCCGACTCCAACGGATCAACGCCATCTTTCGATGCGGGCGAATCTGCCGGCAATCCGTTGGGTGATCTCGCAGTATGTCTCGCCGCATCCGATCTCAGCGTTGACGGAACCCACGGCGCCGAGCTCGACGAAGGCACTGACGACACCAAGGACGATGACTGCAAACTCCACAACTGGAAGCGCGACCGCCCGTAGTCGCTCGGCTACACGACCGGGGGTCGCTCCAACCGGGCCGCACCACTCGGCCAGGCCGCACCGTTCAATCGGGTGACCGAACTAGCTTGGATCACAAGCTCCGAGAGGGACACCCGTGAATCGATCAGAATTGCCGCAGTGGTCAGCGCTCGCTGAACATCAGCAGGTGATGCGTGTGGGCGACCTTCGTGCACTCTTTTCGGCCGATACCACCCGGGCTGACCGTCTGACGTGGACGGTCGGTGATCTCACGGTCGACTTCTCGAAGCACCTCATCTCAGTCGAAACGATCGACCTCCTGGTCGAACTCGCCGCAGCAACCGGTGTCGCTGACCGTCGCGACGCGATGTTCGCAGGCGCACGCATCAACACGACCGAGAATCGCGAGGTGTTGCACACAGCGCTACGGGCGGACTCACCGGTGCACGCAGACGGCACCGATGTGCTTCCCGATGTGCGCTCCACTCTTCGGGCCATGCGGGCTGCCACCGAAGGCATCCGCGGAGCACCCGGCGCTGACCGTTGGCTCGGCGCAAGCGGTCGCCCAATTGAAACAGTGGTCAACATTGGCATTGGCGGCTCAGACCTTGGCCCGTTGATGGCGGTACGCGCACTTGACCATCTCCGCCCTTCAAGCCTGAAGGTTCGGTTCGTGTCGAATGTTGACGGGGCTCACCTCGACGCCGCCATTGCCGACCTCGACCCCGCAACGACGTTGTTCGTCGTCGCATCGAAGACCTTCACAACGATCGAGACGATGACCAACGCGCGGTCCGCTCGCGACTGGGTTCTTGGGGCCTATGGGGGCGACGAATCATCGATCGCCCGGCACTTCGTTGCATTATCTACCAATGCAGAGGGTGTCGCTGCGTTCGGTATCGAACCGTCGAACATGTTTGAGTTCTGGGATTGGGTTGGCGGTCGATACTCCCTCGATTCGGCAATCGGATTTTCGCTGATGTGCGCGATCGGGGCTGACGCATTCGACGACATGCTTGCAGGCTTTCGAACCGTCGACGAACACTTCCGCAATGAACCACTCGCATCGAACGTCCCGGTGCTGTCCGCTCTCATCGGCGTGTGGTATCGAAACTTCTGGGGATGGCAATCCCACGCCGTGCTTCCCTATTGCCAAGCACTCGACCGATTCCCCGCGTACCTGCAGCAACTCGACATGGAGAGCAACGGCAAGCAAGTGGGCGTGGACGGCCAACCCGTGACGATCGACACCGCACCCATCGTGTGGGGCGAAGCCGGAACCAACGGTCAACACGCGTTCTATCAACTGCTACACCAAGGAACGACGCCGGTCCCCTGCGACCTGATTGGCTTCTTGCGGCCGGAACCAGCGCGGGTCGACGGCATCGACCGGGAGCTTCACCACCGACTGCTGTTCGCCAATCTCGCCGCGCAAGCCGAAGCCCTCGCCTTCGGCAAGACTGCCGATGAAGTCCGAAGCGAAAATGTCGCCGAGAGCCTGGTCGCGCACAAGACGTTCCCTGGCAACCGCCCATCGACGACCATCACCGCGCCCGAATTGACGCCCAACGTTCTCGGCCAGCTCGTTGCGTTCTACGAGCACCGGGTTTTCGTGCAAGGAGCAGTCTGGGGAATCAACTCGTTCGACCAATGGGGCGTCGAACTCGGCAAGGTTCTTGCGACTCGCATCGGCGCCGAGCTCTCAGATGAAAGCTTCGACCCGGCGCTTCATGACAGTTCAACCAGCTCACTCATTGAGCGCTTCCGAGCCGCGAACCCTTGACGTGATGCAGTGTCCTAGCTGCTGCGCAATTTCTCAGCTGCTCCGCAATGCCCTAGCTGCTGCGCAGTTTCTCAGCTGCTGCGCAGTTTCTCAGCTGCTCCGCAGTTTCTCAGCTGCTCCGCAGTGCACTAATCGGTTCGGTTCGAGCTGCCCGCAATGCCGGGTAGGTCCCCGCAATCAGACCGATGAGCGCACCCAGGCCAACCGCCGCAAACGGAAGCCAACCTTCGAGCACCGGTGTCCAATCGCGAGACGCAGACACAGCGACAATCAACAGCACGCCGAGCGAAGCGCCGATAATGCCTCCAAGCAGCCCAGTGACGGTCGACTCGAGCAAGAACTGCGCCGCGATATGTCTGCGTGCCGCGCCAAGCGCTCGACGAAGACCGATCTCAGGGGTCCGTTCGAGCACTGACACGAGCGTCACGTTTGCAATGCCAAGACCGCCGACGAGCAACGAAACTCCGCCAAGCACGACGAACAACGCGTTGACGTCGCCCTCGACGTCTTGGCGGACCGCGGTAT
>CALDYC010000105.1 GCA_937941245.1 uncultured Acidimicrobiales bacterium | reverse complement strand
CCTGGTGGATCTGGGGGACAACCAGTGGTGACTCGAACTTTTCCACGGCCCGACGCTCGCCTTCAAAGATGTTGCCCTGCAACTCGTCGGGCACCTCTTCGACCATGAGCTTGAAGTCCGCAACCGAAGGGTCACGATTGTCGGCGCAACGTCGGGCGACACCGGGTCCGCCGCCATCGAGGCATGCCGTGATCGCGAAGCGGTCGATATCTTCATTCTTCACCCCCACGGGCGGGTCAGCGATGTGCAGCGTCGCCAGATGACGACCGTCAACTCGCCGAACGTGCACAACATCGCCATCGAGGGGACGTTCGATGACTGTCAGGACCTGGTCAAGGCCATGTTCGCCGACGTGTCGTTTCGCGATGACGTTGGACTTGGCGCCGTCAACTCGATCAACTGGGCCCGGGTGATGGCCCAGATCGTGTACTACGTCGTGGCCGCCCGCAAGGTCGCCCCAGATCGGTCGCCGGTGTCGTTCACCGTTCCGACCGGCAATTTCGGCAACGTGTTTGCCGGCTGGGCTGCCCGTCAAATGGGACTGGCTGTCGACCGGTTTTGCGTCGCCAGCAATAAGAACGACATTCTGACCCGGCTGTTCACAACCGGAACCATGACCACAACCGGCGTGGTGCCGACGCTGTCTCCGAGCATGGACATCCAAATCTCAAGCAACTTGGAACGCTTGCTCTTCGAAGTGCACGCACGCGACGGCGCTCGAATCGCCGAAGCCATGATTGCCTTTCGCGAGACCGGCACGTTCACTCTCGACGCGGACCACCACGCGCTGCTCGCCGAGACATGGGCGAGCGAACAGGTTGATGATGAGGGCGACGGGGGAGTACTCGACACCATGCAGAAGGTGCACCGGCGCACCGGCATGTCGCTTGACCCCCACACAGCCGTCGGCGTTGCAGCGGCACAACGGCACACGTGGGCGACGCCCATGATCACCTTGGCGACCGCACACCCGGCCAAGTTCCCCGATGCGGTTGAACAGGCCACCGGGGTTCGCCCCGCTTTGCCCTCGCGGGTGGGCGACTTGTTCGACCGCGACGAGCGGTTCGAGGTGCTCGCAAATGACCTCCAGACAGTCGAGGCGTTTGTGCGGGCCCGTATCCTCTGACGGTGAAACAACAACGAGTCGTCACACTTGACGTTGAGGGTGTGCTCATGCCCGAGGTCTGGGTTGAGCTCGCGGAGCTGACCGGAATCGACGCCTTGCGGCGGACAACCCGCGACGAGCCCGATTACGACGCGCTCATGCAGTATCGCCTCGGCGTTTTGGCTGAGCATGGCATCGGCATGTCGAACCTGGTCCCGGTCCTGACTGAGATCCGGCCCCTCGACGGGGCTCGCGCGTTTCTCGATGCATTACGTGCCGATTATCAGGTCTTGTTGCTCAGCGACACGTTCGAAGAGTTTGCCAATGAGATGATGCCGCATCTTGGGCTTCCGACAATCTTTTGTCACCGCTTGGTCACGCAAGGCGACGAGATCACGGGCTACGCGTTGCGTTGCGATGATCACAAACGGCGCACGGTCGAAGCGCTGCAGGGGCTGAACTATCACGTCGCAGCCGCCGGCGACTCGTTCAATGATCTTTCGATGTTGAACCAGGCAAACGCCGGAGCGCTCTTTCATGCGCCGAGCGCCATTGTCGACGCCAATCCGCAACTTGCGTCTTTCGGCGATTTCGCAGGGCTCCGAAGCTGGATCGATTTGCAGAACTGACCTGCAGAACTCGGTTGCTGCTGCCACCCTGCGTCGCTACCGTCACGAGAACCGGCCAGTCAACGGCACCGCTGATTGCATGAACCGTCTGCATGTCAGGCGAGCCACAGCAGCACTTCCGCCCGGCCCCAGTTCCTCCTCCGCAGCGTTTCTAGCCGCATACATGCCGCTGGTGTCACGCTTCGGAAGCCCCCTCGAATCACTAACGCAGGAGATGATGTGAGCTTCGACCGCAGCATGCTTGAGAGCAAGGGTCGTGCCGACCTTGTCGAGATCGCCCAGACAATGGGCCTTACCGTCGGCTCGCGCATGCGCAAGTACGAAGTGGTCGACCTGATCCTCGGCGACGCGGCCGATGCGGTCGCCGATGCCGACGACAAGACCTCGGTCAGCTCTACTTCGGGTGAGACGTCAATATCCCACGAGTCCGAAGCCGCCGAGACCCGCGGTGGTGCCAGCACCGACGATGGCAACCGATCCACGCCGGCCGATGCCGACAAACGCGATGCCGACAGACGCGATGCCGACAAACGCGATGCCGACAAACGCGATGCCGATGCTTCAGGGTCCGCCAAGCGCGGCGCTTCTCAAGGCAACACAGATCAGAGCGGTGCCAACAAAGACGGGGCCCACAAAGACGGGGCCAACAAAAACGGTGCCAACCAAGACCGAGATAGCGGTGGTCGTTCGAACGACAAACACCACGGCAAGAACGACAACTCAGACGGGGCCGCTGACCAGCAAGATGACGGTGACCAAGGAAATCGTCGCCGTCGCCGTCGCCGCGGCCGTGACCGCGACGAAATGGCGTGGGAAGGCGAGCCGGTTGCCGTTGACGGACACCTCGATCTCCGAAGCGACGGATACGGATTCCTTCGGGTCCAGGGTGGCAATCCGAGTCGCGAAGACTGTTACGTGCCGGTGAAGATGGTCCGCGAGTTCGGGCTCCGTGCTGGTGACCAGGTTCGCGGCACCTCTCGCCCGGCTGCTCGTAACGAGAAGAACCCGGCCCTGCTGACCGTTCACGCAATCAATGAACGTGACCCAGCCGAGGCCCGAAATCGTCCCGACTTCGACGACCTCACGCCGATCTTTCCTGACGAGCAGCTGGTTCTTGAACGTGCGACGACACCTGCGGATCTCACTGCCCGGATCGTTGATCTCGTGACCCCGATCGGCAAGGGCCAACGCGGTCTGATCGTGGCCCCGCCCAAGGCCGGCAAAACAACGGTTATCAAAGAGATCGTTCGGTCGATCGAAACCAACCATCCTGAAGTGCACCTCCTCGTGTTGCTCCTCGACGAGCGCCCCGAAGAAGTCACCGACATGAAGCGGTGGATGAAGAATGGCGAGGTCATCGCTTCGACGTTTGATCGACCGACTGACGAACACATAGCGGTTGCCGAGATGGTGGGCGAGCGGGCCCGTCGGCTGGTCGAATCCGGTATCGACGTGTGCATTGTCATGGACGGCATCACCCGCCTGGCTCGCGCGTACAACGTCAGTGGTCGCTTCAGCGGCCGCACGATGTCTGGTGGCGTCGATGCCGGGGCGTTGTACCCCGCGAAGCGATTTTTCGGCGCAGCCCGCAATGTCGAAGAAGGTGGCTCGCTCACGATCCTTGCGACCGCGTTGGTCGACACCGGCTCAAAGATGGACGAAGTCATCTTCGAAGAGTTCAAAGGCACCGGCAACATGGAGTTGCGACTCGACCGCACAGCAGCCGAGAAGCGACTGTTCCCGGCGGTTGATGTGACGGCAAGTTCCACGCGCCACGACGAACTGCTACTGGCTCCCCGTGACCACGCAGCCACGAACAAAATGCGTCGAGTTCTTGACGCGGTCGGAGACGAGGGTTCCAATCGAACACAGGCGTCGCTTGAGTTACTGCTCGACCGTTTGCAGACATTCCGTACCAACGCCGAATTCCTCAACGAAGTTGCGAAAAGTCGCTGAAACCCAGCTGGATAAACGGCGTTGGTAACCGCTGCTGATCCTGTCTAGACTCATTGGGCCTTGCGGTCGGCGCCGCTTCTCTCTGCATGGGGCATTTTCCCATTGCATTTTGAGCGCGCCCCTTCATGAGCTCCTCCCGCTCGAGGTCCGGATCTGACCTCATTTTCACCCCCCGACGGCTTCCCGACGGAGGTCCCGGCAATTCAGGAGTGCACGTGTCTGTAAGCAATCCCGCCCCGGAACGATATTCGTTCGGCAATCTCGTAGATGTTCTCGAGCTTCCCGACCTGATCTCGATCCAGCGCCATTCCTTCGAGTGGTTTCTCGAGACTGGTCTCAAGCAGATCTTCCGAGACATCAGCCCGATTACCGACTTCTCCGAGACGTTGCAGCTCGAGCTCGAGTTTGATCCCGACGACGAGGACCTTCGGCCACC
>CALDYC010000104.1 GCA_937941245.1 uncultured Acidimicrobiales bacterium | reverse complement strand
TGCGTGAGCTTCGGTTCCGCGTCAACGAGTAGCAGCAGACGAGCGTGGGACGTGAGCAGGGGCAGGTCGGCACGCATCGCCCACGACAGTAGACCGACGGGCATCACCGGCTGGCAACACCAATACGCCCAACGCTCCCTCGCCGAATCGCACTTCGCCACCCCTGGCGGTCCTAGTAGGACAACGTTCGAACTGCCACTGATGCGACGGTTGGCCGCGACTCGTTCGCCGCCAGCCAGCGCACGAGTGGCGGCGGGATGCGGATTGGCAAATCCATACGGACTGAGCTTATTGCCCCCCCGCTCTATCAAACATGCCGTGTCGGTTCGCAGTCGAATCGACAAGAATGCGACGCACGCATCCCATACCAATCGAATAGCAAAAGGGAAGACTCGTCAGTCCGACATACCACTCCCCGTAAAACAGCGCATTCAAGACGCCGTCGCGAGATGTTCGAACGCACATTTTCATGACACGAACGCAACCTCAACTGCGGCCTCGATCTGCGATGTCAGCGATCCGATTTCCTCGCGGTTGGAAACGGTTGCATTATCCATTCGCGTTGCGCTCCATTCTGCGCATGTTGCCCACTGTTTCGATTGCTAGATCTCAGGATGGGGTTCGAGCGGCAGGTCCGACGCCGGGTCATATCTCACCATGATCTCGAACACCGGATTCGCTTGGCATGTGAATGACTGCCCTTCGACAGCTGTGCGTTCTTCTAGGAACACCGCCAGGTAGCGAGCACCTTCGGCCGCGATCTCCGCAGCGACGATTGGCCTGTCTCGACCAGGAAGCTGGCCACTCGCGCAGCGCAGTTCGCGAGCCAACACCGTCGCAACGCCGGTCCCAGAATCCGAGATCTCGACAATTTCGGCGGCGTCGTGGCCAACGAGGCGGGGCTCAAACCTGCAGTAGCCCCAATCATGACCAACGAGTCCCATGTCGCTATTGCCGAGATGGACGTATGCGAACTGACCCGTATCGCTGTCCAGACCGATGAGTCGCGTTTCCTCGGAACTTTCGTGGACTATCCGCAGATCAACATCGTCAAGCCACCCGACGTATGCAAACGGGACCCCGACGCCAGACAACACCTGCGACGGCAAAGGTCCATCGAATGTCGGCAATAATTGGGCGTTGTGCGGATCGGTCAGGTCAATCGGACCGCATAGAAACGAAACGCCAACATCGAGTGCCGGTAGGAGTTCCGCTGTTCGTACCCAAGGATCTCCACCTGGCGTAACCGCTATCGCAGTCGGTGCCGGTTCTGGTTGCTGCAGCGCCGTTGCAACGGACCCGTTCGAAGAAGCGGGCTCTACCGCAAAAAGAGTTGCTGCGGGGGTGCTGCTCGCGTCGTTTGAATCTGTCGCGCAGGCAACAACCCCGAGCAACGACAGCACTACAAAACACCCCGCAGCCCGGCTCATGGCGATGTTAGGACGCTCACTTCCAAGGCCTCGTCAATCCAGTCGGCTCGGACAAATAAGTCCCGCCACATTCCGCCGACCGGTGCGCCTCCGTGATCCATGCCATGGGCTGAGCTGGCGTTAGTAACGTCGGTTTCGGTTGCGCTGGCGGTGTAGCCGGCGGTGAGGCTAGCAATTCGGAGAGCGCTGACAGCTACGTCGGGCCATGCGGCACGAGTCACCGCTTCTCTTGGGGCCGAACCGACTACCTTCACTTTGTGCCCTATAACAACGTCCAGTGCTGCCAATAGTACAGCAACGGTTGGTTCTACGTCGCACAACACCCGATCGGGAACTGCTGAGTCGATGTCGTCCGTGGGGATCGGCAGTCGATTTGTTCTCGTTGCCGCAGTTGCTTCACTGGAGGGGTTGTTGATCGTCGGGTGCGCCGATGGGACGAACCCCACCGGCGATCCCGACGTAACGGTCCCTTCGGACTTGAAGTCGGCCCATCAGCTTCGTGAGACAACGATCGCTGAGTGTATGCGAGGCGAGGGCTTCGAGTACGAGCCCGTGGTGTTTGTCGAGGACCCCGATCTCGACTTGGGCGATGACGCTGACCTGCGCCGTCGAGTCTTTGGTGGCCCAGACAACTGGCGCGCATATGGAGCCACGATGAATGCAGTCCTTGGCGCTCTATATGTGCAGAGCGAAGCCACGTCTGGGAGTGATGTCGGGTCGCCGGAGTACTTGTATGCGTTAGTCGGCAGCCAAGACCCCGAGGGTGACCACACCGAAATTGGCGAGGACGGCTGTTTAAAGGTCGGGTCCGATGCGATAGCGGCCATTCAGCTCGATGCACCCAACTATGAAGACAGAGTCGGCCTCATTCAACGGCTTCTCGCCAGTCCTCAATATCTGGATTTCGAGCGATCGTGGGCTGCATGCATGTCTGCCAACGGAGTTGAACTGCTGGGCTCTGACCGGTTCTCGCATACGAGCGGATGGTCGCTGAACGGCGGCTTTCTCGTCGGCGGAATGTCGCCCCAAGAAGTCAAGGCGATCGCCGAAGTAGTCACATCGAGTTACGTCCTGGATGAATCCGCACTTGACGTAGTTGTTGCACTGAACGCAGACCTTGAAGATCTGTTCGCCCGAGAAACTGAGGTCTTCAAGATCGACCATCAATGCGTTGCACAAGAGTTTGACCAGGTCGCCTCGACGATCAGCGACCTGGTGGCAGTCGAATCTTGAGCAAGGCAAATACCCGTAGAGCCGGTCACCACGTCGATTTCTAGGTCGGGTCAGAACCCGGTGCTGGCAGACCTGAGGCCGGAGAAGGCGGCATCGCCCGTTGACCGACTAGAGGGAACCTCGCCATGCCGCCGGTGACGCATCGGTTACACAAGTCCCCAATTGTCGACCTGTGCGTGGCGGCGTTCACATTGCGCTTGGGTCAGACGACCCGGCAGCCCCGGAGCACGCCCATGGTGCCTCCAGTCTGCGACTTGCAGCACGGCACTCCAATGCCTATCTCCGCTCGGGTGATCTCCTGTTTTGCACAAAACCGGGAAGCGTTCAACAGTTGGTCGAATTCGCCAAAGACCGCTTCCGGCACGTCGCCATATTCGACGAGAATGATGGCAATGGCCAGGTCGTCGAAGTCGGTCGGGAAGGCTACCGAACCCGATCCATGTCGGTCTTCTTAGATTGCTACTCGACAATTCACGTGGGGCGTTTGGGTACTACCGCCAGGTCGAACCCGTCCAGTTTCCTAAGCGCGGCTCGTTCCGACGTCCAACATCGAACCTGCACGTATTTCACCAAAGGCGAGCTATTTCAGGCCGGAATTCTGTCGATCGCCCGATCTAGGTCTTCCAAGACGGCATCTGTTCTGGCCTATGCCGTCGCCCGCCGACATTTGGCATCGATGAAAGATCGTGAGAGTCATTTGATCTGTTCGACATTCGTCGCCCGAGTCCTCGATCGGTGCTACGGCGCGACCGATGCATCGCTTTGGCTCACGACCGAGAAAGGGGGAGACGGGCTGCCATCGCTCCAGTCGTACGAACTGTTCAAACATTTCGCGATGCCGGATGATTTGTGGCATCTCCCCTTGATCGAAGAACGATTCGAACTGCTACTTGACCACGCCCCTGTCGACATGGTGGCCGCATAGTCACTCAATTTCGACTGATCCAACTACCTATCCGCACTCGACCAGGCGCCACGGGACGAGGCAATCGAGCTTTGGGCATTGCGATTCGCATTGCCGAGTATTGTCGTGAACATGACATCGGGGGTGCCTCAGCCTTGAAGAAGCCGAGAATCGAAACACTCGGTGCGATAGCAATAATTTCAGGCGATGGGTCCACCGAGCATCTCGCTCCGATGACCCGTCAGCTGCTCTCGATTGTCGTCGCAGCGGGGCGGCAGGGTCTCCCAGTCGACTCGATCGCCGACGCATTGTGGGCAGAGAACCTGCCACCCAAATGGCCCGCCGCAATCAGAATGGCACTTTCGCGGCTGCGTAAGAAACTTCCCGATGGGGCGCTCAGCTCGGGTAGCAGCTGGTGCGGGCTGGACGCCACCGTATGCGACATCGACGCGTGGGAGCTTCTCGAACTTGCGGCGAAACATCCTTGGTCAGAAAACGACCGATTGCGATGCCAAGCTTTGCTAGGCGGGACCGCGTTTCCGGGCATCGAGATTACGCCGCTCATTCGGATGTCGATTTCAGCGATCGACGCCGCGCGCACAGGTGTGACCCAAAGGCTGCTCGAAGGTGACGGTCCGCCTCTAACCGCGTCAGCCATGACTTCGTTGCGAATCCGGGCGCAAGAGTTCCCAGAGGACCTCCAGCTAAGCCGACTGCTAAAGACCGCAGAGAAGCGCTTTCAAACCAGTCTGAGTGCTGCCTACGAGACCCTTGCTCGCGCGCAGATCACTCCGTCATCGCTTGACCCCATGCCTGAGCAACTAGCCGAAGCGGTACGGCACCCAAACACTCAGCTGAGTCGGTACGAGAGCGCTGCGATTGTTGGCCAGACTGAAAGCGGAGTCTCCACGGCACTGTTGCTGATCGCGCACGACCGGGCTCGTAACGGTCAAACGGTGATCTTCTTCCGCAACGACCGCCCGGAGCCCTCAGCCTTTGCCAGCATCGCTCAGCGAATGCCGTTCGCGCGACCGAACATCGACGACTTCATCAACAGCCGGGACGGCGATAGCGACTTGCGTCTAGCCAGGCTGCACTCATCGGTCGTCTTGATGCTCGAAAATGCGCTTGACCGCCCGCTTTGCCTCGTTGTTGACGACTTTGATTCCATGGATTCGAGATCGCAGCAGCTGCTCCTTCACCTCACGAACTGCGTCATGCCGCATCCGGTCTCACTAGTCATTGGTTCCACTAACGCCAACGAAGACGAAGTGCTCCATGGTTTGAACGTGCTTCGAATTCCTCCCCTTGATGCCGCTTCGATCTCGCCGTTCGTAGCCGCTCGGTTCCCGAAAGCGACGTCCCTGCAGATCGCCAGCTTGGCATCCCAGCTAAACACTCTCAGCGACAAACGGTGTGGAATGTTCTTCCGCCTCCTCGAATGCGTCGACGAGCAAACACTGACCCTGTCATCCTCGGAGGGTCCAAAATCCTGCCAAGAACTAGACGTTCTTGCCGGGCGCCTCAGCAAACGGGCACGCCTTCTCGCAGGCGCCGCTGCGACGCTGCAAGTCAACATCGACCGCGAGTCGCTTGAGCGGATCACCGGCATAGCCGGAAGCGAATTCGACGGAGCGATGATCGAGCTACTTGACGCCGACGTCCTCTGCGAGTCAGCAGCTTCTCAGGTTTGGGATATTGCACCGCGCTTCGACGCCGTTCACCTCACTGCACTCAACCCGCCGCACATTAGGAAACGCCACCACCGTTCAGCACTCGATCTGACGATGAATCCTCACCGAGCCGCTCAACACGCAATAGCCGCAGAATCCCTCCTCACAGACGGGACCGTCGCAAGAATTCTCGAAACCTCAGCGCAGCTGCACTTCGCTTCGATGAACTACCGAGAAGCGCTCCATGCATGGTCAGAAATGCGAACACGCAACGGGCCTATGCCAACGCGAACGCTCACCGACATGTCAATTTGCGCCGACCGAACCGGCGCTGACGGGTCTGACCTTCGCTCCGAAGCAACCCGACAAGCCGAGGCTCACGGTGACGTTACGGCGGCGCTCCACGTCGCTCTGTCTGGTCTACCTGCCACCGAGAAAGCCGACGGGGACCGTCGCCGTCTTCGGCTGCTCGCCGACATTGACGCCAGCGCACTCAACGAGTTCGATCAGTTCAGCCTGTTCATGGCTCGGGCCCGGCAAGCGACGCTCCTCGGGCTTGTCGACTCGGCCGCAAACCACCTCGCCGATGCAGACACGCTTGCGACTGACAGCGAGCAGCGAGCGAAGGTATGGCTCGCACGGATGCACCTCGACAACTGGATTCCGGATCGAACCTCAACGCTTCCAGACCTAACGCAGATCAAGGACATGTCCCTGCGGCGCACGGTTCAGAGAACCGGAGCACTAGGTGCAATGGCCCAGGCCGACTTCAAACAAGCCGAGTTTCTCATCTCCGCCATCGAGGCTGAGACGACTCCCGGAAACGAGCCGCAAGAGGACTGGTATTTGGGGCTAGTCCGAGTCGCCTTGCTTGACAACAACCAGATGCATCAAGACGCAGCCAGCTTGTCCAAGTCAGTGGCAGATCGCGGACTTGCTCACGGAATCTCCGTGGCCGCTGGCGCCTACACCGCACGTAGGTTCTGGGCGGCCTGGATCACCGGACGAAGCGGCGAATTTGTCAACGTGCTGGCCGATGCCCCGCCCGACATCGCAGGTACTCGACTCACAGGTGCAGCCCTGGTTGCAGCTCTTTTCTCTGCTGGGAACAGAACCGACGCAGCGAAACTCGCATCTCAGGTGGTCGCTGGCGCCGTTGGTAGCAGGTTTCTGCCAGCGATCGCTGTGCTAGTAGCTCCAGCCGTCACAGACAAAGACATGAAAGCAATCTGCGATCAGAGCCTTCTCAGCATGGCCGATCGCAACGTTGTCGTCGGCGGCGGCGTCGTCAGTCTCGGTCCGGCCACCCTCGCTCGGGCCAGCCTCGCTAAGGACGGTACTGATCGCAGCTCCTTGATCGATAGAGCCGCTCTCGCCACGAGAGGTTGGCAGTCTCCCTTGTGGCAGGAAATCACGGCGCGAGCAGTCGAAACAGGAGACCTTCCATGGGAGTCTTCAGGTACTTGGCCTGCTTGAAGCAGCAACCGTTCCGGTCCTCGCGCTAGTGATATCTGTCTTGATGCTCGTCGTGGATATGCCTGTTCGCTGCTAGGGCGATTGCGTTTGCCTGAAACCCGAAGGATTTCAAGCCTGAACTTCGTCCTTGGTGCAAAAGTGTGGTCACGAGAAGCTGGCTCTGGTCTGAAGGCATCGGCATCGTGACCCCGCATCGGGCTCAAGGGGCGTTGATCGCCGAGCAACTCATCGCAGCGCACCCGACCCATAACCGCGACCTGATCCTGTCGGCCGTAGACACAGCCGAACGCTTCCAAGGTCACGAGAGAACCAGGCGACAGCCGCTGTCAGAGAGGTCCGATATTCGCGGCTCCCGTCGTCGAGCTCACACTCAGTGCGTGCGGCAAGAGCCAGAAAGTTGACGACTACTTTGGCGGGGTATATGCGACGATGGACGGCAATCAGGCCGTGAACGACACTGAAATCGGATACGTCATCGAGGGCAAGTACGCTCAAGGAACCTCGTCAAATCGGGAAACACAGCACTTGGCCACCTTCGCTCGTCTTAGTTTTGACTCGTGGACGTTGTGGTCGACGGTTGACCACGATTGGACGGGTTGGCAGCACCTGTCGACTTGTGGAAACCCGAACGTGATCTCCATATGCCCATAGCAAATTGCCAGCTTTTGGCCTCGTCAGCGTGAAGCCAGTGAGCTTGTGTTCGTCGATCGTGTAAATCGGATCGGGTTGACGGTGCTCGCGGCAGCCGTTTTGGGGTTGATTGGATGTTCTAATCAACCCCAAAACGATGTGGTTCCCGTTGTCGATTTGGGTAGCGAGCCCACCTCCGCAGCTGAGCCGGTCCCAAGTGGGACACCGTTAGCGGTTCAGCTCGGCTGTGAGCCGTTCACGGCGTCGCATCGGTTGTGTGGCGACGGGTGGGGTGACTTCGACATGCCCGTGTCGGAACATGCGACCGTCATCGTTGCCATACCACAAGACTTCGATCCCGCTGCTCGAACGTTGTTCGTAGACGCTGGAGGGCCGCTGCGCGTCAGGGACGTGACCCTGGCAGCGATGGAACTGGTCGCGGACACCTGGCCTCGGCGGGTTCTCGTCGGATTTGTCGACCAAGACCTGGCAGAGACACAAACGTGTATCGACGCGGTATCGGAGTACCACCGGGCGATTGACGCAGCCACCGCAACCGAAAACGGGTCAGTCTTAGTCGCCGAGGAGTGTGACCTGGCAAGCCGATCACGTGGCTATTTCGAGCGAGAAGCGAAGCTAGTGTCTGACGTGTTGGGCTCTCTCGCCGCATCAACAATTGACGGTGAGCAGCAAATCAGCGCCGACTATGACGTAGTTGGAAGTTCGTTCGCGGCCGCTCGTTGGTTCGCGGTCACAGGATTGATCGAAACAGACGACCGTCCAACAGCGGTCGCTGTTGCTAGTCCATTTGCATACGGCACCGATACGAAGCTGCTCGCGGAAGGGATTGGTGAGGAATCGACCCTGTTCTGGGAAGCTGTCGTTGACGGAAGGTGCGTGCCAGATTCATGTGCGTACCTGGAAATCGCCGGAGGTGTCTGCTCGTCGGCGTGCGATATCGCTCACCTCGCAACTGAAACGGACTTGTCGGAACGCCAGGTTGCACTCGGCCTCATGGGGGCATCATGGGATGCTCGGGGAAACTCCGCCGCTCTCGCCGCCACGCTCGACGGCGACCGTATTGAAGCGCTGACCGATGCGATTACGCGATTGGGCGCTGCCACCTTGAGGCTCAACGTGCTTGGCGAAGTTGAGCAGTCTTGGCCAGAACATTTGGTGGGAATCTGTGCAGCAACTCGCAACCGCACCGGAGCCGCGATCACGGAAAACGCTATCGGTAGCGTCGTCGCGGAACTGTACGCCCCGTGTCACTACACGGACCCAGCCCAAATGATCGTTGACAGAACGCCATTCAGCCCGAAGCTCAGATGGTGTTTCTTGATCCCGCGACCAGATCCTGTCCTCGGACGCGGCAACGAGTACGTCGCGGAAGGGCGGGCAGTCGTCGAACCAGACTTCATCTCAGGGTTGACCGAAAGGGCACGCACCGTCTCCTTACCACCAATCGTCAACCACGGCTCGATTCCAACAGCAATTGCTGCTTTGAAGAGCTGCTCCTAGCGTCAAGTCGCGATCAAACACCAAGCCCGAACGCAAACAAACGGGACGTGCATGCGACAGTGCATTCAGCTCCGGGCACAACTACAACTAGCGAAGGAACTGAAAGGTGCGATCAGTCAAGAACGTGTTGATAGCGGGCGCAGTTTTGTGCGCTTCATTGGCCGGAGCTTAAAGTGTGGTTCAACTCGAAGCTTCTGCCGCTCATTCGCTGTGCGTGCAAATCGGTGGCAACACTTCTGGTGTCTCATACTGGCTCTGTTACTACCCAGGTCACAATTACGGATAGGTGCTTCATGCCACTGGGTTTTCCAGAAGCGGTACCGAAGGGTGTTTGCAGAATGGCATCGATCGCGCAGCGTCGTCGCTGTCGACAATGTTTGATTTGCAAGACGAATTGATGGATCTGAATGCCGACCTGTTGTCCCACCCGTCGCTGGGTCGGCACGTGCCTGCGATGGCAAAATCCATGATCGGGTTGCTCCGATCGTCGACAAAATTCACTATGAGTTTATTAATGAGCACCGAGATCAGCTTGAGAACCCGGGACCTAGCTGGGTTGTTGCATGCTTGAGCTGACAGTCGACAGCGATGGCATCGTCCAGCTGATCGAGCACGTGGACTTGCTGATCGAAACCCAGTGTGATTGATTGCGGACTAGAGACAGCTTGGCTTCTTCGCTGATCGTGCGAACTTGTGCAACATTGCACTGTCTCATGCCTGACTATCGGGTGTCGAAGAAGATTCGTATGACGTCCGTTGCTTGGAATACGCGGTTGTAATTTCCGCCGGTGATCTCGGAGATAATCCCC
>CALDYC010000103.1 GCA_937941245.1 uncultured Acidimicrobiales bacterium | reverse complement strand
CGACAACGGGTCAAACTCGATCCGGTCCGGCATAGGTGCAAGTTCCCCGCTCGGTTTACGAGCCAACATGACGGCTCCAACGACAGCGATCGTGAGCAGCAACGCGGTGATCTCAAAGGCGAACACGTAGTCGGTGAAAATCGCTCGTCCGAGTTGATCGATGTTCGGAACGACCTCGAGGCCCGATTCCTGATCATCGCTCAGGGCCGAAACAGCCGACTGTGCGACCCCGGTGATCGAGTCGACTCGCGGTTCGGTAACCGCCCGGTCGCCAGTGGCGCCACCGTCCACGCTGAACGCCACGAACCAGACCGACAACGCCACAACAGCAAGCCCCAGTACCACGGCGACCGGCCGTTGCCCAGCGATGGGGTCGACATCAAGATTCTCGGCCTGATCGACGCCAAGCAACATGATGACGAAGAGAAACAACACCACGATTGCGCCGGCGTACACGATGATCTGCACCGCTGCGAGGAACTGAGCGTCTTGGTTCAGGAACAAAACAGCAACGGCAAACAACGACATGACCAGCATGAGCGCCGAGTGGACGGGGTTACGGGTAAAGACCACGCCCAACGCGCCAATGACGGCGAAAGCGCCAGCGAGGAGAAAAACTACGAGTTCCACTAGTGGTGCGCCCCGTCTCGGTCAAACTCAACATCGCCATGCGTTTCAGCAAGATCTGCGGTCTGGCCCGCCTCGGGGGCACGAACGCCGTAGCCGAGTTCACCTGACCATGCGACCTTGCCGACGTATTCGGCGGCACCGCTCGGCGAGGTAGCGCGCATCCAGGCTGATGTGTGTTCGTCTTCTCCCGGCCGCCAATCTTCCCACGGCAAGTGCTGGGGCATGCCGTCGTCGCCTACCACCAGTTCATCTTTGGTGTAGATGGCATCTTGACGGTTCGTGAACGAGAACTCGAACATCTTCGTCTCGGTGATTGCCTGGGTCGGGCACGCTTCGACGCAGAGGTCACAATGGATGCAACGCAAGTAATTGATCTCGTAGACAAAGCCGTACCGCTCGCCGGGCGACACCGGGTCATCGATCGGGTTGTCGGCGCCGCGAACGTAAATGCAGTTCGCGGGGCAGACGCCAGCGCATAGCTCGCAGCCGATGCACTTTTCCATGCCGTCTTCGTATCGATTCAGCACGTGTCGGCCATGCAAACGCATGGCCTTCTCACGCTTCTCGTCATCGAAACGTCCACCGCTGTATTCGGTTGTGACGCGCTCGTCGAAAAGCTTGCCGAATGTCAACTTGAAGCCTTCGAGGCCTTCGAACAAGCCCATCAGTCGAATCCTTCTCCTGCGAGACGTTTGCGTTGACCAGCCGACACCGCTGCGGTGAGCAGGGCGCCCATAACCATCAGTCCAGCAAAGCAGCCAATGCCAACAACGGCGGTGTTCCACCCGTTGTCACGGCCAACATCAAGCACGGCAAGTGCGATCAGCCAACCAAGCGACAGCGGGATCAAGAGCTTCCAGCCGAGATCCATGAGCTGGTCGTAGCGAAGGCGGGGAAGCGTCGCACGGAACCACACAAAGACGAAACAAAAGCCCACGACTTTGAGCATGAACCAGAACATGCCCCACAACCAGCCAACGCTCGCAAGGAACGGGATCGGGCCGTCGGGTCCGCCGAAGAACAGGGTGACCATGACCGCAGACATGGTGACGACGTTCATGAACTCGCCGAGAAAGAAGAGCGCAAACCGGATGGATGAGTATTCGGTGTGAAAGCCGCCGACAATTTCCTGTTCGGCTTCGACCAGGTCGAATGGCGGACGGTTCAGTTCAGCCGTCGAGGCAATCATGAACACGATGAACGGGATGAATCCGGTAATCCAAAGGTTCCAGTTCCAACCGTCGGCCTGCCCAGCGACGATGTCATGGGTCGACAAGCTTCCGCTCTTCAGCAGTACCGCTACCAGTGACAGACCAAGGGCAGCTTCGTAGGAAACCATCTGTGCCGATGCACGAACCGAGCCGAACAGCGGGTATTTCGAGCCCGATGACCAGCCAGCAAGCATGATGCCGTAGACCGCCATCGACGACATGGCCAGCACGAACAGCACACCAATCGGTGGATCGGCGAGCTGAAAGTTCGTGGTATTGCCGAACACGCTGATCGTGCCGTCGTTGTTGTCGAAATCGCCGCCAAGCGGCACGACCGCGAAAATCAAGAACGCTGGAATGAGCGTGAGATACGGGGCCAGCTGGAAAACGAAGCGGTCGCCCTTCTTGGGGATGAGATCTTCTTTGAAGAACAGCTTGATGCCATCGGCGAGCGTTTGCAGAAGTCCGAACGGGCCAGCAATCGTTGGGCCCATGCGATTCGTCATGTCGGCGTGCAGTTTGCGCTCAAACCAGATCATCAACATGACCGCAACGAGCAGCAGCACGAACGCAATCAGGACCTTGACGATGACGATGATGACCTCTTCGAGGCCGACACCGCCGACGAAGAGCGGGTCGACGGCGAGCGGCGACGACAGCGCAGAGAGCATGGCGATACTCATAGTGTCTCGACTCGCACGTCAGTAATCGTCTGCTCACGGTCGACGAGCGATCGGGCATCGAGACCGGGATGATTGTGCGCAATCGCAGCCACGCCGCGTGAGATCCGTTCATCGACGATGACGGGGCCTTCGACCGAGGCTCGTTTGCTACTTATGCGCACCGTTACGCCGTCAACCACGCCGAGCCGTCCGGCATCGCCGGGGTTCAGTCGGACTGCGCCGTCGGCGGCGAGCGGCGCCAACGACTGACAGGCAGCGGTCTGCGTGCCGCTGTCATACATCGTCCGGTCGATCACCAATCGGTATGAATAGCTGTCGACAGGGATCGCTGATTCGGGCGCTCCGAGGTCGGTCCACACGAACTGCGGAGCCTGAGCTATCGCAGCGCCGTCGGCAATGATGCCGTCATGGGCTTGGTCGATCGCCTGAGCGGTGGCTGCACCATGCAGGGCAGATACGGACGCAATTTCATCGGTGATTGCCTCGACCGATTCGAATCCGAGGTCTTCACCCATGCGGAACGCTAACTCTGCAGCGATCATCCAATCGGCTCGGGCGGTTCCGGGCGGCGTGACGAGCGGCCGGATCGGCGTTATGCGACTTTCAAGGTTGGTATGGGAGCCTGCGGTCTCGCCGAATGCAGCGGCCGGGAGAACGATGTCTGCCCCTACTGCGATTGAATCGTTGATGAAGCAGTCGACGGCGATGACGGTGCCTGCACCGGCCAGGGCGGCACGAGCGAGCTCAGGGTCTGCGAAATCGCGGAGCGGATCAGAGCCGAGAAGAACGAGAACATCGATCCGCCCGGTCGCCGCTGCTTGCAGCATGCCTGCGGTATCGAGCCCGGTGTCTAGCGGAAGCGTTTGCCAGGCGTCGCCGAACCAGTTGCGGGCAGAAGCCAACGCCGTGCGGCCAGGAAGTAGACCTGGAGCAAGGCCAAGGTCGATCGCACCGTGGACGTTGCCGCGGCGCAGCGCCGACAGGAACCGCACGCCGTCTATCCGGGCAAACGCATTGATTGCCTCGACGGTGAGCGCAGCGTGTTCTGCCAGCGAAGTGCGCCCGACGATGACCGTCAGGTTCTCGGCGGCCGTCACCGCAGCGTGAGCTGTGGCCAGGTCGCCGTTGGTGCTTAGCCCAATGTCGGCACCGGGTTGGCCAGAGACGATCGCATCGGCAACAACACCGAGTTCACCAGGAAGCACCCGCATGGACTGTGTTGCGTGACGGGACAATCCGGTTTCGTTCGGTGTCAGCTCGATCAGCGTGACATCGTCGTTCTCGCAGGCATGACGCAGACGCAGGTACAGCGTGCCGAGTTCTTCTTTCGGGTCACCCGAGATCAGCACCACGGTGCCACCAGGTGCGCACGCCTGATCGATCGTTGCCCGAGGCATGGCCGCGACGACGTCTGCGGGGATGCCGTCGCCGAGCTGAGCGTCAACATTGTCGGTGCCGATAATGCCCTTGGCCAGCTTGGCCCACGCATATTGCGATTCGTTGGTCAGTCTGGCTCCGCCGATCACGCCGATCGACGTTGGCCCGCCCGCGGCTCGGGCCGCGGCCAGTGCCTCGGCAGCTTGGCCGAGTGCTGCAGACCAGGTGGTTGAGACGAGTTCGCTTCCGTCCGGATCTGGCGATCCGAGAGCGTTACCACGAACGAGCGGATCGCCTAGACGGGTGTTGGCCATCGTGGCCTCGAAGCTGAACCGGTCACGATCGGCAAGCCATCCCCAGTTAACCGCATCGCTGTCGACGCCTTGGTAGCGCAGGATCTCGTTTCGTGATGCCTGAACCGTGACCCGGTCCCCCATCGCATTGGGGTAGGTCGATTCGATTTCGATCAGATCCCACGGGCGTGCCTTGAAGCGATATGGCTTTGCGGTGAGGGCCCCGACTGGGCAGATCTGCACCGTGTTGCCACTGAAGTGCGACGCGAACGGATCGTCCGGGAACGTGTTCACTTCGGTGTTGTTGCCGCGCTCGATGAAATGAATCAGCGGGTCGCCGGCGACTTCTTTCGCGAACCGGGTACAGCGGTCACACAAGATGCAGCGTTCGCGGTCGAGGTAGACGTTCTCGCTGATCGGAATCGGCTTTTCGAAGTGTCGCTTCTCTTCTACGAACCGGCTTTCGCCAGGGCCGTAGGACATCGTCTGATCCTGCAGCGGGCATTCACCGCCCTTGTCACAGACAGGGCAATCAAGCGGGTGGTTAATGAGCAACAGCTCAAGCACACCATCTTGGGCCTTTTTGGTCGCGTCGCTTTCGGTTTCGACGGTCATGCCGGGGCTCACGGTGAGCATGCATGACGGTTGCAGTGCTGGACCCCGACCCGTGTCAACTTCGACCAGGCACATCCGGCACATGCCGACCGGCGTCATCCGCGGGTGGTAGCAGAAGCGTGGGATGTATACGCCAGCGTCTTCGCAGGCATCGATGAGCATGCGACCGGGGGTCGCGTGTAGTGATTGACCGTTGACCGTGATCTCGACGCCGGGGTCCGGCGCTGGGGCTTCGACCTCTTCGACCTCGTCGGTTTCGATCTCGTCGGTCGTTTCGGTTGCGTCGCTCATGCGTTCATTCCTGCCGCAGATACTTCGATGACCGAACGATCACTCAGCGTGATGTAGCTGTCGAACTCGTTGCGGTACCGGTCGATCACCGAAGCGATTGGTGAGACCGCCGACGGGCCCAGCGGGCAAATCGTCGTCATACGTGGTGGCCACGCCATGCCCGGGCTGATGTTCTCGCACACCTCGGTGAGTAGCGACAGGTCACTGGGTCGTCCGTGGCCGGCAATGATTCGGCTGAGAATACGTTCGAGCCAGGTGGTGCCCTCACGGCACGGCGTACATTTTCCGCAGCTCTCACGGGCAAAGAAGCGCACGATGTTGTGGCAGGCGCGGACCATGTCAGTGTCTTCGTCCATCACGACGATCGCCCCAGAACCGAGCATGCTTCCGGCTTGGTCTACCGCAACCTTCTCAAGCGGCAGGTCGAGGTGTTCTTCAAAGAACCAGATCGCCGACGCGCCACCAGGAATGAACGCTTTGAGCTTTTTGCCGTTACGCACGCCACCGGCGTAGTCGCTTCCTTCGATGATGTCTCGGAAGGTGGTGACGCCGAACTCGACTTCGAACACACCGGGGTTGTTGACATGCCCGGACACCGCGAACACGCGGGTTCCTTTCGAGTTCTCTGCCCCCATTGCGGTGAAGTCGTCTGCTCCACGTTCGATGATCCATGGCAGGTTCGCGAGCGTCTCGACGTTGTTGACGATCGTTGGCTGTCCGTACAGACCCACGGCTGCGGGAAAGAACGGCGGCTTGAGTCGCGGCATGCCGCGGTTGCCTTCGAGGCTCTCGATGAGAGCTGTCTCTTCGCCAACGATGTACGCACCGGCACCCCAGTGCAACACGATGTCAACCGAGAAGTCGGTGCCAAGAATGTTCTTGCCGACATACCCCGCGGCATAGGCCTCGTTGAGCGCTTGGGCAACGCGTTCTTGGGCATGGGCCATTTCGCCACGGATATACAAAAAGCACTGGGTGAGCCCAACCGCGTAGCAGGCGATCAGGCAACCCTCGATGATCTGGTGTGGGTCGCGTTCGAGCAGCTGGCGGTCCTTGTAGGTGCCGGGCTCGCTCTCGTCGCCGTTCACAACGAGGTATCGGGGCCACACGCCCGGAGGACAAAAGCCCCATTTGACGCCAGCCGGGAAGCCAGCCCCACCTCGGCCGAGCAGGCTGGCGTTGCGGACCTCGTCGTGGATCTCGGCTGGGGTGCGTGTGAGCATGGCCCGCAGGGCTTGATACCCGCCCGATGCCTCGTACTCGGCGATTTCGTGGGCGTTGAGGTTGTCAAACCGGCGGGTGACGATCTTCTCAACCATTGGCACTCCCCTCTTCTGGTTGGGGTGCCGGCCACCAGGCTGGTGGAGTCGGGTCATCGACCATCGCGTTACCAGCGGCCTTGTCTTCGGGAATGAGCTGGCGAGTCGCCGCCAAGGTTCCATGCGGCGGAACCGCAACCGATCCGTTCCGGATGCCTTCGACCAATTCGTCGAAGTCGTCGGTGGTCACGTTGTTGCGGTATCGATAGTTGACCTGCAGGCACGGGGCTTCGGTGCATGCAGCAATGCACTCAACGCCTTCGAAGCTGATCTTGCCGTCGTCGGTGATGCTGCCAGCGCGCACCCCGAGCGTGTGCTCTGCATGCTCAATGAGGTCCTCAGCGCCGACCAGGTGGCACGAAATACCGTGGCAGATGTTGATGCGGTATTCGCCTACTGGTGAGCGCTTGAACATCTCGTAGAACGAGCACGTGCCGAGAACTTCAGCCGGAGTGATCCCGATGAGCTCGGCAATATGGGCCATGGCCTCTTCACTGACCCAGCCATCTTGCTCCTGGGCCAGATGCAACAGCGGAATGAGGGCACTCTTGCGGACCGGGTACCGGCCGAGAATGTCGTTGGCAATCCGCATGCTTGTTTCGTTCAAACGAGCCATCAGCGGTCGACCTCTCCGAGCACGGGGTCGACCGACGAGATAATTGCTACGACATCGGCGACGAGTGCGTCTTGCATCATGTGAGGCATGGTCTGCAGGTTCACAAAACTTGGGGCCCGGATGTGCATGCGATGGGGGTGCGAGCCGCCGTCGCTCACCACGTAGCAACCGAGTTCACCACGAGGCGACTCGATGCTCACGTAGACCTCGCCCTCGGGCACTTTGAAACCCTCGGTGAAGATTTTGAAGTGGTGAATGAGCGCTTCCATCGATTCGTCGATTCGGGCCCTCGGCGGCGGCGTGACTTTCTTGTCCTGCAACCGATAGTCGCCGGTAGGCATCTTCTCGATGCACTGGCGCACGATACGAATCGACTCTCGGGCTTCGGCCAAGCGGACTGCGTACCGGTCGAAGCAGTCGCCGTAGCTTCCAACGATGACATCGAAATCGAGTTCGTCGTATTTCAGATAGGGCATGTCGCGGCGCAGGTCCCACGCGTATCCGGTTCCTCGCAGGATCGGGCCGGTGACGCCAAGAGCCAGGCATTCTTCGGTATTGATCGCGCCAACGCCTTGCAGACGTTCACGGAAGATGGGTTGCCCGGTGAGCAGCTGGTCGAACTCGTCGAGCAGCGGAGGCAACATATCGAGCAGTCCGCCGATGTCTTCGCGCCACCCGTCGGGCAGGTCGACCGCAACTCCGCCGGGGCGGATGTAGTTGTGGTTCATGCGGAGGCCGGTGACTTTTTCAAGGATGCGAAGGGTTTCTTCGCGCAGCCGGTTGCCGTAGAGCATCATCGATACGGCACCGACATCCATGCCGTTGGTGGCCTGAAACAACATGTGCGATGAGATCCGATTCAGTTCACACATCATTGTGCGGATCCACTGAGCCCGAGGCGGGACCTCAATATTGAGGAGCTTCTCGGTCGCGAGCGAGAAGACCAGTTCGTTGAACAGCGGCGAGGCGTAGTCCATGCGGGTGACGTTGGTCGTGCCCTGTAAGAAGCTGAGCTGCTCACCGGTCTTTTCCATGCCGGTATGCAGGTAGCCAATCACCGGCTTGGACCGCAGAACCTGCTCGCCCTGCATTTCAAGCACCAACCGGAGCACGCCGTGGGTAGACGGGTGTACCGGCCCCATGTTCACGATCATCGGCGCGGTCGACATCGGGTCGATATCGACCGTTTCGGCCAGAGGAATGTTCGATTCGTCGACGCGCAAAACGGCACTGGTTTCGTCGCGCAGGAAGACCCGTTTGGCCGAAGCGGCGGAAGCCGCGGAATCTGACGGGGTATCGAGAAGCGTCATCGTCGGGGTCCTTGTCAGCGTGGCGCCGCGGCGCCCTTGAACTGGACCGGAACAGAACCGACTGCAAAGTCCTTGCGCAGTGGGTGGCCCTGCCAGTCAGGCGGCATGAGAATGCGTGACGGATCTGGGTGGCCATCGAAGGTCACACCGAACATGTCCCATGTCTCACGTTCGAGATTTTCGGTACCAGGGAATACGTCGAACAGGCTGGCAACGGTCGGATCGTTCTCGGGAATCTGGACTCGCACCCGAATGCGGCGGGGTGGCTCGTGAGCGATCAACGACACGACAACTTCGAATCGTTCGGCCCCAACACCGACGGGAAGGTCACGAGTGACTCGATTCAGGTTGTCGACGCCGCACAAATCCATGACCGACACAAACCCGTCGTCTCGAAGTGCAGTAATTGTCTCGACGTAGGTCTCGCGATCAGGGTGAAGCACCATCTGACCGCGGCTGTCGGTAACGGCAACCCCGTATGCCGTCTCTGGTTGCGAGCCAGCTTCAGCTGCTGCGGGAGCCTCGCTATCAGCGACTGGGCCATCAGCGACTGGCGTGTCTGCAACGGCGGTGTCGGACTCTTCGCTCATCGGCTGAGCACGATCTGTGTGGCAGTCTGGCCGTCACGCTGTTCGACCGTGACCCCCGCGCCGCCACCGTTGGCATCGCGGCGTTTCACCAGTTCGTCAGATTCGATCATTTTGTGCAATGTCACGATTGCATGCAGCAGAGTCTCGGGACCCGGCGGGCACCCAGGGGCATAGACATCGACGGGCACAATCTGGTCGACACCCTGCACGATTGCGTAGTTGTTGAACATGCCGCCGCTCGAAGCGCATACACCCATCGAGATGACCCACTTGGGTTCCATCATCTGGTCGTAGATCTGGCGCAGTACTGGAGCCATTTTTTGGCTGACCCGACCTGACACAATCATCACGTCGGCCTGGCGAGGCGACGCACGGAAGGTCTCCATGCCGAAACGGGCGATGTCGTAGTGCGAACCGCCGGTGGCCATCATCTCAATCGCGCAGCAAGCCAAGCCGAACGTTGCCGGCATCAGGCTGCGGGCACGGCTCCAATTGACGAGGTCCTCGATGCGAGCCGTGAGGAAATTGTGTTCGAGCCCGCCAAGACCCTTCTCGGCGATCTCTGCGGTATCGCCGAGAATCGGAATTCGTGGCATCAGGCGGCCTCGCCGATCTCTCGCCCGTCGTCGCCGACGCGACGAATGGTCGACGTTGCTGTACGTGATCGGCTGACCTGGCCAGCTGCCGGGGCGACTCGCTTGATCGGGCCCCATTCAAGGGCACCGTTACCGATGAGGTACACGAACGACTCGAAGACCGCAAACGAAAAGATGCCGATTGCAACAAGTCCGAAGGTCCCGAGTTCTCGAAACACCATGGCGAACGGGTACAAGAAGATCACTTCGATGTCGAACACGATGAAGATCATCGCGACAAGGAAGAACCTGACCGGGAAGCGGGTCGGATTGTCGGTCTGATCGTCCGAAACACCGCACTCGTAAGGCGCCAGCTTGATCGGTGTTGATCGGTTGGGAGCGAGTAGACGCGACGCAACCAGGCTTGCGCCCGCGAACACGACACCAAGCACCAACAGTGCAACGATGGGCAAGTACTGGCCGAGCATGGATTAGACCTCGACGCCTTTTTCACGCAAACCAAGGTCACGCCAATGCAGCACCAGGCAGGTCAACAAGAACAACGCCAGCGACGCAATCGTGAAGAGTGCCGGAATCAGCCGCAGGTTGCCGAGGTTTCGAGTCATGACGACCGAATAGGTCGACTGTTCCGGGTCAGCTTCGGGAATCGGAGGAGGCTTGGACGGATCGAGTGGCTTGTCCAGCGTCTGCTGCACATTGATCACGGTGTAGTTCGTCGGGTGGGTGATCCGTAGTGTGCTGGTCACCTTGTGGCTGATGCGGTCCCACATGCCGGTACCGGTGCGCTTGGGCTTGCCGCCCTGCTGATAGGCGTCGAGCACGACGAAGTTTGCGTCGGGAAACAGGCTTTCGCGCAGTGCTGCATCGGCGGTCGCTGCCGCTTCGCCTGCTTGCGAGGTCGTCTGCAAGTTCCAACCGCTCAAGTTCAAGAAACCACGTTCCTCAGCCCAGTCGGTGATTGCCGTCGAATTGGCTTTGAGGGCGCTCAACGTGATGTCGTCGATGCGCAAATTTTGGTTGGCGATGCCTTCGTCGACGCGTTCGGCGAGGTCAGCCGGAGCAAGGAAGCGTGGGTCGCCGTCGAGGAGGGCGTTTCCTTCCTCAATGCCAGCAGCAATTTCGCCGTGCTTGCGGGCGACAAGTTGATCGAATACTTCGTTGCGTTGCGAAGCCGTTAGCTGTTCGAGGACGTCCTCGTTCTCGGTTCCCGTCACCCCAAACATTTCGTTTGCGATCGCGATGATCTTGTTGGCGTCATCTTGTGGGTTGAGCAGTTCCTGCAGAACCATTTCGCGCTCAATGCCTGGGTAGGCCATGAGCACTTCGATCGCACGGGGGGTGCAATCCTCAGCGTTTTCGCTGCTCAGCGCAACGGTTGCCACGCCACCCTCGGCAGGGAAACTGTCCACGCCGTCTTGGCAGTTGGCGTCGGGAAGATCGCCAACATTGCCGATGAACGCGTCGGCGATGCCTTCTTCTTCGGCGCCAGCGACGTCAGCGAAGGTGTCCTGGACCTCCCACGTGGGGCTGCTACCCACCCAGCCAATGCCGTAAATCCACCAGAAGATGCCCATGACGAACATCCAGCCCCAGAAGCCGGCGAGGGCGATCAGCGAGCCCAAGCGAGTGCCGGTGTTCGTGACCAGGAGCAACCACACCGACCCAGCAAGGATCGCCATGGAGAGCACCACGGTAAGCAGGCCACGAATCTCAGGATCCCAGCCAAGTCCAGCGATAACTGTCATCACGCCAAGCATCAGTCGAGGGACCTTTCGTATGCCACGATGGCTTCGATCTGTTCAGTGGTGAGAATGCCGGAGCGGCCCTCGCAATGACCTTCGATGCGGTCAGATTGGATACGAGGCAGGATCGCATTGTCCTCGGCCCAGCAGGCGCCAAAGCCGGGCATCTGGCCTCCCCCGTCGCCCTGACCGAACGCGCCGTAGGCCTGTCCGTTCTTGGACCCCTGGGTAATAAAGCTCGCCTGATCGGCGGCATCTTCGAACTGGTCGGACACGCCAACCAGGCCAGGAGCGAATCCACCGCTGCCGTTCACGATCGGGGGAATCAGCGGGTTGGTTGGGAAGTCGTTTGCGCTGTAGCTCCAGCCTGCGCTGTGACAACGCGCACAGCCGTACGCACCTGCCGAAGCCGGGTTGTTAAACAACAACTCGCCCATAACGATCTGATCGCTATCGGCAGCTGTACGGATATCTGCACCCAGGGCCGCTAGTTCGTCGATGATTGAACCGTGTTCTTCGAGCATGGTGTCGATCTCGGCCTGCAGAGCTGCTGCGTCAGCCGAGTCGGCATCGAGTCGAGACAAGTTGTCGCTTGCAACCGCAACCATGTCCGCGAGCTCAAGCTGACGGGCATACATGTCTGGATTGTCGGCTTGGGCTTTGGCAAGCGCTGCCCCATCGAGACCGTCAAGTACGCCTTTGGCGATGTCTTCGGAACTTTGCTGTTCATGGGCCAGGTACGCAATGACCTTGTCGATCTGTTGGTCGGTCATTGGACCGCCACCAGGCGCTCCCCAAGCGGGCATCGGCGAGTTCGACCGGCCGTAATTCAAGATGTATTTGACTTCGTCATAGCTGAAGCGGTCGAGTACTGCTGCCAGCGAGGGAGCACCCCACTGCACTTGGTCGACATACACGCCGTTGCCGTCGACGATTGCGAAGTCGGCGGCAACGCCGCCTTCGCCGTTCGCAGATCCGTGGCACTGCGCGCAGTTCTCGGCAAAGAGCTCTTCGCCCTGGCGCACGAACTGGTCGTCGGTGAATTCGATCAAACCCTCATGTCGCCCGGGCTCGCCGAGCCAGTACAGAGGCAACGCAATGGCGATGACGGTCAAGGTCAGCAGACCGCCCGTGAGTGAGAGATCAAGACGCTTGGTCTCCATCTCCTCGTCGGTCATGTTGATGTTGCGATTGGCGGCAAGTTCGACTTCGGCACCGGTCTCGTGCCGGCCGTCGAGCCAGTTGAAGATCCAGTAGATGACCATCGCCAAAAGGACGATGCCGGCAATGACGTAGCCGATTTGTCGTTGCGCCGATGCCGCGATCAGCTGTGCAGTGATACTCATGAGTGGTGCAGTCAACTCTTCCTAATTGATCAGTGCGGTAGTGATCAGTGCGTGGCTTCGCCGATGCAGTTCGGCCCTTCGGCCTCTTGCCCGGTGGTGTTCGTTCCAATAGCTGGGCCCTGGATTACCTGGCCAGTATTCACCGTGAGCACATCGTTACTCACACTCATCGCAAACCGGTCCATACCTCGGGGCGCCGGTCCACCGCGCTTTTCGCCGACGCGGTTGTATTTCGAGCCGTGGCATGGGCATTCGAACCATTGGGAGGTCAAGCACTCAGGGACCCGGCAACCGAGGTGTGGGCACTTCTGGTAGAGCGCCACAACACCAGCTTCCATGCCCGCGAGTTCGGGGCCGGAGTACACGCTTCGTGCTCGTTCGATGGCACCAGCTGGGTATTCAGTAAGCCACATGCGACCGTCGGGGCGATACCAGAATCCGCCGTTGTCTCGGATCGTCTGGACAATGTCAGAGATCTTTCCGACCTGAATCGGTGCACCGAAACCGGTGATGAACGGCGGCCACAGAAAGGCGAGCACGCCGCCGCCAAAGCCGCCAAGACCAAGGCTGAATGCCCCAATAATTGAGCGGTTCAAGAACTGACGTCGAGCCACGCCGGTTTGTTCGGCATCGGGGGCCACCCACTCGGTGATTTCGCTCGCTTTGGCCGGCACGATTGCCTGACCCTCGCGGCGGGCAACCACAGCTGAACGCTCGACCTCGCGCCCGGTCGGCAAAGCGACGTCGGTCTCGTTCGCGCTCGACGTGTCTGAGCTGAGGGTGACTGCTCCGCGGTCGCGCGACAACGTCTCGCGTGCGACGCGCCCGGTGGCAGACGCGGTGTCGCGGCCACGCAGGGTTGCGATGACTGCAACTGCGGCCAGAAGCACAAGTGCGATGACGACCAGGGCGATGATCATGAGAGACCTTTCAGTCTGTTGAGGGCCTGCATCAGAGTTCGAAGAACAGTCCGGCTTCCCAAGGGAAGACAAAGTTGAAGCCCGGTCCTCGGAAGAACGAGCCGATCATGACGAGCACGGTCCAGAACATGAGGTGGATGGTCATCAACGAGATTGCGAACTTGCGCTTCTCGGGCTTGTTGCTTGGGTTCTTATCGAGATACGGAGCGAGGATGAGCAAGATCAGCGCGAATCCTGGCAGGGTCACACCAGCGACCATCGGGTGGAACATCGTGAGCAGTTCCTGCAGGCCGAGGAAGTACCACGGTGCTTTGGATGGGTTTGGCGTGGCATTGAAGTCTGCGAGCTCAAGCAGCGGGGCGTTCACAAAGATCGAGAAGATCAAGAGGAATGCAGTAACTGCCAACGCGGCAACGAACTCAACGACGAGCAGGTGCGGCCACACGTGGACTTTGTCCACTGGAGCCGATTTCACATCTTGGATCGATCCGGACTTGACGACCGTGAGCAAACGCTGGGTGTGACCACCGGGACCGGTTGGCGCTGCTGCACCGGCGGTTGCGACGGCGCCTCCGGCGGGTGCGGCCGCAGCGACGGCACCAGCCATTGCAGCGACTTCGGTGCCTGCGGTGCGCTCGCGAGCTGCTTTGGCGCGCTCGAGCAGGTGCGGTGGAATCTTCGATGCCGCCGCTGCAGACGCGGGGCTCGGTTCAGACGCGGCCGCAGGCGTTGCGGCATCGGCGTTGTCGCCCTTGGCGGCAGCGCGATCGCGGGCTTCTTGGGCCCGCTTGAGAAGGTGCTCTGGGATTTCGGTCATCGTCTAGCTCACAATCCTTCGGAGGCCTACAGGGGACCTGAGATACCGCCATCTTTACGAACTCTCCAGAAGTGGATCGCCATAAAGATCACGGTCACAAAGGGCAACATCAATACATGCAGTACGTACCAGCGGAGCAACGTGTCGCTTCCGATCTCGACACCGCCGAGCAACACAAATCTGACCTCGTTACCGAACACGGGGGTGAAGCCCATCATGTTCGTACCCACAGTCACCGCCCACAGCGCAAGCTGATCCCACGGAAGCAGATAGCCGGTAAATGACAGCAGCAGGGTGAGCGTCAGCAGAATCACGCCGATGACCCAGTTGAACTCTCTCGGTGACTTATAGGCGCCGTGGTAGAAGACTCGAGCCATGTGCAAGAAGACCGACAACACCATCAGGTGTGCGCCCCATCTGTGCATATTTCTGACCAGCAGACCAAAGGTCACTGCCGACCGCAGCGTCTCCATGTCGGCATAGGCGGCTGACGCAGTCGGGCGGTAGAAGAACATCAAGAAGATGCCGGTGACGGTCAACAAGATGAACAAGAAGAAGCTCAGTCCACCCAGGCACAGCGTGTAGCTGACCTTGACCGCATGACGCTTCACTTTGACCGGGTGCAAGTGGTACAGCACCGAGTTCATGATCACATAGCTGCGGTTACGCGGGCTGTCGTTGTAGCCCTTGCGGAAGATCGAGCCCGGGCGAAAAATCGAGTTCCACGCCTGGGAAGACTGGGTCTTGTCAGCAAGATCGCTGACTGCCTGCTTCACCTGGTCTGCAGATGGCGGAGTCGGTGCCACTGGCTGGGTCTCCTGTTGGTCGAGTGGGAAGGATAAGAAAAAGAGAGGGTGCTGGGTCAGCCGAGGCGCATGCCGTAGCCGTACCCATGGGTATTCGTTCGCTGATGCTTGTCGCCAACTGCGGCAGGATCGCCGAGTTTGCCGAGAATGATCACGCCGGTTGGGCACCGGTCGACACACAGAGCGCAACGAGTGCACACATCGTCGTCGATGGTGAAGATCACGTGATCGTTTGGGTCTTCACCGGGTTGTTCGGTGCCGATGGCGTCATCGATTGCATCGGGGGTGACCATGTGGATGCACTTCCACGGGCAGATGTCCACACATCCTTCGCAGGTGATGCATTCGCTTTGGTCGATGTGGATGAACTGCTTGGGCTTCACGGCCTGTGACAGCCATGCCGCGTCGACTTCTTGGAGCACGTAGTCCGTGCGGAACTCGGGAAGCGGCGGGTTCGCGTCGAGTACACCCATCAGGCGTTGACCTTTTCGGCCGCTTGTGCCTTGCCTTTGACCAATGGGCGGCCATAACGGCTGGTGTTTTCGAGCTCAGGAGCGCTGATGGTGTCGCCACGCTTTTGCCACATCGAAAAGACGGCAACGTTCGCTACGAGACCAACGCCGTAAATGACAACCGCAATCAGGTCTTTGACTGTCAGATAGCTCAGGGTGAAGGGAAGCGCCCATTCGAGTACGCCCTGGGAGTCATCCCACGGCAGTCGGGGCCCAATGAGCAGATTGTCGCTTCGCCAGTTGAGTTCGCTCTCGGCGTAGGTGAGCCACTGGTGTGGCACGGTGCCGTAAATCCAGAACAAGATGAAGAAGACGTAGGCCGAGCCAATCATCGTCTCGCCCCAGGTGGCGGCCTTGTCGACCGGCCGGCTGCGCATCATGAGCAGGACTGGCACCAGAGCGAGCAGTGACACAATCCACGAGGCCACGAACGCAACATTGAGGAACGGGAACTGGCGTCCGGGGACAGTGAGTCCGACCCACACGGCAATAATGAGAAACAAGCCGACCGTTGTCGCCAGCATGAAGCCGACGAACTTGACGATGGCACCATCGATCCAACGCTTCACAGTGTCTCGTCTTCCCGGCCTTCGATCGCGGCCGAACTGCCGCTCGTGAAACTACTCACAAGCTCATCGTACAGAGCACAATCCAATGCGTGCGCATCCACATCGCCTGTTTACCAGTGAGACATGCCACAGGCCAAGTCTTTGACGGAGTTTTTTGGGTTCTGTCGAGGCCCAAGCCCAGCCAGCGAACGTGCGCCTCGTGACAGCCCCGATCGCCCCGCTCCACAATGGGGTTGTAGGCGCTGTTCAGCGGCAAGATTTTCTCGTGTGATAGTTGTGGCTGTACCACCCGATGGGTCTACGCTCAACGTCGGTACACGCCGTTCTCTCATGGCGTTTACCTCGACCTTTTCGCCGATCGCCAAACGCATCGATCACCACCACTGGAGTCAGCGTTGACCGAAGTTCCCGAGCATCTGCTGCAACGCACCCGAGATCGCCGTCGGGCCATGGGACTTCCCGTCGCTGACGATGCGGGCACTCCCGCAGCTGCAGCGCCCGCAGTGGCCGCAGCTTCGGCCGCTGCTCCCGCGATGAAGGCACCTGTGCCGATTCCTGCCGCTGCCGCTCCAGAACCGGTTGCACCAGACTCAGAATGGGTGGCTCGAGCCAAGTCGCGCCAAAAGGTCCCCTATTGGGTCATGCCTTTGCTGATCTTCCTGCCGGTATGGCTGATCATGTACGTTGGCACGCTCGAAGCTCCAACCCGCGAAGAGGGCGTTATCTACGAGGGCGGCGAAATTTATGTCGAAGCTGGCTGTGCGAACTGCCACGGCGCAGCGGGTGCCGGCGGAACCGGTCCAGCCTTCGCCGGCGGTGCGATCATCGACACCTTCGCACAAGCCGAAGCTCAGATGGCGTGGGTTACCCACGGTTCACAAGGCTTCACCGACGCCGGCATCGACGTCTACGGCACAAACGCCACCCAGATCGGCAGCTACAACGGCTCGGCAATGCCAGCGTTCGGCGCAGATCTAACCGCTGAGGAATTGATCGCCGTGGTGTTCTACGAACGCATCGAACTCGGCGGCTACGGCGAAGACCTTGCGCTTGCTGAACTGGTCTGGGAACAGATCGAATCGGGAGAGATCGAACTACCCGAACACTTTGCCGAGGGCCCCGAAGGCGACTTCACTGGTGTCGGCGAGATCGGTGACGCGTTGGCTCTCGCTCGGGCCGAACTGGCCGAAGAAGAGATCGCCAGCGAGTAGCACCTTGCGGCCCATGCATTCCCAGGGCCGCACCCATAACTTGGCGCATTCGCCGATTGGAGCGGCGTTCGGGCTGCTTGCAGCGCACACCCCTGTGCGGCCATTGCTCAACCTGTCACAGGCCGCACCGAGCTTCGCCCCACCGGCCGCCATCAGCGAACGCGTAGCCCAGGTCGCCCACGAACCAGATGGCGGGCGATACGTCCCTCAACAGGGGCTTGCCCCCTTGCGGCGGGCCTTCGCCGACGAACTCAGCCGGGACCACAACGCAACTATCGATGACGACGAAGTCCTCATCACCGCCGGATGCAACCAGGCGTTCTGCGTGACCGCGTCAGCCCTCACGATTCCCGGCGACAACATCGTGTTAGCGGTTCCCTACTACTTCAACCATGAGATGTGGCTCACCGTCGAGGGCGTTGAGAGCCGCATGCTTGAACCGGGAAAAAACTTGGTTCCGAGCGTTGATGACGCGGCGAAACTCATCGACCACCGCACACGAGCGATCGTGCTGGTCACGCCGGGTAATCCGAGCGGGGTGACTCTGAAACCCGACATTGTGCACGGCTTCTTCGATCTTTGCCGTGAACGAGGTATCGCGCTCATCATCGACGAGACCTACCGGTCGTTTCGCGCTGCGACGGGCCCGTCACATCTGCTGTATCAACAGTCGGGCTGGCAGAACACGCTGGTGACGTTGCATAGCTTCTCAAAGGACCTCGCGATTCCCGGGTACCGAGTCGGTGCTGCTGTCGGCGCCAAACACCTGCTCGGCGAGTGCATGAAGATCGTGGACTGCATTGCGATTTGCGCTCCGCGCATTGGCCAGGAAGCCGCCCTTGCCGGGCTTCGACACGCTGGCGAGTGGCGGTCTGTGCAGACCGAACGCATCGCAGATCTTCATCGGCAGTTCCAAGGTGTGATGCAGGCCGAACCAGGAGGATTTGAGCTCGTGAGTTCTGGTGCGTACTTCGGGTGGGTTCGTCACCCATGGCCACAGCGCTCCACACTCGATGTCATCGGCGAACTACTCACCACGCGAGACGTGCTCGCCATTCCCGGGACGGCGTTCACGCCGGACGACCGTTCGATGATCAGGATGAGCTTCGCCAACCTCAATGCAGCTGAGATCGACGAACTGGCCACACGCCTGGCCGAATAGCTATTCGTGGGCAAACACGTTGCTCGCCAACTGAAACCGTTCTAGCGCAGCGAAGGAGCGACCTCGGCAGCCGCTGCGATCGTCTGATCAATCAGCTCGTCGGTGTGCACGGTCGACACAAAGATCATTTCGTAGGGACCCGGTGCGAGTGCGATGCCGCGTTCGAGCATGCCGTGGAAGAAGATCCGGTATAGGCCGTTGTCAGCCGCCACCTGCGCCTGGTCGAAGTTCATCGGTGCTACGTCAGTGAAGAAGATCCCCAGCAACGATCCGACCCGCGGCACGACAACCGGGACGCCAGCTTCGGCGAAAACGCGGGAGAGGCCATCGGCCAAGCGCGTCGCCAGACGTTCGAGCGTCACGTACGCAGCCGCGTCGAGCTGTTCGAGCGCAGACAACCCGGCAGCGGTAGCCAGCGGGTTCCCGCTGAGCGTGCCGCCCTGGTAGACGCCACCGAGCGGTGCCACGCTCGCCATAATCTCGCGGGACGAGCCATACGCACCGACCGGCAGGCCTCCGCCGATCACCTTGCCAAAACACCAGACGTCGGGCTGCACACCGAACCACTCGGTCGCGCCGCCGCGAGCAAGCCGGAAACCCGTGATGACTTCGTCGAACAACAACACAGCCCCAACGTCGTCACAGGCTTGACGCAGTTCTCGAAGAAAGCCCTCTCGCGGCGGCACCAGACCCATGTTGGCCGCAACTGGCTCAACGGCGACTGCCGCAATGGTTTCGTCAAGCTCAGGGATCTCGTTGTACGGCGCTACGACCGTGTCTGCCACGGCGCCATCAGGAACACCGTCACAACCGCTCAGACCCTGGTTGGCGATGCCGCTACCGCCTGCCGCAAGCAGATTGTCGCTGTGGCCGTGATAGTTGCCAGCGAACTTCACGATGGTGTCGCGACCGGTGAAACCGCGAGCAAGCCTGACCGCCGACATGGCCGCTTCGGTTCCGCTTGACACCATTCTGAGCATTTCCATGCCGGGGACCCGGCGACACATTTCTTCGGCCATTTCGACTTCGCGGACGGTGGGCGCTCCGTAGCTCGTGCCGCGACCGGCGGCAACCGAAACTGCGTCAACGATCGACGGGTTGGCGTGTCCGAGAATGCACGGCCCGTAGCTCATGACATAGTCGAGATACCGCCGACCTTCGACGTCCCAGACCCATGGCCCCTCAGCGGTGTCAACAAAGTATGGCGTTCCACCGACCGATCGAAATGATCGCACCGGCGAGTTCACTCCACCAGGCATGACCTGCTTCGCGCGGGTGAAAAGTGCTTCGTTGGTTGGCGTGTCAGTCACGCTTGGAGTCTAGGACGAGCTGCCGTTTCGGCCGTTGTCGAAATCGTGCTGTCGAGCGTGTCGACACAAGGCGTCGACGAGCCCATCGAGATCAAACCGCGAAGCTTGACCAGTGACCTGAACCCCAAGGTTTTCCGCTGTAGCCGAGGTGATTGGCCCGATTGTGATGACCACTGGGGGCATATGCACCCGGCCAATCAGGCGCACGAAGCGTTCGACCGTTGACGACGATGTGAACAAAATCGCGTGGGCTTCGCCGATCTCGACGATCGCAGCTGGATCGACGTCAGCGTCGACGGTTCGATACGCGGTCACCTGGTGCACGTCCCAGCCCAGCGCGGCAATACCGTCACCGACGATTGGCCGGGCTTGAGCCGCCTGCGCCAGCACCACGGTTCCGCCTGCTTTCGGCGCCGACGGGAACGCGTCGACGAGCGACTCGCCGACACTGCGCTGCGGGATCAACGTGACTGAAACGCCCGCACGTGCAAACACTGCGGCGGTAGCCGGTCCAACGCATGCAATCTGGCGTTCGGGTCGATCGTTGGTATCAGAAGCGCCAAGACAGGCTCGGGCACCGTTTGGCGACGTGACCACCAACCACGCGGCAGGTCGAGCGAGCGCAGAACGCAGCGCCTGCCCCCCGTCGGCTGGCGTTGCAATGCGTATCAGCGGCACCTGGGTTGCTTGTGCCCCCAGCTCGTGTAGCCGTTCAACGAGCGGCGATGCCTGGTCTGCGCTTCGGGTGACGACCACGTTCCAGTTCTCAAGCGGTCGATCCCCGGTGGCTGCTTCACTGCCCACGATGCGGTTCAGGGGAGCTCGACCTTGGTGTCAAGGTTGTCGATTGCGAGACGCACTTCGCGAGCGAGTTGCCGCCCGAGGTCGTCGACCATGCAGTGACTGTCGTCGCCATAGGTCTCGGCGGCGACACCCAGGTCACCAGCAACCGAAGCCCGCGCCTGCCCGGTCAGGGCCTCGTTTGCAAGGAAGCCCTCGACGGTCATCGATCCCGCGTTGAGCGTTGCGTGCGCTCCAGCCGGCAGCGAACAATCTCCCCCAAGTTCGCGCAGGAACCCGCGTTCGCATTCGAGGCGGAGGTGTTCGGTGACGTTGTCAATCGATGCGAGCGCCGAAACCACGCCGACATCGTTTGACCGGCATTCGACCGCCAGGGCTCCCTGCCCGACCTGCGGAATCATCAACGACGTGTCGAGCACGTGCAGGTGGTCCACGTCAAGGCCGAGACGCTCAATCGCTGCCGCTGCGACGACGATCGCGTCGAACTCGCCAGCCCTGCCGATCCGCGTGGCCATGTTGCCGCGCAGCTCGGCGAACCGCAGACCGGGCACCAGCGCCCCCAGTTGAGCCCGCCGGCGTATCGATCCGGTGGCAACCCGGCTTCGAGCAGTGAGCGCTGCGGGAGCACACCCAATGAGTGCATCGTGGGCATCGGCGCGAACCGGGACCGCTGCGATGGTCAAACCATCGGGTGTCAACGCCGGAAGATCCTTCGCCGAGTGCACGGCAATGTCGGCGTGTCCGCGCAAGACCGCGGCCTGAACCTCTTTCACGAACACGCCCTTGCCACCCAGGACATGCAGCGGCGTGGTCTTGTCTCGGTCACCCGACGTCGACACTCGGACAATTTCGGTACCGACACCTGCTTCAGCGAGCAGTCCTGCAACGTGTTCGGCCTGCCACAACGCCAGTTCACTGGCGCGGGTTGCAATACGTATCTGCACAGCCGAGGGCGGCTCAGCCGAGGTCGTACAGCTCGCTGATCGCGGCTGCTAGACGATCGCCGCGCAAGGTCTGTGACGACTCTTTCAATCGAGTCGTAGGAGCATGCAGCAGCTTGGACAACAGTGCCCGGGTCACATCGTCAACCAGCTGACGTTGTTCCGCGTCAAGTTTGTCGAGATGTCGAGCCTGGCGTTGCAGCTCGTCCAGACGAATTTGTTCGGCCTGGTTCCGAAAGGCGGTGATGAGGGGCGCAAGCGAGCGGGCGTTCTCGTGTTCGACGTGGCGGCTGACTTCAGCTTCGACGATTGCACGTGCATCGCCGAGTTCACCGGCGCGGTCGGCCAACCCTCGCGAGACGAACTCGCCGACGGTGTCGAGGTCGCACACGGTGACGCCGTCGATCGAGGCAACCAACGGATCGACGTCTCGAGGAAGCGCAACATCGACGAAAAGCAGCGGCCGCGAATCGCGGGCATCGATCACCCGTTGGACCAGATCGAGGTCGATGACCTGGTGCGGCGCCGCGGTCGAGGTGAACACAACATCGGCGTCGACGAGTGCCGTTTCGAGATCGTCGAATGCGCTAACGGTCGCACCGATCTCGTCAGCGATATCGAGCGCCGTCTGATGCGTGCGGCTCGACACGACCAAGTTGGTGAGATCCGCCCCTGCAAGGGTCCGGGCCATCCCGGTGCCCATCTCGCCGGCACCGATGAGAAGCACATCGGCACCCTCAAGACCGCCGAGGCGATCGGCTGCGAGCACGATTGCGGCTTGGGAAACCGATGCGATGTTTCGCGAGATCGAGGTTTCGGTACGCACCCGCTTGCCCACCTCAAGCGCAGACCGGAATACGGCATTCAGCGCGGTACCCGTACTGCCGAACTTCTGCGCTGCCTGCCAGGCACGCTTGACTTGGCCCAAAATCTCGTGTTCGCCGAGAACTGCCGAGTTGATGCCGGCGCTGACCTCAAAGAGGTGGCGGACTGCGTCGTCATCGTAGAACGTATAGAGGTGGTCGCTGAGCTGTTCGGGTGGCAGAAATGACTGTTCGGTCAGGAAGTCTCGGACATCTTGATAGGCACCGTGGAAACGCTCAGCGGTGACGTAGATCTCGGTTCGATTGCACGTACTGACGATGACCGCTTCAGATACGTGGGGCCGCATCGTCACACTGTCGAGTGCCTTGTCAAGGTCCGGCGCTGCGATCGTCACGCGCTCTAGTACGTCGACCGGCGTCGAAGCATGATTGAGTCCGATGACTACAAACGACATACGTGTCCGTCTGGGAAGAAAGCAGAGGCCGCTTGGCGCGACACTCCATCATGCCCGGTGGCGCGTCGAATCATGATGTCGCGGCGCTGAGGTTTCGGTCACGCCCAGCGTCGCGCTCTGCGACCCGTTCGGGGCGGTAGTAGCTGAGGATCTGCAACTCGACAGCCAAGTCGACTTGACGCAACGCCACGCCGTCGGGCACCACCACGCCCGTCGGAGCGAAGTTCAGGACCGATGTGATCCCCGCGGCGATGAGTTGGTCCGTGACCACCTGAGCCGCATCGGGAGGCGTCGCGATAATTGCGGTGTGCCCGCCGGTTGCCGCAATGGTGTTCGCAACCGTTTCAAGGTGCTGGACGATCAGACCGTCCATCTCTTGGCCGATTTTGTTGGGATCGATATCGAAGAGCCCAACAATGGGGAAGCCTCGTCCGGCGAACCCGCCGTGTTTCGCGAGCGCTTGGCCGAGGTTGCCGAGACCAATGACGATCACTGGTGACGTTTCGTCAACGCCCAGTTCGCGACGGATTTCACCCATGAGGTTGCCGACGTCGTAGCCGACCCCCCGAGTGCCGTAGCTACCCAGGTGAGACAGGTCTTTGCGTAGCTTCGCTGCGTTCACTCCTGCCAACGCAGCGAGATGTGACGAACTGACCGTCGGCGCTGCTTCGGCATCGAGTGCCTCGAGACATCGCAGGTATAGCGGAAGTCGGGCAACTGTCGCCGCTGGCACCGGCGGCTCAAGCTCGCTCACGTCGCGACCCTACGACGTTGTGCGCTTCTTCACAAGACGCCGGTCCGTTCGCTTGCCGATTGTCTTTACCCAGGTGATCGGGCCCAACGGCTTGGGGTCCGTATGGCTCATGTGCACCGGCCCGGGCCACGTCGCTCATTGAAGGGATGGGGGCTGAACTCACGCCCCCAGTTCCCGAACAACTCAGTAGTCCACCACCTGCGAGTTGAATCATGAACAATCCAATACGAACTGCCACGAGTTTGCTGCTGGCACTCACGCTGGCACTCAGCGCATTTGTTGCGGTCCCAGCGTCCGAGGCTCAAGCACAGGCGACTCCGGTTCGCGATGCAGGCATGGAGGCCGGGTTCCTCGCTTCGGTCAATCAGCAACGGGCCAACGCTGGCGTCGGCCCATTGACATTGCATGCAGGCATGTCAGAAGCAGCTGCTGGTTGGGCGTTTCAGATGGCGAACGGTTCGTTTCTCAGCCACGCCTCGAACATCACCGGGGGCATACCCGGCACCTGGGCAAAAGCAGGCGAGAACGTCGGACGCGGCGAGAGCGTTGCGTCGTTGACCTCAGCATTTATGAATAGCCCGGCGCATCGCGCGGCGATGCTCGACCCGAGCTTCGACCTGATCGGGATTGGGGTCTATATCCATCCAACAGGCCGGGTGTACACGACACATCGGTTCGCCGATGTCAACGCTGCTTCCCCTGCACCGACCGTCACACCAGAGCGAGATGTAGCGGTGGTCGTCGCAACACCAGTTCCCGCAACACCAGTTCCGGCAACACCAGTCCCGACGGCAGTAGCTCCGACTGCAGAACCGCTTGTGACCAACCCCGACATCGAGCGAGTCACATCTGAGCTCGCCAGCGGGGCCGACGCGACCGAAGGGGCAGCCGGTCGATTCGGCCCAGCCCCAACTCGACTGGCATTCGTTGACGAGGCCGAACGTGCAGACGCAGTGATCGAAAAGGCCGCAACCAAGCAAGACCGCCCAAGCTCAGAGTTGTTCGGCTGACGGTCGGTCAAAACACCCAGCGGGGCGCCACGCGTTGTCTGCCAAGCGTTGTCTGCCAGGGGTCAGAGCATGAACACGATCTGAATGACGGCCGCACCCACGATCAACGAGAGCAGCACAGCAATGACCAATACGGTCGCGGGTCTCATGAACCGGCCCGCCCAATGGTCACTGGCGTCGAGACACCAGAATCTTCGCCTGCCGGATGCAACCGCACCTCGGTTCCGCGAGACAGTTCAAGCTCAGCTGCAGCTGACCGTTTGTTTGCCACGACGGCAATCATGCCGTAACTATCGACGATCAGCCCCACCTCACCTGCTGCCAGCCCGGAAAAACTCTCGACCCGAGCCGCTCCTCGACGCTGTGATTCGACCTGAAGCGAGTAGCGCCCATGGGTCAGTTCGTCAGGATCGACATTGAGCTGGGCGTTGCCGTAACGATCGATCCACAGCACCTCAGCAACAACCACATCGCCCTCGGTCGCTGTCACCGGAACCACTGCCGGCATGAGCAACGAGGGTTCGATGGGTTCGCCGACCTCAGCTAGCGGTGTTCCGGCGCATAGCTGAGCGGCTACGGGAGCGAACAGGTCGCGTCCGTCGAAGGTGGGCCCAGGTGCATCGATCCGGAATCGCGAGTTAGTGATGTCGACCGCTGCAGTTGCTCCGCCAACCATCGCCACCGCCGGGGCAAGCAAGCCATTATCGGGGCCGACAAGAATCGAAGCTCCGTCGCCGACCTCAACAGCGACCGCACGCCGGTTGGTTGCGACCCCGGGATCGACAACGGCCATCACGACACCCGGGTTGAGCCAGCCAGCGGCGCGGGCGAGGGAGTAACCGGCGCCGCGAACGTCAAACGGGGCTACATCGTGGGTGATATCGACAATCCGGACGTCGGGCGTTATCGACCAAACAACGGACTTTGTAACTGCAACGAATTCGTCGACGAGGCCGTAGTCAGAAAGAAAATGCAGCGTTGCGAATCGCACCGGTCAGGTCACGAGAAACTGATTGGGACCAGACATTGTGTCGTTCAGGAACCGACGTCGCCGATGTCCTCGAGATCCGAAACGCGGCGGCTATCGAGGAATGTGTCGAGATCAGTCAGGCGGACCCGATATGACTTGCCGACGCGGACTGCGGGCAGTTCCTGAGCCTTGATGAGGCGATACACGGTCATCGTTGACACCCGCATGTCATTGGCCACCTCGGCGACAGTCAGGTAGCGGGGGCGTTGGTTCTCAGTCACAGGCACTCTTCCGGTCATTCAGTTCTTGGGTGTGTGCGGTCCCACCACTCTAGGGCGCAGACATCAAACTGTCACCCTGGCCCCACCAGCCACCAGGCTCCAACCGTTCCCACACTGGCACCGTTGCCCGCGTATGCCTCGTGCGGCGCGCCAGCACCACGAGTCACCCACCTGCGGTCACTATTCAGGCTGATCCAAGCTCGCGACTGCGCTCGGTCGCCGCAGCAATAGCGCGGCCAACGATCTGCCCAAGACCCTGCTGTTCCATGACCGCGAGCGCCGCAAACGTCGTTCCTCCGGGAGACGTCACGTTCTTTCGCAGATCAGCAGGGTCCTGACCCGATTCGCACAACAGGGTCGCTGCACCGAGTAACGTCTGGCGGGTGAGTTGATCGGCCAACTCTGGAGCGAGGCCCTGTTCAATCCCCGCGGCCCGCATGGACTCTGCCAGCAGGAACAGATACGCCGGCCCAGATCCGGACACGCCCGTCACCGCGTCGAGCGCGGTTTCGTCGACTCGTGCGACGGTGCCGACCTTTGACAGCACCTCTTCGGCCCAGCTGAGATCGGCGTCGGTCGTTCTCGTTGAGCCGGCAATCGCCGCAGTGCCGACGCCGACGAGGGCGGGGGTGTTCGGCATTGCCCGAATGACTCGCGTGGCTGGACCGAACGCACCTTCGAGGGCCGTCACGGTTACCCCCGCAGCGATTGACAGGACACGGACCACGCCTCCGCTTGCTGAGCCGTGCTCGCTGACTGCTACGCCGACGTCAGCCACATGCTGCGGCTTGACGGCAAGGACGAGGTCACCAAGGTCAAAACCCGCTGCGATCGCAGCATCAATCGACGAAGCCAGCTGCAGTCCGTCAAATCGAGCGGCGAGTTCGGTGCGCCGTTCCGCGGCGATCTCGACAACGCCGATGCGTGACGCAGGCGCCCACCCAGTAGCGATCAACCCACCAATGAGCGCTTCGGCCATTTTGCCGCCGCCCGCGAAACAGATCTGCATGAACCCTCCAGTTCGCAGCTGACGCGCTGCTCACCTCATGCTGCCGCGGCGCGTATCCCCATCGCAACGGAACCCACAGAACGGCGCGCCGCCGGCAGTGGACGTCGACGCACGACATGGAGTCAACGAACGAACGTCGACACCGGGCCCGTGTTAGCCGAAGTAGGACCTCGGGTCATAGGCCACACCATTGACCCGAGTCTCAAAGTGCAAGTGCGGACCAGTGCAACTTCCGGTGCACCCAACGGTTCCGACGGTGTTGCCGACCGAAACCGACTGCCCTTGCGAAACGTTGAACGAGTTCAAGTGCGCATACGCCGTCACCAGGCCGCCGCCATGGTCGATGAGCACCAGGTTGCCGAAGTTGCCTTGGCTACTGGCTGTGATAACGACACCCGATGCGGCGGCGAGCACCGGAGAACCGGTATTCGCGGAGATGTCGATGCCCTTGTGCAGTCGACCCCAGCGGGGTCCGAACTCCGATGTAACGGGGCCAGATGTGGGAATCAGTAGTTGGCTTACGGCAACAGTAGGAGCGCTGTTGAGCGCTGCTTCGGCCCGGTCTACCCCGGCTGGGGCGTCGGACGTGCGACCGGCTGCGATGTCTGCGAGTCGAGCGGCCTCGATTCGCGCTTCTTCTTCGGCAACGCGTTGGCGTTCCTCTTCGATGCGGGCCGCCTCGCGAATCGCTTCGAGACGGCGATTCTCGTCGGCGATGAGCCCGGTCATCAATGCGGTGATCTCGTCCTCTTCCGCCGCGTGTCCATCGACTTCAGCCTGGAATTCGGCGATGCGGTTCGTGAGGAGATCCTGAAGCCCTTGTTGTCGGCTGATTGCCTGCTCAACTTCGCCAAGCTGACGAGCTTCGGTGGCCTGACGAGTCTCGATGTTTGCCTGAGCCTGTTCGGCACGCGCCGCGGCAATTTCAAGTTCGGCTTCGGCGCCACGCATGGCATCGATAATGTCGTTTCGGTTACGGCTCACGGCACGCAATAACGCCCGTCGACGCTCACCGTCGTTGATGTTCTCTGACTCGAGCGCCTCTTCGCCATTGTCTGAACCCGGACGCATGTAGACGGTGAGCGCCTGTTCCTGAAGTTCGACGCGCAACGCAGCAATCTCGGCCTGAGCGGCAACGATGCGTTCCTGACTCGTGACGACGTCGGCACGAGCCTTGTCGAGCTGTGATCGGGTCGTGGCTAGCGCAGCCTGACGCCCCGCCAGATCATCGTTGAGGGTTGCCAGCGCTTCTTCGATCTCATCATTGGCTGCAAACAACGGATCGAGGTCGGCTGCGGCCCGAGCGCGGCCCTCGCGGACCTGGTCTCGTTCAGCGCGGAGTTGTTCAATCTCGTCGGTCTGAGCCTGAGCCCCGCCTGCAACGACGGTGGCGACAAGCGCCATCACAACGACGGCAACGAATGAACGGGAGGAGCGAAGCATGAGAAGGTCCGGGCATATCCCGGCTGCATGAATGTAACACGAACGCAATCATTGCAACGTTCAGGTGCAACATCTTTTCGGTCATACCCACGAGGTTCTTCCCGCAATTGCCGTAGTCCCCCAAGACAGTTCCCCAAGACGGTCGCACCGCCTGACGCCAATGTCGGGCAAACCGGAGCAGACACGGCTGTGATGTCAGCTCGGCCGAGGAGTCACGTCCCTGTCGAGGTCCCGCAGACGAAGGTCAACCGGCAGTGCAGGATCGGCGTCTGGCCAGCCGCTGCGGTATGCAAGCGCTACAGCTGCCGCCTGGCTGTTGACGCCAAGCTTGCGCAAAACGGCCTTGACCTGGGTGCGGACCGTGCCGATAGACACGAACGATGATTCGGCGATTTTTGCGACCGAGTGTCCTTCCATCAGCAGACACAGCACTTCGCCTTCGCGCCGCGAAAGCGACTCGAACGGCAGGAAGCGGTTGTCGCGGTCGACGCGATGGGTCGCGAACAGGTCCGTCAGTTCCTTTTGACGCTCGGCCGACAGCAGTCGTTCACCCTTGACCATGGCAAGGATCTCATCAACGGTGTCGACGAGAAGCTCGCTCGTCCCGAGTAGCCCGGTTGCTCCGGCAGTGACAGATGCAGCCTGCAAGAGCTCGTGCGTACTGTCAGACAGCACCGCAACGGTGCAGCCCCTCGAAGCGGCAGCCTCGACAAGCTACATTCCGTGGCCGAGCCGCGGCCCCGGCTGAATCCGGACGAGCACCAACCCGACGGGCCGACTATCGAGCTCAGCAAGAAGCAACGATGGTGTCGTGGCCTTGAGGGTGCGCACCGCGCACCCTTCGGCAGTCAACACCATCGCCAGGCTTCCTGCCAAAAGCGAATGGTCGTCAACGATCAGTACCGGCGCCACAGCGCCTCCATTTGTTGCGAAGTCATCATCAAGCCGATCCATGGTCCCGTCTTTCCATCAATTTCATGCTCATCCCGACGGGATAGTGCATGATCACCCCAATGGGGTAACTCCAGTCTGACGGAATGTCGCCCCCAAGACTCTGAGGCATTGACCTCATTCTGAGATGGGAAAATCGACTCAGTTGCAGAAATTTGGGCACCTAGCCCTCAACCCAGCAACCGAAGTGCCGTTTAGTCCCGCCACACTTGTCACATCACGCCTTTGACTACCTACGAACCTACCGCATCGTTTTTCAGACATTGCTTAACGTCGTTTGTGGTGCTTGTCGGCGTTGCTGGGCTCACCATGGCGTGCGGGAGCGGCCGGGTGACGGCACAGCGTGCTTCGCTACAAGCCGGACCGGCGTCGGTGGTAGCCCCAGAATTGGCCGGCGCAAACAGCGAAGCGCCAACACTGCGGGTGGTCGATGTCGATGGGCGAGCCGTTGTGACCGATGCTGACGGGAGAACCGTCTACGGCAATACCGAGGACACCGCAGACAATTTCTTCTGTACCGGAACCTGCACCAAGACCTGGGTGCCCGTCGCAATCGAAGATGGTCTCGTTTCATCCCGGCTTGATGCAACACGCGTCGGGGTCGTGAGCCACCCTTCGGGAATCGACCAGGTCACCTACGGCGGCATCGCGTTGTACACGCGAGCGGCGGACGACGCTGTGGGTTCGTTAGACGGCCGAGCCGCCGGGGGTGTCTGGTTTCCGCTGACCGATACCGGCGAGTTCATCCGTTAGCGCTGCTCATCCAGCCGCAATCCACATGACAGGCGGTCGCGAGCGAAGGCAGTAACGAAGGCATTGACCAAGGCATTGGCAAAGGCATTGGCAAAGGCCCAAGGCACTGACGAAAACGACGGCGACCCCCGGCCCGAGCCGGGGGTCGCCGATCAAGCGGTTGGCGCGTCTCGGCAAGACCCGAGCGCGGCCGTTAGTTCAAGCCGAGCTCAGCTCGCAGCTCAGCAAGCTTGTCGTCGGCCTTCGCCAACGACACGGCCGATCGCAACTCTGCTTCGGCGCCCTCAGGCGTCGCTGAGGCGACCTCGGCACTTGCTTTGGCGTGTGCAAGGCGCTCTTCGATCTTGTTCTCGACACGTTCGAGGCTCGGCGCGTCGTGCTCAAGGGCACCGGACATCGATTCGACGGCCTTGTTGACCTCTTCTTGCATCTTGGCTTGCTGGATCTGGCCCAACAACTGCATGCGCTTGGCGGCAAGTTCCTGCACCCGCATCGCGTTGCCCTGCACCGCGGAGCTGGCTTCGTCGGCCTGAGCAACAGCGATCTCATACTGCGACTTGAGGCTTTCGAGGTTGCCCTCAGATGCCTGCAGTTTCATGGCCAAGCTTGACGCAGTGTTCGTCCACTTCTCGACGCCCGCAGTGTCGCCTTCGACCTGCGCCCGCTCGGCGCGCAGCAGCGCTTGCTTGGCCATCTCGCGGGACTCGCCGGCCTGGTCAGCGGCCTTTTCGATTCGGCTCTCGAGCTGCTCGCGATGAGCAATGACTTTGGCCGCCTGGTTGCGTAGCTGACGATCCTGCTTGCGGGCCTCGTCAATGGCCTGCTCAATTTCGATCTCGGGATCCATTGCCGATTCGGCCTTTACCCGGAACAGCGTCTTGAGATAGTTGATCACTCGTTTGAACACGTGGATGCCTTTCAGATCAGTGCGCGGTCAATGCTACGTCCTCAAATCGACGACCGCAGCCGCTCGCAACGCCTTTAGGCGCCTTTAGACGACTTTCGATCGAAGCTGGCCCGTGATGTCAGCGTTTGCGCCGACGCGAGGTCGAACGAGATCGCGACGATCGCGAGCGGCGCGCTGATGACGACCGTCGAGATGAACTCCGCGAAGAGGACCGGCGCGATGACGAACTGCGAGACGACGAACGAGCCGAACTCCCGCTGCCGAACAGACCACCGCCGCGCGACGAACGTGGTGCTTGGCGGGTCGAACGTCCCGACTGCGACCCTCGACCCAATCCGCCAAACATGCCGCCCGACGATCCGCCAAACATGCCGCCCGACGATCCACCGAACATGCCGCCTGATGACCTCGTCGACCGACGACTACTGCGGCGCGAGCCGCCAAGCATGCCCGATCCGGCAATGAGGATGTCGAGCAGACCTCCACCTGAGCGGCGCCGAGACCGACTGTAGGGAACTCGTGGCCGAGGAGCCTGTTGAGGAAGCCGCTCGGGTCGCGGGGCCGGTTGTTGCGGCGACGGGCGGGTTGGTTCTGGCGGCGGCTCGACCGGCGGCTTCTCAGGAATGGGTTCGCCGTTTGCCATGGCCTCGGCAGCGTCCATTTGCCAACGGGCATGGGCAATGCGAGTACCAAGGGCAACGAGTTCTTCGAGATCCGCTTCGGCCAGTTCGCTGATGTCTGGGAGTTCGTCAGAGATTTGGGTGTACGTCGCCGTCGCCTCGCGATAGTGCGCGATCGCCTCGGGCTTCTCGGACAGGTCAACCGGACCGCCAAGGACGAGAACGTCGTTTGCGAGTTCGTCAAGTTCGGTCTGAATCTCGGCCCGGATCTTGGTGGCTGTCTCGAGTTGGGCCGCGGACTGCTTCTTCTTCTTGTTGCGCCCCGAGAACCACATTCCACCAGCGATGAGCGCGGCAGGAACAGCGAGAAACAACCACCCGCTACCCGAGCTCGAGCCACTTCCGTCGGCACTCGGCGACGATGAGCCATCAGCCGAGCCGGTTGCAGAACTGTTGGTTGCCGCAGTGTTGCGTTCGAATCGGCTCACCACATCGGCCATGAATTCGGCCGGAGTAGACCAATCGCCGAACAGCGCTTCGAGTGCGTCGTCTTCGACCGACTCGCTTTGCGACGTCGAGATCTGTGCCACGTCGAAGATTTCACCGCCTTCGGTTTCGGTGAACAAGACCACTACGTTGCCGGTTGGTGAGACTTGTTCTCGGAGCCGGTCAGCGAAGTCATCATCAACATCGGCAACCATCTCGACGAAGTACCAGGTGTCGCGATAGGACCCGCTAACGAGACGCTGAAATGCACCCGGATCTGCGGTAGCGCCGCGTTCGATGAAGTAGCCATCTTGTTCGAGTTGCTGAGCGATCGCGTCGACGTCGTCGTCAGTTTGCGCTCCAGCGCTTCCGGCGACCGCTACGCCCGTAACTGCGAGCACGAGCGCGACCAGAAGCGCAACCGCTACCGATGATCGACCAGAGCGCGTAGAGCTGGTTGTTTGACCCACAGAGATCCCCTTCGTTGGTCACTGATTGTAGGCGTCGTGAGCGAACCGCAGAGATGGCCGACCTCGACACCGAAGCATGCGACACAGGCAGTAGCTTCGAAACCACACTGCCCTACGAGTGGAGACGAACAATGGCACTGTTTGGACGCGGACCTGACAAGTCGACAATCGTGACCGCCGACGAGGCCCTCCCTGGCCGACCCGACCCCATGGCGGTTGGCCCGGCCAATCTGGTGACCGGCAACCCCATGCAACCGCCCTGGCCAGCGGGTCACGAACAAATCATTGTCGCAATGGGGTGTTTCTGGGGAGCTGAACGCAAATTCTGGGAAGCAGACGGTGTGTGGACCACCGCGGTTGGTTACGCCGGCGGCCACACCCCCAACCCGACCTATCAAGAGGTGTGCAGCGGACGCACCGGTCACACCGAAGTGGTCTTGGCCGTTTTCGACACCGCTGTCACATCACTTGACAACATGTTGCGGGTTTTTTGGGAGAGCCACAATCCAACTCAGGGCATGCGCCAAGGCAACGATGTCGGCACCCAGTACCGATCGGCGATGTATTGGACGTCCGAAGCCCAACGCGACGCAATCGTTGCCTCACAGAAGTCGTTTCAAGCAGCACTCACGGCCGCTGGCCACGGGACGATCACCACCGAG
>CALDYC010000102.1 GCA_937941245.1 uncultured Acidimicrobiales bacterium | reverse complement strand
CCCCGCAGGGCGATCAGGACTCCAAACCTACCCGGCACCAAAACCCGGGGGCATTCCACGAGGTCACCCGAGATCAACCCGAACAGTTCGGCATCGCACCGCATGTTGACACCACGTTCTTCACCTTGTTGCTGCAAGATGGCCCAGGTCTTACGGTCTTCGACGCTGAGCGCGGTCGATGGGTCCGAGTCCCCGTCATAGACAATGCCTTCGTCGTGAACTCCGGCGAACTCCTGCGCCACTGGTCGAACGACCGGTTTCTCAGTGCACGGCACTTTGCGAACAACCTCGGCGCAACCGACCGGTACTCGATTCCGTTCTTCTTCAACGCCAACGCGGACTACCCCATGGTGTGCTTGCCAACCTGCGCCGGCCCTGGCAATCCGTCCAAGTACCCGACGATCTCATACCGCCAGAGCCAAGCAGCGGTACAGGGCGAATAGACACGCCTACCGATTGCGGTCGAAGCAACTACGGTTCGGCCGTGGGTCTTTCACAACGTTCGGTCGGTTGGCTCCGCTACCTCGACCGCAAAGCGCATACCCCCGATAGCTGGGACCGCGACGGCCGGCCACATGCGCATTGGGACAATCGGTCCGATCCGCCGATGGCCAGTTGGCATCGGTTCGACCTTGTCGATTCGTCCTATGCGCTCGGGCTCATGGCTCACCGCACACCGGCCTGGACCGAACGTTACGTCGCCATCCTGGATCAGCTCATCGAACGCCATACCGGCTGGTGGTCTGCCGCTGACTGGTTGACGCAGTTCGGCAACGACCCGGACCGGGCTGACTATCCCGACGCGTACCAGTTCCTGATTCCGCCGTCTGTGTGGGGCACCTATGACGCGCCCGGTTGGACAGCCAACGGGATCGAGCCCTACGGCCGCCAGATGGACCCCATCGCGGCCGACGGCATGTTGTTTTACAAGGGCTTCTTGCTGGTGTTGCTCGGTATTCGATCAATGATCTCGAACGATGACCGATGGAACGAACCGTTCGACATGATCCGTGATGGCGCAGACACCTTCACCTGGACCCACTCAGAAATTGCCGAGCACCTCGCCAAACAGTGGTTGGCTGCGCCGATTGGCTGCCATTGAGAAAACACCAAAATCTGGCCGTTTTGACTGGCTGGAGCTGGCCTCGGTCTGAGGCTGCACGACAACCGACACGGCACTGACTTCCACGAACAGGCGTTCATGCCATGGTGGGACTATGCCCGTGAGCATTACCTCGGTCTGACCGACGACACCCCACCAACCGAGACGACGCTCTACTACGACCCGACCATCGACCTGCATCATCGACTTCCGGTCTCACTGGCGATGACGACGTCGTATTACGCCGCCCCGCAGGTACCTGACGAGGCGCGTCGACTGTTCGAAGCCGCGAGCACCGCGATGGGCCTTGACGGCGATCTGACGTTGCCGTTGCCTGCCGGGCGCGGCTGGCCATCAGCTCTTGTACTCGCACGAGAGTGGAACATGGTTGAGCTCGCCTCGAAACTACAAGACGCAATCGACGCTTCGTTTGAACCGACATGGAACGACGAGCTCGGCGAGTTCACCTGGCGAATGGGACTCGACGAGCCCCATCCGCGCGGCCAATACAACGCCTTTCTGGCTGCCGCCGAGGCGTCGGGTCCTGGTCGGTGGGAACGGCTTTCCGCCGGCCCGATTGAACCGCAACCACAGATCGTTGATGTCGACTTTCCGACGCTTGCCCTGCATCGGGCCGAGTGGATCGCCGGCAACCTGTTCGTTGGACTATCGCCGGTTCGTGAGGACCCGGACGTGTACACCACATTCCGCATCACCGGCATCGAACCACGCCTGTGGTCAATCAGCGGTATCGACAACGCAACGATGGACTTCACAGCCGATGCGGTCATCGTGCGGGTGCCGCTCGTGTGCGCTGATATCGAGTTCACCCACGGCAGCTACTAACCCGAAGAACCTCGAGGCGGCAGCCCTGCTGCTCGGTAGCAGTCCTCGATCGTTGTCATATTCGCAATCGAATCTTCGCCCGACGTCACGAACTCACTGCCAAGCCGAACGTGATCCACGAACGCCCGACACATGTGCTCGTAGGTGTTACCTGCGCTGATTTCACCGGTCGTTGTCCCCGTCGGACCTGACACTGTGACCCGGTTGCCGTGCTGCGGAGCGATCGGGTTGCGCACCTCAATATGGCCGTCGCTTCCTTGTACTCGCAGGTTGAATGTGGGCCCATCGGGAGCCACCATAGAACTTGAGATCCGAGCGGTAACACCCGATGCCCATGCAAGCTCGGCCTCGAGTGCCGCGTCGATCCGGTCGACGCTGGTGGCATTGGGCTCAATGATCGCCTGTGCGCTCGTCACAGTTGGTTCGCTTTGGACAATTGAGCGGACCCAATGAATCGGATAACAACCCAGGTCCATAGTCGAGCCTCCAGAGAGGTCCCAATCCCAGCGCAGATCGGGCTTGGAGATCGCAACGGCGAACTCTGCGTCGAGGTGACGAAGCTCGCCGATGACCCCCGAGTCGACCAGCGAGATAACACGATCAAACAACGGGTGATACCGGTAATGGAATGCCTCGCCGAGCTTGAGGCCGGTCTCGTCGGCCACCCGCACCATCTCAGCTGCTTCGACGGCATTCGACGCGAACGGCTTCTCGCACAACACGTGCTTCCCGGCCCGCAATGCGGCGATCGTCCACTCGGCATGCAGGGACATCGGAAGCGGGTTGTAGACAACGTCGACATCGTCAGCCTGAATCAACTCGTCATAGGTCGCCGACACCCCGGCGATGCCATGTTCATCAGCGAATGAAGATGCCCGGCCAACATCACGAGCCGCTACTCGAGCGATTTCGAACGCTCCCGTTGTTCGAGCCGGGTCAATGACAGCAGCGGGAGCAATGCGCGCAGCACCCAAAATGCCGAATCGCATGGGCTGACCATGGCTCACGCAACAACCTTGCGCAACACCTCTGCGAATACCGACACCGCACGGTCAACGTCCTTGAGCTTGTCGAGCCCGAATAGCCCAATGCGGAAGGTCGAAAAATCGGCCGGTTCATCAACCTGCAGCGGTACACCCGCAGCGATCTGCACCCCTTCGGCTGCGAACGCCGCTCCGGACTTGATGTCGGGTGCGTCAGTGTGGCTGACCACCACCCCTGGAGCTGCGAAGGGCCCGACGGCGACGCTTTTGAAACCGGCTTCGGCAAGGACACCGCGCACCCGCTCCCCCAGCGAAAGCTGGGCCGATTTGGCCCTTTCGTACCCGAACTCCCGCGTCTCAAGAACCACGTCGCGGAAGTTGGTCAACGCGTCGGTCGGCATGGTGGCGTGATAGGCGTGGCCCCCATTTTCATAGGCCTGCATGATCTGTAGCCACTTGGCGAGGTCGCATGAGAACGAGGTGCTTGTCGTGTGCGCCATAGCGTCGACTGCGCGCTGGCCGAGCATGACCAGCCCGGCACATGGTGAACCGCTCCACCCCTTCTGCGGGGCGCTGACGAGCACGTCTACACCGATCTCGGCCATGTCGACCCACATGGCACCCGAGGCAATGCAGTCGAGAACGAACAATCCGCCGGTCTCGTGAGTGGCCTGAGCGACGGCGGTGAGGTAGTCGTCGGGCAAGATCATGCCGGCAGAGGTTTCGACGTGCGGGGCGAACACCACACCGGGCCGCTGATCACGAATCGCTGCGACCACCTTGTCGATGGGGTGGGGTGCGAACGACGGCTGCGGTGATTCGTCGATCGTCGCAGCTTTGAGCACCGATTCGCTGGCCGCAATGCTCCCCATCTCAAGGATCTGGGTCCACCGGTAACTGAACCAGCCGTTGCGAATGACAAGAACGTCCTTGCCGGTAGCAAACTGGCGAGCGACCGCTTCCATTGCGAACGTGCCGCTGCCAGGCACGACGGCGACAGCATCGGCGTTGTAGACCGACTTGAGCTCGGCCGAGATGTCTCGCATGACGCCCTGAAAGCTCTGCGACATGTGATTGAGAGAGCGGTCGGTGTACACCACCGAATACTCGAGCAGTCCGTCAGGGTCAACATGAGGAAGCAGTCCAGGCATGCCCCGAGCCTACGCGGCAGCTACGCGCAGTGTCCCGTTCGAACCGCAGCACTGCCGGGACTCGTGCGGGTCGCGCTGCTGGCGTCTCTACTTGGTGCCAAACATGCGGTCACCCGCGTCGCCGAGACCCGGCAGGATGTAACCAATCTCGTTGAGCCGCTCATCGACAGCCGCAGTTACCACACGCACATCAGGGTGGGCTTGGGCCAGGCGTGCGATGCCTTCGGGTGCTGCAAGCAGGCACAGAAAGCTGATATCGGTTGCGCCCTCGTCTTTCAACAGCGAGATTGCTGCTGCAGCGGAGTTTCCGGTGGCGAGCATGGGGTCGACGACGATCGCTCGTCGGGCGTCAAGCCCGGACGGCACTTTGAAGTAGTACTGGACCGGTTCAAGTGTCTGCTCATCTCGGTAAAGCCCAACGAAGCCGACGCGGGCAGACGGAATCAGATCGAGTACGCCATCGAGCAAACCGTTGCCAGCGCGAAGGATCGAGATGAGTGCAAGCTTTTTGCCCTCAAGGACCGGTGCTTGCATCGTCGTCAGCGGAGTCTCGATTGTGCGAGTCGTCATCGGCAGGTCACGAGTCACTTCGTAGGCAAGCAAGTGACTGACCTCGTGTAGCAGCTGGCGAAACCCCTTCGTCGAGCGGTCCTTGTCGCGCATGAGCGTGAGCTTGTGTTGCACGAGCGGGTGGTCAACAACGGTGAGTTGTGCAGTCACGATGATTCCTGGGTCAAGCCAATGAGATGAAGCGGCGCCTACACGCGGCGATGCCGGGCGG
>CALDYC010000101.1 GCA_937941245.1 uncultured Acidimicrobiales bacterium | reverse complement strand
GGTTGCGGCGTTACTACGGTGCGGGACCAGGCAACACAACTCCGAAACGCAACCCTGGAACCACGATGTGGGACTAGATCGGCCGGTCTGTCGCCTATCCGACATGGTTCGATACCTGTCCGATCAGCCCGACAGAATTGGACCTGATTGGCCGGGAGAAAGTCGACATCGGTTGGTGCGACCCGAAAGCGCTCCTCGCCTTCTTGCGGCTGGCACTGCCCGTAGCTTCAGTCAGCGACCGCATGTCGGTAGCGTTGGGTTATGAGCCAACAACACATCGATATCTGGAACAGCAGCGCCGACGCCTTCACGGCACGGTTCGACGCAATCACCGACGATCAGTGGGAAGCATCGACGCCGTGCGCCGAATGGAACGTCAAGGAGCTCGTCGAGCACTCTGTCGGCGTGCAGGTCGGATTTGCCGGGGCACTCGTCGGGGCAGAAATCCCCGAAGGTGCCGACTGGCCAACGGCACGCGACGCGATCCGTGCCGCTCTGCAGAACGAATCAGCGCTCGACGGCATGACCGAAATGGGTCCGATGGGCGAGGTTCCCAAGACTGTGCCGTTCGGCATCGCAGCCAGCGACCTGTTGGTTCACTCGTGGGACTTGGCACGAGCCATCGGTGCCGACGAATCGTTGCCCGCCGACGCGGTTGCCGCAACCCATGCTGGCCTCAAGCGTTTCCCGCCAGCGATGATGCGGGCCGAAGGTCGCTTCGCCGACGAAGTCGAAGCTGCCGACAGCGACGACGCGCAAACCCAGCTTCTGAAGTTCGCCGGCCGCCAGGTCTAAGCGCCCCAACGAACAACGAGACGATCCGGGGCTCTGCCAACCTCGCGGAGCCTCGGTGCGCTCTAGCCGGTGAATGACGGCACAGGGGCACGTGGGGTCGCAGAGCTTTGTCCGCCTGCTTGCGCTGCCGGTGCGGGTTGCGCTGCTGGCGCTGGTGCCGCATCGAGCCGGGGCACCACGCACACGCCATCGCTCAGCACGCCTTCAGTGCAGACCTGGGTGACGGTGATGTTCTCGTCGATGGCGTTACTCACACACGTCGAACCGTCGGCTGAGAGCGTCGTGCCATCAGGGCATGTGGGCGACTGCGCCGACGAATCGGCACTAAACCCAATGATCCCAACCGTCACCAGGGTCAAGCTCAGGATCCCGACCAACATCGCAGTGAGAGCGGCCAACCGAATACGAGTCCAATGCATGACGAGAGGGTAGCCACCACCTATCCCCCGTCAGGTCGTCCCCAATCGCCGTCAAGCCGCGTTCTCCGGGGTGGCATCACGACTCGGGCCGCAACTGATCTATCTTGGATCTATGGACACGTCGCGATTCGGCACCACAGTTGTCGCTGTTGTCTCCGTTATCGCGGCGATCACCCTGAGCATGAAAGTCGGTATCACGATCAGCCGATGGTGGCATTGGTTGCCACCGCTTGTCACCGCCTTGGTGGCGATCTGGCCGATCACGTTCGTGCTACTTCGGATCGAACGACGGATCTATGGGTATTTCGCACATCTTCCGACCCCTAAGAGATGAACGAGGGGCGACGACGCCGGTCTGCACAGCCCCCGCTGGGGTGCCACCTGCAGCAGTTTCAGCCATCGGTGGCTGGTTGAAATCCGAGTGACAACAGATCAGGTTCGACCCAGGCCGAGCGAGCTCGGGCACTGAACAGCACCTCTTTAGACCAGTGCTGGAGCGGCGCCGTGCGGCTGCACGACGGGTGGTCGAACACGTCCTCGACGGTGGCGGCGCCGGCACCCGCAACGGCGTTCACGTAATACGCAGTCAACGTCTCGTGGTAGCCGCTCGTAGCTGAGTTCTCGATGCCCAGGCCGCAATTGTGGTCGGTGATCGCCTTACGCAGAAAGGTCAGTGTCTGACCAGGCGTGCGACTTTGCAGCGCGACCCAACAGGTGATGAGGTGCGCTTCGTGGGTCCAGTCACCTTTGGCGAGGGTCCCGCTAACGAACGCATCGAACGCTTGAGACGGCGTACGGGTTTGCATGCCTGCAGTCTTACCTGCGACGTGTCTTTACCTGCAACGCGTCGCTCAGCCCGCTCCCCAACGGCGCAACATCTCGCGCAAGTCGCCAAGGCTGACAGGCTTGGCCAAAAAATCGTTCATACCCGCCGCCAGACAACGCTCGCGGTCCCCGGCCATCGCCCGGGCCGTGACCGCCACGATCGGCACAGCGTCGCGACCTTCGGCTGTTTCACCCGCACGCATGAGCTCCGCGGCTTCTAGCCCGTCCATGCCAGGCATTTGCCAGTCCAGCAGCACGAGATCGACCTCGTCGCGAGACAAATGATCAATCGCTTCTGGTCCCGACGAAACAACGATCGCGACATGACCGAGCTTCTGTAACTGCGCGGCGGTCAGCATTTGGTTCACCGGATTGTCATCGACAAGAAGCACCCGAAGCCCGCGCAACTCCGGTTCAGGTCGCTGCTCTCCGAGAGGACCACCGAGGACAGCAAGCAGCTCGTCGGCGAGCTCAGCCAAACGCTGCGTTTCGGCGTGCAACGTGTCGGCAAGTTGGGCCGTCGCGTCAGGTGGAGCATCTTTGAGGACTTCAGCAAGTCCGACCACCGCATGAAGCGGATCACGCAACCGATTCGACAGCACCCGCGCCCGCTCGACGGGGGTGTTGTCGCTATCGCGTCGCAGTTCCGAATTATTCATATGTCGAACCGTCTCATTCGCTCATCCGCAAGCTCCACTACCGTAGGCGACACGTGATACCCGAGACACACGCGCCGCTGCTCGCAATGCCACAACAAGTCAGCATTTCGAATCCATGAGCGACCTTGCGCAACTCGACCCTGCGTTCAAGCAGATGTTCAGCATGACCACCGATGCCGCATTTATCGAGATCGGTGGGCTCATCGCTGACGTGAACGAGGCGGGACTCCACCTCTACCGATCGACTCGGCCCGAGATCGTTGACCGTCTAGTTACCGAGCTCGTACCCGAGCAATACCGAAGTCGATTGAGCGACCGTCCCAGGCTCGTCGAGCAAGGTCGAGAGCGTCCTCGCGTGCGCCCCGAGGAGATTCTTCGTCCCGACGGAACACGGGCTCGTGTTTCGGTGCGCTCGTGCCCGATCGACCTCGCGGGCCAACCCGCAGTTCTCATCTTGTTGCGTCCGATCGACCCTCTAGATGCAGAGACCGATCAGCAAAACCGTCAACGACGACGCGACCACACGTTCACCGACGTGTCATTGCGTCTCGCTATGGCCGACGAACACTCGATCGACTCAACCATTCGATGGATCCTCAAATCGATTGCAAACAGCGAAGGAGCAGACCGGGCCTACGTCATCGATATTCACGGAAACCGGCAGTTGATCTCATGCACGCATGAGTGGACGTCCGCCGCGTTCGAACCGCAAATCGACTACCTCCAGGATCTTCCTTCGGCAGACTTCCCGTGGAGTTTCGGCGAGCTTCTCGCGGGTCGAACCGTGCATGTGCCCGATCTCAGCGCCATTCCCGACGATGGTCGAGCCGAACGCGAATCGTTCGGCCGGTTCGGAGTGCATTCATTGCTCCAAGTCCCCATGATTGTTGCCGGCGAAGTCACCGGGCTTGTCGGCTTCAATGCCATGGAACGATCAATCACGTGGTCAGACGACACGATCGAGTTGGTCCGACGAGTCGGCGACACCATCGCCACAGCTCTCACTCGTCGAGATGCGCTCGCCGCTATCGAGGCTGCGAGGACCGCCGCCGAGCAAGCCAATCGGGCCAAGACATCGTTTCTTTCGCGCATGAGCCACGAGCTGCGTACACCCCTGAACGCGGTGCTCGGCTTCACCGAGCTGATGCTCCTCGACGACGGCCGATCCGACGATGACAAGCGCCTGCTCTCCCAAGTTCTCTCGAGCGGGCATCATCTGCGAGCGCTGGTCGAAGATGTGTTGGACATCAGCCGAATCGAGGCAGGCGGTCTGACGACCTCGATCGAAGCTGTCGACCTTGGCGACGTCGTCCGCGAGTCGCTGACGCTGATCGACGCAGAAGGGTTGCTCAACGGCCTGGCTATCGAACGCGCCGAGCAGCTTCAGGGAAAGTCGGTGCTGGCTGACCGCCAGCGGATGCAACAAGTTGTCACAAACATCGTCAGCAACGCCTGCAAGTACAACCGCCCCGGCGGACGTGTGACGATCACGGCAACCACCAACGCCGACTTCGTTGATCTCGTCGTGGCCGATACCGGCATCGGCATTCCTGCCGACGCAATGTCTCGGGTGTTCGAACCGTTCGACCGGCTCGGCCGCGAAGAAGGACCCGTTGACGGGACCGGGGTTGGACTCAGTTTGACCAAGATGTTGGTCGAACTGATGGGTGGGCATATTGCGATCACCTCGACTGAAGGAAGCGGAACGGTCGTAACGGTCCAACTACCCGCAGCAAAACCATCACATCGTTCACCGAACCACCACAGCGTCGGCCCAAACACCCAGCTTGTACTCGGGGTGGAAGACAACGAAGCCAGTGCTCTTTTGTTGCAGCATGTGGTCGAAAGGGAACCAGGTCTGTCCTACGTGAGCACCTCGACGATCACCGGCGCCCTCGCCGCGATCGAGGAACGAGAGCCTGCACTGATTCTGCTCGACTTGCATCTCGCCGATGGGCGCGGGCAAGACCTGTTGACCCGTGTCAAACTCGACCCGCTCACTCGGTCGATTCCGGTGATCATCATCACAGCTGACAACGACCCGATCGTTCGATCGCAGATGCTCGCAGCCGGTGCCAGCGAATACATGTCAAAACCGGTCGATATCTCCCGTCTGCGCGCCTCTATCCGCAAGACCCTCGATATGCCCGCCGAGCCCCCGGTATGACCGATTCACCCGAACAGATGACCGCCGACGTCCTCGACGTGCACGACGGATTCGAACAGAACCAGTTCGTTGCGTTCTTCCAGCCGTTCATTCATCTGCAAAGCCACAAAGTGATTGGCGGAGAACTGCTCGCGCGGTGGAACCACCCTGTATTCGGCGTGCTCGCCCCAGCAAAGTTTCTCGACTTGATCGCTCGCAGCAACCGACTACGTGACCTCACCGACATCATGCTCGATCAGGCCGCTGCTATTGGAGCTGGTGGACAAATGGTCAGCGTCAACCTCGGACCAGACGATCTCGATGACCCGTCGTTGAAGCGCCGAGTACGCGCCTCACTCGATTCGAACGATTCGAACGAAACCAACCTCTGTCTCGAAGTTGTCGAAGCAGATCTCGTATCAGGTTCGTTCGACACGCTTCGCGAACTAAACGAGTGGGGCGTGCAAGTCGCCGTCGATGACTTCGGAGCCGCCTATAGCTCGTTGGCCCGCGTGATTGACTTACAAGTCGACATCGTCAAACTCGACCGCTCTCTCATCGAACGGGTACACCAACGGCCCCGAACCGAAGTGGTACTGCGAGGATTGATCGAGTCGTTGCACGAGCTTGGGATCGCGGTGATCGCCGAGGGAATCGAGCAGCCAGAAGAGTTGGCCACGCTGGCTGCGCTCGAAGTCGACATTGCCCAGGGGTACCTGCTCGGCCGGCCACAGCCGATCGACGGATCGTCAGCCGTGCACGCCCGCTAAACCCTGGGACCACGCGTCGAAGAGTTCGGCGTAATGACCGCCCAACGTGACGAGATCGTCATGCGTGCCGACCTCAACCAGCTCGCCAGCCGAAATCACACCGACCCGGTCGCATCGTTGCGACGTTGACAGACGGTGAGCGATCACGATCACGGTCCGGTCCTGCATGAGCGTCTCCATTGCCTTTTCAACGATCGCTTCGGTGCCCGGATCGACACTCGAAGTGGCTTCGTCAAGGATCAAAACACGAGGGTCGACCAAAGCTGCTCGTCCGAGCGAGACCAGCTGTTTCTCGCCTGCTGACAGCCGACTGCCGCGTTCTTGCACCTCGGTGTCAAGACCGTGCGGAAGCCGATCGAACACCGCAAGCACGCCGATGCGATCAAGAGCAGCTCGGATCTCGTTGGCCGTTGCCCCAGGCCGGGCAACGCTGATGTTCTCAGCAACGGTGCCAGCAAACAGAAAGCCCTCTTGTGGCACCACCACGATCTGCTGATGTAGCGACTCGACATCTGCGTCACGAAGGTCCATACCGCCGATCCGCACACTGCCGCCGGTGGGGTCATACAAGCGAGCAACCAGCTTGGCGATTGTCGACTTGCCTGCGCCCGTGGGTCCCACGAACGCAATCCGCTCACCGTCAGCGATTGTGAGCGACACACCTGACAGAACCGGTTCATCGGGTGCATACCCAAACGCCACATCGTCGAGTTCGATCTCTCCGCTCGCCGGAAGCGAAGGAGCATTGAGGGCAGACGAAATCGCGACCGGTTCGTCAATCAGATGATAGAGCTTGTGTAGCGCTGCTGTTGCGGACTGGACCATGTTGAACAGTTGGCTGAGCTGTTGAACCGGCCCGAACATGGTTTGCAGAATCAACACAAATGCGGCGACGGTGCCGAGTGTGACGCGTCCTTCTCGGACCATCCACCCGCCGAGCCCGACCGCAAGTGCAGTACTAATCGCTCCAGCAAGCTCAACCACCGGCAAGTACCAAGCACCGATCTTCACCGCCCGCATATGGCTCAGAAAGAGGTCTCGATTCGTCACAGCGAAACGATCGATCTGGACCTCTTCGCGGGCAAATGCCTGGACCACCCGGACACCACTGATGCCCTCTTGCAGACTCGACAATGTCGTTCCAACACGATCACGAACCGACAAATAGGCCCGGTTCGACTCGCGGTGGAATTTCACACTCGCTGCGGCAACCACTGGCATGGTCAGCAGACACAGCACCAGCAGCAGCGGATCAAGGAAGATCAATGTGACCATCGATGCGACCAGCAGCAACGAGGCGGTGATGAACATCAGAAGTCCGAGCTGGACAAGGATCTGCAGCGAATCGACGTCGGATGTCATACGCGAGACCAGCACCCCGGCGTTTTCTCGGTCAAAAAACGCCATCGATTGATGCAGGATGCGATCGAACACCTTGATCCGCAGGTCCCGCAAAAAACTTTCGCCTGCGCGGGCCAACGCACCAATCGCCAAACGGAACGACGTGTAGGCCAGAATCGCTGCGACGACATACCCCATGATCGACGTGTTGAGCACACCACGGTCGCCGACTTCGAGGCCGCCGTCGATTGCTCGCCGTACGAGCAGCGGACCGGCTAGCGAGGTCAACGAGAAGATCACGAGCAACGCGAGTGCACCGATGACCTGATGCCGATAAGGGCCGATCATCTCGAACGTTCGACGCAGCACCTTGCGAGTTGCGTCACGATCGAGTCGGTCACCGTCCTCAACTCCGCCTGACATCCAGAAGCCCATCAGTCGGCTTCCGAATCAGTTTGGCGAACGGGTTTGGCCGCGGCGCGAGGTGGGTTATCGGTGACGCCCGGGTCCTGTGGACCGCCGCTTGGGTCGCGGCCAGGATCATCGTTGAACGCGCCGTTCGCACCGTCGTCGAGGTCCGCAGCGAGAACTTCGCGATAACGACCATTAGTTACAAGCAGCTCGGTGTGGGTGCCTTGGGCAACCACTCGGCCGTGATCGATCAAAACCACTCGGTCAGCCAATGCGATTGTCGATGGCCGGTGGGCGATCACGATCGTGGTTCGCGACGCCATTGCCTCGCCAAGAGCGTCGCGGATCTCATGTTCTTTTGTCGGGTCAACCGCCGAGGTCGCGTCGTCGAGAATCAGCACTCGCGGATTCGCCAGAACCGCCCGGGCAATCGCCAACCGCTGGCGTTGCCCTCCCGAAAGCGACAGCCCACGTTCGCCGACCATCGTGTTGTAGCCGTCGGCCAACTCGGCAATGAACTCGTCAGCTCCTGCCAGCCGAGCAGCCCGCAGAACGTCAGCTTCGGAGGCCGACGGGTCTGCGAACGCAATGTTCTCGTGCACCGTCGATTGGAACAGAATCGTCTCTTCGAACACGATGCTTACGGCACGTCGAAGCTCTCGCGGGTCAAGCTCGCAAACATCGACCGAATCGAGCTGCACCAACCCCGCATCGACGTCATAGAACCGCGGCAACAAGCTGGCCAACGTCGTCTTTCCCGAGCCAGTAGGTCCGACCAACGCAACCGACTCACCTGGTTCGATCGTCAACGTCAAACCATCGAGCACCATCTCGTTGGGGTGGCCCGGATAGGCAAAGGACACGTCGGTGAACTCGACGCGTCCCGGGGCGGCCGCCGCCGGTAAACGCTGCGGCGAAGGTGGCGATTCGATCCGAGGGGCGACGGCGAGCAACTGGCTGATCCGCACTCCGGCCCCCGCGGCTCGCTGGGCGTTGGCAACGGTCATGCCCAGGCTGCGCAGCGGTTGGATGAGCAACATCACATAGATGTTGAAACTCACCAACGTGCCGATCGTCAGGTCGCCTTCGAGGACCAGGTGTCCGCCATAGGCGAGCACGCCGATCAATCCAACGTTTGGCACAATCTCGAGGGCCGGCACGTACCGAGCACGGACCATCGAGGCCCCGAGCGACTCGGTGCGTAGACCCTCTGCTTCGATGCGTAGCGCCTCAGCCCGGACTGATTGGGCTCCGAACCCCTTCACCACTCGCACACCCGCGACCGTCTCCTCAACGACGGTTGACAGCTCGGCGGACTCACGTTGCACACCCATAATCGCGGGATGCAAATTGAGCGCAAACCGGCGAGCAAGAACGTTGACCAGCGGCAGCGCAGCGAGCGCCACCAGCGCCAACAGCGGCTGGGTCACAAACATGATCGTCATCGCTCCGCCCACCAGCACCAACTGGCCGGTCGTTAACGGAATCATCGTGATCACGTCCTGAAAGTTCTGAAGATCAGTATTCGCGCGACTCATGAGATCGCCCGTCGCGTTCGCGTCGTGGAACGAGAAGTGCAGCCGTTGAATGTGGGCAAACAACCGATCACGTAGCCGTGACTCGATCAGGCGTGCGTTGCGAAAAGCGACGTACCGGCGGAGCCCCAGCGATACCGCAGACACAACACCAGCGAGCACAATCAGCACGGTCCAGACCAGCAACGAGCCGTCCTTGTCGATCCCTCGGTCGATACCGAGCTGCACCAGCAACGGCATGGCGATGCGGCCAAGTGACCAGCCGAGTGCAACGAACTGGCCGATCAGAATGAACCGGCGTTCCTGCTTGATACAGGACCAGAGCAGTGCCCACCCGGACCGCGCCGACGCGGGGTCTTCGATGACTGACGCCGACGCGTTGAGGTTCTCGTCTACGACGTTCGCTACGGCACTCACCGTGATCAACTCCCAGCTCGTCGTTCACCGTAGTCGGCACGGTGATCTGTACTCCTATGGGTTTCGCGTGCGATCGGCGTGGCCATCGTTCGTCGATGACCGTGCGGGCCACTACGGTCGAAGCGTCGACCACAAGGGGCTTTGGACCATGCGCAAGCTGATACGTCGCTATCTCACCTGGCGTGATTCTGCGGCGCCGCGCAAACCTGAGCCAAAGAGCGAACCGCAATACAGCAGGGTCGCTGTCGATGAGAGCCAAGCAACAATGAGCCGCCACGCCAATATGGGTGGAGGCTGGGGAGGCAGCGCATGACAGCCCCGATCCTGATTCTGTCCGGCCCTCCCGGGTCCGGCAAGACAACCGTCGCCGCGCTACTGGCCGACGAGTTTGCCCGCAGCGCGCATGTGCTCGGCGACCATTTCATCAGGTACATCCGCAGCGACTGGAAGGACCCGTCGCTGCCCGAAGCGAACGAGCAGAACATCGCCGTTGTCGCCATCACCACGACCGCAGCCGCCGGGTATGCCGCTGCCGGATACACGACCATTCTCGATGGCATCTTTGGGCCGTGGTTCCTTGAAGAAGTCAAGACAGCAGCGGGCACCGCTCCGCTGCACTACGCCGTGCTTCGGGCCGATATCGACACTGCGCTAATCCGTGCGCTCGGACGCACCGAAACGCACAACGACAACGAATCACACCGAGATGGCGACGACCTTGAACGGGTGATGCGCCTCATGCACGGCCAGTTCGACCAACTGGCGCAGTATGAGCGTTTCGTCGTCGACACCACGCACGCAACGCCCGCCGAGGTCACCGCTGAGGTGCTTCGTCGGTTCCAGGGCGGCGAGCTTGTGCTCGACTGACCAGCCGCGTGCTCAGCCCGGTTCGCGTCGCTCCTAGAACACCGCAGTCGCGATCAGCCGGATCGCCAACGTGGTCAGCACCAACTTGAAGATCGCCGCTAGGCGGTGCTCGGCGATGCGCCCGAGCAAACGCGAGCCGGCCCAGCTTCCGGCGATGACGGCACTGATTCCGCACACGATGACCGCAATGACGCCGTCGAAACTCCACCCATTGGCGAGATAGGCAACGACCTTCGAGCCCTGCGAGAACGTTTGCGCAGCTGCGGCGCTGGACACGAACGCCACATGGGTCTTGGTCACCGCTCGGAAGAACGGCGAGGTCACCGGTCCGCTGACCCCGATCGCTGTCGTCAACAGACCCGATAGTGCGCCCACGCCGACCATGGCTTGCACCGGAAGCCGACCACCTCGCCACGCAGGTAGCTGCGGGCGCCATGCAACCACAATGGCGAAGGCGGCAATCACCATGCGACCGATGTCTGCGTCGACACTTCCGGCCAGGGCTGCTCCGGCCAGGCTTGCCGGGAACAGCAACACCAACGACCACAACACGGCAGGCCACTCGATCGTTCGGCGGAGCAGCAGTGACCGAGACCCGTTCGACACGATCTGAATCGCACCCTGCACTGGTATGGCGGTCGCCGGGGCGAAGAATTGCGCGAGCACCGCAAGCAAGATTGTGCCGCCGCCCAAGCCGGCGAGTGTGCTCAGCACCGAGGTCGCAAAGGCCGTCACAGTTACGACGACAATGTCGAGCGTCGAGGCAGCAACGGACACCGCGCAACCTTAGCCCTACAGCTATTTGTATGTAACTTGTATTGCATACAGTTTGTACAGGTGCTGAGGTCGAGCCGTCGACCAGCCGATCTCTGAGACCACCGAAACACGGTACGTTCATCGCATGTCACAACCTGCGCCGTCAGACTCAGTCGTCGATCTGCAGAACGTTGCTCCACCAACCGACTGGGGTGTCACGATCCATGACGACGCTATTGCCGAGCTCGCCGCGACCTGGAGCCAGGACACGTTCGAGCTTCCGGCGTTTGACTACTCAGGTACCCCACCAACGCGAGTCGAGCCGTGGTGGTTCGACTACGCCACGCTCGCTGTGTCGGTCCTTGCATGCCTGTGGCCGCCCGAAGGCGACGATGTTTGGCACACCGAACTCGGCGGCCAATGGCTCGACGATGCGCCCGGCATTTTCGCGGTATTCACCAGAGCACACCAAGGCGATCTGCTCGACCTGACCCGGCTGACCACACTGAGCGATGACGACGGACGAGCATGGTTCAACGGCACCGGAACCCTGCAGCTGATACCCGAACGCGTGGCGATGATTCGCGACGTTGCTGCGACGCTCATCGAACGGTGGGACGGATCAGCGATCAATCTGGTCGACGAAGCCGGCCGCGATGGCAAACGCATCGCCGCCCTTCTCACCCAAACCATGCCGGGATTCCAGGACCGGCCAGTGACCAGCGCAGGCACGCTGCCGTTCGACAAGTTGTCGCACCTCGCCGCGGCGATCATGGCCGCGGGCCGAGGTTGGGACCGCGCCGGGTTTCACAACTTCGACGATTTCCCGGTCTATCCCGACTACATGCTCCCGCGTGTGTTGCGCCACGCGGGGGTGATCAGCTACTCAACACAGATCGCAGCAGCCGTCGACACCCGCCAGGTCATCGCCGCTGACACCAACGCTGAGCATGCGATTCGATGGGCCACGGTCTACGCCGGCACCCGGCTTCGGGCCGCGCTGCACAACGCTGGCAACCCGGTGAGTTCTCCGGCACTCGACTATCGGTTGTGGTCAGAAGCCGTACTCGGCCCCAACGCTGAGTCGTTCGGCGAACATCATCGAACGGTCACTATGCGGTACTGAGCAGCCGTACCGAGCAGCCATCGCTCCCTATAGGCCGGCGTACCAGTCGTAGCCTCGCTCGCCCCAATAGTCAGCCGGGCGTTCATTGGTGAACCGAATCACGCCAATGCGTTTGAGCGTCTTAATGCCGTACTTGTTCGGCGTCGATAGGCGCAGCGGTGCACCGTGCAACTGATCAAGCGGTGCGCCCTCTAGTTCATATGTCAACAACGTCTGGGGGTGCATCATTGACTCGATATCCATGCTCACGTAGTACGCACCGTCCGGCGTCTCGAGGGCCACATACTTCGGAAGCTCACCAAGCTGCTCTTCGTACTGGGCGGCGAAGTCGCTGAATCGGCTTCCGCCCCAGGTGACGATATGGCTCCACCCTTCGATGCATTTGTGCTCGACCGTCATTTCGACCTTCTCGAACGCGGTCACGTCGGCCAACACATGCGTGCCGAGCAGCGCACCATCGGGCGCTTCGACTCGCATGGACCAGGCATCGAGATCGATTTCGTCACGAAGGCCGTGGCGTCCGTTTACCCGAATCAGCGATGACGCTGATCGATCGAAGGTCGGCGCTGATCGACCCTGACTGACCGTGGTCCACACCGATTCGTTGAACTCGTGACCCTTGCGCAACAGATCAGGGATGTTGTCGATCTCGGGCCGGCTCTGCAAATGCCGGAATCCAACAAATGCCGCGGCCGCTCCGGCTGCTCCGGTCAGGAACGATCGACGGGAACGAGCCCGGTATTCGGTGACCGGAATCGTCGGGGTTGCAGCTTCTTCAGCGGCGAACCTTGCGGCGCGCTCTGCTTCGGTCTCAGGTGTGCTTCGACGATCAGACATCGCCAACCTCCAGGTCGTCCCCCGCTGCACCGGCAGCGGCTGCGTTCAATCCAACGAATCCATCTCGTACAGCGTCAGGGGGTGGCACCGCGTCGCCAGGTGGCACAGGGCCATCGGGATCGAGGTCCGGCTCGGCAACAAGTCCACCAGGGACCGGTCGGTCAATCACCTCGTAACCGGTCACCATGCTCGCGAAGTTCTTCCAGCCTGCCCGCACCACCTGCAGCACGTGCACCACAAAGAAGACGAGGAACGAGATCGTGACAAAGAAGTGGATCGTCTTGGCCCGTTCATAGCCGCCGAGCATTCGGGTCAGCAGATTCAGCTGGCTCGGACGGTAGATCGCAAACCCGGTGACGATCGCAACCGCTCCGAGCACCAGGATGAGCGTGTAGCTCAGGCGCTGAGCGCCGTTGTACCGGCCCTGTGGCGGAAGCGGCTTGTTGCGTATGAACAGGTCGTGGCGGATCACTGCGGCGGCATCGCCAAATGATCTGCGTTCGGGAAACACGTGCCGCCATTCGCGGGTGCGCCACGAGTAGATCGCATAGGCCAGACCGTTCAAGGTAAAGAGCCACCCAAACGTGAAATGCCAGGCCAAACCTTTGGCAAGTTTGCGACGAAGCCCGAGGGCATCGTTCACGCTGTCGGGGAGAAAGTCGAACCAGTGCCAACCCACCAGGCCGATGCCGAACCCGAATGGGTCACGCGAGTCTGCGGCGTAGATCCGAAGACCACTCCAGATCATGATGGCCAGCAGCGGGAAATTGATCCAGTGCATCCACCGTGTACCCCGCCGGTGACGCAGAATGGCGACCTGCTCGATGCCGCAGTTCTCGGGCATGGGTGCGTCGGACCGACGACTGGTGGAACGAGGTGCGACCGAGTCGGATGTGGATTCGGAACTCACAAACACGACCCTATGCCCGGGTCAGCGAACGAACCGGCGATTGCGATGAACACCCGCGAAACTCTGAGCTGGTCGGCCATCCGATTCGAACTGTCACCAGGGTCACCTACAGTCCTCGGGCATGGCCCGAGATCCGTATTTCTTCGTTATGCATTCACCTGACGGAGCTCGTTCGCAAACGTTCTTTTCCGAGCTTTTTGGCTGGACCTTCGACGGTGCCCATATCGACAATGCGGCATTGCCGGGCGCGGTCATCACGAGCCCGGACGGCCCCGCAATCGACGTGTACTTCTCGCTCGACGACACCAACGACGTCGCGGCCACCAGCGCACTGGTCGAATCGCTAGACGGGCGCGCGGGTGAAGTGATCGACAGCTCGAGCGGACGATCGGCTACTTGTCGCACTCCGGCCGGCACACGATTTGCGATCGGCTGGGAATCTCCCGAATTCGAGGGGACATCGAAACGACCGCCGCCGCTGACTGGGGGCGAACTTGGCCTGGTGTCGTTTCCCTCTTACAACGCTGCGTCGACGGCGTCGTTCTTTTCGACGTTGTTCGACTGGGAGTTCGACGAACCCGATCAGACGTATTCGGCTGACCAGTTCCGCCATACCACCACGCCCTCACCGAGCGTCGGTATCCATCCGCCGGCAGACGATGATCAAGTTGCTCTGTACTTCGCCGTTCCCGATATTGAGTCCAGCACCCGCCGCGTGGGTGAGCTCGGCGGCTCGCCGGGGGCAGTGTGGAATGTCGGCTCAGGTATGAACGCGGCATGCCATGACCCCTGTGGCGTGGCGTTCACCTTGTGGCACCCTGCCCGGGCATTCGAGTAGGGGTCAGTCTTCGACGTCGAGTCGTGCGACATATACGTGCGCTCGACATCTGTTTGTGCCGCCCGGTGCGGCGTCACCCACGCCAGCGTCATCCACGCCGGGGGCATCCGCCGCGGTGTCATTCGTCGCGGTGTCATTCGCCGCGGGGTCATTCGCCGCGGGGTCATCCAGGGAGACATCGACGATCACACGGTGATAGCCCGGCCCCTCAAACTCATCGATCTGGTGCCACCAGCTCGTTAGCTTGTCGCTAACCAACACCTGCACCGGCACATCATTGCCGTCCACATCAGGAGTAAATCCAATGAAGCCCGTCGCCGGCCCCCAGGTGATCTCGTAGGTCCAACCGCGAATGGTCCCCGGGTGCCAGACACCATCGATCGGCCGGACCACCCAGTGATTGACCTCACCGGGCGCCAGGGTGCCGTAGACCGCGAGCGCCGACGTGCCTTCAAGATCCATGACCGCCAGTTTGCACGGTCACGCCGCGGATCTGACCGTCAACGCGTGGCTGCCACACGCGTTGTGATCCGGCGCTGACCGGGCCCGAGCAGTGATGGCCGGGCTATCAAACCCAACACCCGACCCGGGTTAGGAACGCACCCGTGACGACGACCAGGGCCGAACCACGACTGAAGGTCAGCCCTGAGAAGCTGCGGCGATTGCGTCGACAACTTTCTGCATGTTCCCGCGATGCTCGTTGATCCGCCCGAACAGAATGGCTGGCTCTTTGTCTGGCATGGACTCGATGACGTGGGTGATTCCCGACGGGCCCGGCCCGATCCGAACCGAGTAGCGCAACCTGCATGCACCGGCGATCGGTTCGAGCTCGAATAACCACTGCGCTCCCGGGTTGTCGCGATTCGATGTGACCCAGCCGAACTCTCGTTTATCGACGAAACGATGCACAAAGCAATCAACGTCCCACTCGCCAATCGCCCGGTGGACGTTCGAACCAATGAATCGTGCGTCGAGTGCTGGACCGTCGAAACCGTCTGCCCAACGTGCCCCCACAAACTCTTCGCTGAATTGCGCACCGAACGAGATGTTGGTCACATGCTTCCAGACCTCGTCAACCGAAGCTCGGATATCGACCTCTACAACGGTGCCAGCACCGTCGCCATGGCATGGCGGATCACTGGGGCCCGAGGCCCACGTGTGCGCGTAGCGATCGATGAATGTGATCTCGCGGGCCGGGTAGCGCGGGGCGGCCTTGAAGTCGTCGCCGGTGTACCACGCGACCGGGATCATGGCGATCTGGGTGTTTCCCTCTGGTACGCCCAGCACGTCGCGCAGTTCGTCGCGTTTGCCAAGAATTGCGGTCGTCCACGCGGTGCCAAGCCCTCGGGAGCGAAGCGCCACACACAAGCTCCAGACCGACTGGATGACCGAGTCAAACAGCCCTGGGCGGCCGCTGTCATCATGACGCCCGACGATGGTTGGGATCACGATCGCGGGCACTTCGGCAAGATGTTCTGCAAGGTGCGCTGCCGATTGGGTCACGCGTTCTTGAGGGTGTCCAGTGCCGGCAATGCGGTCCCGTGCATCGATCATGAACTCGCCTGCCGATGCCATATAGAGCTCCGCGAGCTTCTGCTTGATCGCCGAGTCGCGCACGACGACCCAACGTCGACTTCCCTGATTGCCGCCGGTGGGCGCTTGTTCGGCGATGTCAATGCAGTCATAGATGATCTGCAGGTCGACCGGCGTTTCAAGGTCCAAGCGGCGACGGACAGCCCGAGTGGTGGTGAGAGCTTTGTCAACCGATGCAACATCGATCCCTTTGGCACCCGTGGCATTGGGCAATCGCTGTGTCGACATCATGACCCCTTCTTCATCGAAGAGCCCAGTCTGGCCTGGCAGACACCGCGGGGTGCAAAGTGTTCCGCCGATCTGCTTCGATTGCGCTGCCGAGCTGAGCTGCCTGCATCGCGGTGCGTCGAGTTGCACGAGTTGCACGGGTTCTGTCGCGATGCGAACACGCGCCCGCTCCTTCTCTACGCTCGCAGCCGTGAAAGGCCCCGCCACTGCAACCGCTGCCGCCGGGTCTGACATGGGTTCGATCCGATCGGTGGTGGCCCACCTACCACTATTCATTGGCGGGTTCATGGGGCCATTCGGGACGGTTGTCATCGTGCCGATGTTCCCAGAGCTGCGGACCGAGTTCAACGCTTCGCCAGAGGCGGTCGGGTTGGGTTTCAGCCTGTACCTGATTCCATTCGCGCTTCTACTGCTCGTTTCAGGCACGCTCGGTGAACGGTGGGGACGCCGTCGCACGGTGCGAGCGACCTATCTGCTGTACACGGTGGCAAGCATCGGATGCGCACTCGCCCCGAACCTTGCACTCTTTGTTGCCGCTCGAGCACTACAGGGGGTTGCGAACGCGTTCATCACTCCCCTATTGCTCGCGGGTTTGGCTGGGATCTGTGCTCCGGAACGGTTCGGACGACTGGTCGGGATCTACTCAAGTTTCCAGGCCCTCGGTGCCGGGCTCGGTCCGATCGTCGGCGGGGTCGCCGCAGACACATCGTGGCGTTCTGCCTTTTGGGGAACCGCGCTCATCTCGGGCATGCTCGCGCTGTTCCCGCCAAACGGTGACCCACGCCCCGGCACCCAGGCCCCCCAAATCCGTCCGCTGCTCAATCGACGCATGGTCGTACTCGGCATCGGCTTCTTGTTCGCCGCCGCTGGCCCGGTCGGCATTGGTGTACTTGTCGGCGTCGTCGCTCGAGATGTACTTGATCTTTCGGGCACCGCAACCGGCCTCATCATGTTCGGTGGCGCCGCGGCAGCCCTTCTCATGGGTCCGCTATGGGGTCAGGCCCTGGACCGCTGGGGAACCAGACCAGTCGCCGTCGCAGCGAGCACTTCGGCCGCGGTTGCAACGGCCGCTCTCGCCATGGGAGTAACGCCCTGGTCTTTAGCGATCTTGTGGGCCGCAGCGAGCAGCCTGGCGGCCCTCGTTGTGGTCGCGTATCAGGCACTCGGAGCGACGATCGCTCCAGACAACCGAGGCGGGGCATTGTCGTTCCTGTTGTCATTCAGGTTCGTCGGACATGCGGTCGGCCCGATTGTGTTGATTCCACTCGTCAACGATTCGGGTGTCGTTGCATTTCTCGCTGCCGCTGCGCTCGGGCTCGTGACGATCGGCGCAATGGCTCGACATACAGCAGGCTGAGGCCGTGCCGGTAGGCGGCTGAGGCCGATAGCGCGGCGTGCAGGCTCAGTCCGGAGCTACTTCGCCGAAACGACTTTGCTGGACCTGCAGAGCATTGGCAATCTCTTGTCGGGTGGGGTTGTCGAACGAGGCTTGCGTAAGCGCAGTCCACTCAGCCAATGACTGCACGCCTGCGCCGGTGTCGATCGTGAAGTCGGCCAGAAATGGATGACGAGCGAACTCGATGAGTTGAAATGAGGCAACCCCCGATGGGGTTGGTTCGATCAACACAACATCGGCGGCGCTTCGGGCATGCAGTTCGACGAGTTGACCCGACGGACCTCGAACTCGTTTTGCGGCCGTGGCTCCAAGCACGATGGCCATGCGCTGCAGACCCGTCTCGGCTCGTTCGACCGCAAGCTCGTCACCGAGGTATTGCTCGGTAGCGGTGGATTCGTGCCGGGGAAGCGACCGGGCGACCCCGATCACGGTGGCAGCCATCTCAACGACCTCTCTCGCGCGACCGACCACCGCCCCCGGCCCAAACGTCAAGACCATGCCAACAACAAATGCATCGACCGATGCCTGGTAGTCAGCGTTTCGGGCTGTTCGCGCCAAGTAGGTCCGATGAGCTGATTCGATCGACTCGACGAAGTCGGCCGTTGCCTGCAGGTCGATCACATCGTGGCCGTCGCGCAGCCTGCGCTCAACCTCGTGAGCGAGAACGATCGTCTCGGTCAACGCGAACATTCCCACCTGTCCGACATCGAGTAGATCCACCGAGGTTCGGCGCATGTCTTCTCGTTCGCCGTCATGGGGTGGCATGCCTCGCGCCGCCAGACTTGCGCCGATCATTCCGGCCAGCCCGATGTTGGTCCGCCGATCAGACTGCGCCACGAAGTCGCCGACGGCCGCCACATGACGAATCACCTCGGCGGCAGCACGCTCGTCAACTGCGAGTTGCACCAGCGACCGCGCCGACGCCCAATGCGCCTGTCGTTCCACAGATTTGCCGACGCCGCCGAACTCAACACCGGCAGTGGTTGGAACCATGAGGTCGATGTCACCCGTTGCCATCAGCCGTTCAAACAATTCCACTGACTGATCCGACTCGACCACCGCGTGCAGCGCAAGTAGTCGTGGGTCAACGACCCTTCGTTCGCCATCTGGTCCAACGACGATCGACGATGCATGCAGTTCTGACGGACGAAGGCGAAGCGACGTCTCGGCCGCATCGAGCAGAAACGTCTCTGAGAATCCAGGCGCGAGCAGCAGATTCTCGGTCTCGCCTGCACCGCCAGACAACCCAGCGACTGCCGGCGCCGACCCGAGCAGGTCATCGCCACCAAATGCGAACCGCCGATCGTTGGTCAACCGGGCGAGGAGCGAGGCGACCCGTTCGACTGAGAGCTCCGATTCGCCTGCCCAGAGCACTGTTGGGATACGTGCTGTGTGTGCAGGACCGAGGGCCGCAAACAGAGCCAATCCAACCTCGGTATCTGCTTCGGCGACAGCAAACACGTCCGCGGTCACCAATGCCACATCATCTGCCCACGCAGACGCAATCGTCTGCCCCACCGCTTGGGATGCATGTGATCCAAATCGGGCATGGAGCGCAATGGCCGCATCGAGCGCAGAGACCCGTCCGTCTACGTTGATCGCAAGTCGGTTGCCGTTGGCGTCGACCGGTGACAGGTCTGCGATCTGCTGTCGAATGCCCAACAGCCGAAGCGGGTCGTTGAGCCGACCCGGCCCGGCCGTCGCCATCTCGGCGCGTTCCGCTGCACGCAACCGCACGTAGGTCACATAGTCGTCGGGGAACAAAATCGGATCGAGCCCAGCTTGCGCGGGGGTGTGGCCGCGACCCATCGCCGCAATGACCGCGAGCGCCAGAGCTGTGCCGGTCGCGCCGGCAACGTTCGACGGGAGCACCGAGCCATGCTCAACGCGCCGCCACGTCTCGTATGCCGACACGCCGGGGTCGAAGCGGAAGCCAAGCACCGTGTCAGCCGCTCCGCGTAGCGAGATCGCAGCTTCGGCCGTCAGCTCGACAATGCGCCACAAGGCCGATTCGACACCGGTCCCAAACTCGGCGCCAGCCGATGCTGCTCGAACGTCAAACAGCACATTGTCGACGGTCGCTTCGACCCGCCGAAGCTGGTGAGCGTGCGCCAGGAGCACGTCTGTATCGATTCGGATCACGTACAAGATCTTGGTGTACCCGTTGTGTATTTTCAACCCCTTTCATGCTTTTGGCGTTCGTCGGTTCCGTAGCGTCCGTAGGTACTGCGTGTGCGCTGGCAATCGCCGGGCATGCTTGGCTGGTGCTGATCGAACTTCCGCCGATGCAAGTCAACGTCACACGAGGCACGGTCGTCGAGACCGAACACACCGTGGTTGCTTCGATCGTCTCGACCAACGGAACACCGCTGGTCGATATTGGCGACGCCGCCCGCGTCACCCCGGTGCGATCAAGCGCGAAATCCTTGCAGCTGCTGCCCATGGTTGAGACCGGGGCGGCCGACGCATTCAGCGTCACAGCCGCCGAGATCTCGTTGGCATCAGCGAGCCACAATGGCGAACCAGCACATGCCGCCGCCGTTGTTGACTGGCTCGACCGGATCGGTCTGACCACCGGCGCGCTGCAGTGCGGACCGTCGCGTCCAATGCCATGGGCATGGCCACATGTCGACGCCGACTGGATCGGCCACGCACACCCCACCAAGCACGACTGCTCGGGCAAACATGTCGGCTTTCTCACGCTGTCCCAGTACCTCGATGCCGACCCCGCCGACTATCTCAATCCCGACGGTCAGGTGCAGAAGCTAGTGCTGGCCGCGGTAGCCGACCGCTGCGGGGTCGACGCGACCACGATGTCCGTCGGCACCGATGGCTGTGGTGCGCCGGTTCCAGCGATCACGGTTCGCGAGTTCGCTACGGGCATGGCCAAGCTCACCGACCGCGACCCCATACACGACCGGGTCATCGATTCGATCAGCGCACATCCGTGGTTCCTGGCCGGCACCTCGCGTTTCGACACCCGTCTCACCGAGCATTTGGCGGGAACCGGCTTCTCGAAGATCGGGGCTGATGGCGTGCGAATCATTGTGTCGCGACCCCACGGCATCGGCATTGCAATGAAGGCAGTAACCGGTAGCCATCCAGCCTGTGCTGCCGCCATGTTTTCGGTGCTCGAATCGCTCGGCCTGGTCGCGGCCGACGACTTCCCCGATCTGGCATCGCCGCCGGTCAAAAACAATGCAGGGCTGCGAGTGGGCGAGCTGATCGTGCAACACGCACCCGACCTGGCTGGCCTGATCTAACCCCACGTGCGGTGCACGCTGACACCTCGACCTGCAACCGAGCGACCCGCTGCTCGGACGAATACGGTTGCGACAGCTCGACCACCATCGAAAGGCCAGCGTGAGTACTACCGAGATTCCGCCGTTCGTCCGTGCTGACGGACCCGACAAGGTCACCGGCACCGGTCGCTATGCCGCTGACCTGACGCTCACCGGCATGGTCTACGCAAAGTTCCGCTATGCCAACGTTTCTCATGCCCGCATCACCCGGCTCGACGTGTCGGCGGCGCGCGAGATTCCTGGTGTGGTAGCGGTCATCACCGACGCCGATGTGCCCGACGTGCACTACACGCCGGTCATTGCCGACCGCACGCTTTTCGCCCGTGACGTGGTGCGATTCGAAGGCGAGATCCTCGCCGCCGTCGCCGCGATAACGCCCGAGATCGCCCAACAGGCTTGCGACGCGATCGTCTTCGAATACGAAGAGATCCAGGCTGTCACCGACCTCGAAGCCGCGATGGCTGACGACTCGCCGCTGGTCCACGAACACTGGGATCGCTACGAGGTCACAGGAGACACGATCCGGGATCGCAATGTTGCGACCTTCTCGGCGCTGACCAAAGGCGATGCTCCAGCCGCAATGCAGACCGCAGACGTCGTCGTCGCGAGCCGATACGTCGCCGACGCATGCCATGCGGTGCCCATCGAACCTCGAGCGATCGTCGCACAGTGGGAAGGCACGAGCGTCACGATCTGGACGAGCAGTCAAGTCCCCTACGACGCGCGCGCTGGCGTATGCGAGACCCTGCAGCTGTCGACCAGTGATGTCCGCATCATCGTCCCCCACCTCGGTGGCGGGTTCGGCGGAAAATGTGGCTTCCATTTCGAAGCGCACATCGCGGCACTCGCCCGAGCAGCGAACCGTCCCGTCAAACTGGTGTTCTCGCGTTGGGAGGAGTTCGTCGCTCCGGACCGGCGACGCGAGGGCATGATCGTCGACATCACCACCGGCGTCAATCGCGACGGAGAGATCATTGCCCGAACCGCGTGGCTTGCCATCGACAACGGGGCGTACATGGCCGACGCAGCGTTCTTTCCCCAGCTTGCAGCCATGCACGTCGCGGGGCCATACCGGATCGGCGCACTGCAGATCGACGCGAATCTCATCTACACCAACCGGCAACCATCGGGTTCGGTGCGTGCTCCGACGGCACCGCAAGGTTGCTGGGCGCTCGAATCGCACACCAACGAGGTTGCCGCGGCGATCGGCATGGACCCCGTCGACTTCCGTCGGCACAACCTGGTTCGAACCGGCGATGAGGGTCCGGTCGGCCAGATCTATGAGGAGATCGGCGCAATCGACTGCCTCGAACTCGCCGTCGCCTCAGCGTCTGCGAGCGCGTTAGGCGAAAATGAGTCGCTCGGCGTATCGATGGGTTGGTGGCCGAGCTTTGCGGTGCCCGCCGGGGCATGGGTCAAGATGCACAACGACGGCAAAGTCCAGGTCGTGACCGGCGCGCAAGAGTGCGGCACCGGCGCGGTGATGACGCTGCGCGACATCGCTGCTGATGAGCTCGGCATCGACCCGACTGATATCGCGCTGGTTTACCAGGACACCGCAGCAGCACCGACGGGTCCGGGGGCGACCGGTTCACAAACGCTCCTGAATCATGGACGTGCGGTCGAGCGCGCGGCCATCGAGGTCGCTACGCAGCTTCGGGAGCTCGCCGGCGAGGCACTCGAAGCCGCAGCCGACGACATCATCCTCGCGAACGGCATCGCCTCGGTTACCGGATCACCGACGTCGTCAGTGCCGATCCCCGAGCTTGCCGCCACCGCGGCTGGCGCGAACCTGTTACTCGGAAGCGCATCGGCGCCGGTACCCGACTATCCCGAGATCCCTGCGTCGGCGTGTGTCGGCGATCAAGGCATGGCGTCATGGCTGGCACCGCAGTTTTCGTGCCATGTGGCGAAGGTTCGCCTGGACCGCCAGACCGGCGTGGTTCGGGTGCTCGAAGTCCACGCTGCCCACGACTCGGGCACAATCTTGAACCCGATCGGCGCCCACGGCCAGGTCGAGGGCGGCATCTTGATGGGTGTCGGGCAGGCGCTGACCGAGGGCACCCGATATGACCAGTCTGGCCGCCAGCGCAATGCCGCGTTGCTCGAGTACAAGCTTCAGACCATTGCGGACGCGCCAGAAATCACCACGCAGTTCGTCGAAATTGCCACACCGAACGCAGGGCCACGCGGGTCCAAGGGACTGGCGGAAGCACCGAATGTTCCGACGGCGGGAGCGATCGCGAATGCGGTTGCCGCGTTGATCGGCGAACCGGTGCGCGAGCTTCCGATGACAAGCGAGCGAGTGTGGGAAGTGCTCGACGCTCAGGGGGTTGCGCAATGACGTTCACGATCGCCACGTCGATCGACGAGGTGGTTCGGCACATGCAGGCGGGTGCCCGCCCGATCGCCGGTGGAACCGACCTCGTCGTCGGCGCACGTCACGGCAAGGCTCCGTTGCCCCAGTCGTTGGTCGCTATTGACCGGGTAACCGAGTTGCAGCAGATCACCATCGACGATGCTGGCTTGCGCATCGGGGCAGGAGTGACTCATGCCCGACTCATGACCGACGCGACGATCATCACCCACGCAACCGCTATTGCCGATGCTGCCGCGCTGGTTGGTTCACCGGCAACCCGCAATGTGGGAACGCTCGGTGGGAATGTGATGAACGGTTCGCCCGCGATGGATACCGGTGCACCGCTGGTTGTACTTGGTGCACAGGCAGAACTCGTCACCCCTTCGGCAAGCCGACTGGTCTCACTTGCGGACTTGTGGACGGGACCGGGCACGACGTCTGCCAACAAGACAGAGTTGTGCACGGCACTCGTAATCGGATCGGCACCCGCTCCGGCGGGATCGGCACCCGCTCCGGCGGGATCGGCACCCGCTCCGGCGGGATCGGCACCCGCTCCGGCGGGATCGGCACCCGCTCCG
>CALDYC010000100.1 GCA_937941245.1 uncultured Acidimicrobiales bacterium | reverse complement strand
CATCTAACGGACCAGGTCCGAGACCGGACTTGGGGCAACTGGATAGTCGACCCGCAGTGAGTCGCCCGCGATCACGCCTGTTTCTTTAGCCACTCGCGGAGTGTCGTTCCGTCGCCGGTCTTGGCTTTCGGGTCGATGTGGAATTCGAGGTGGTGGGGTTTGCGTTCGGTGCTGATCCAGCCTGCGGCGACCATGTCGTCCACGATGCGCTTCGCGGAGCGCTCATGTAGCCCGAGGCGTTCGCCGAGTTCCTCATAGGTCACAGGCTCGGAACTTCCATGTATGGCGAGTAGGGCGCGGGCGTGCGGGGTGTGCAGTTCCGGGACGCCTGGTTTGCGCTTCTTCGCCACGAGTCGAGGCTAGCCGAGTGATAACCCATAGGTAGTGATTCACTATTTGTAGTGAATGCTCACCGGGCATTTATAGTGATTCACAAGGGCGACTATTCGAACCCGGAAATCCAATCACTTTCAAGCGAGAGGCAGGCCAGCGGTAATGCGGCTCACAACTCAACTTCAAATGCCACTTTCACAGGCCCTGAGCCTCGTGGCACCAAGACCATCCGCACAGCACTCAAATCGACTGGTGCACTACCGGCACGGCGCTTCCGTGCCAGCGGATTCGCCTTTTGCCGATTCTGTCGAATCTCAAGTCGCCTCAGAAATCTTTTGAAACCAGAGTTGCTAGCCCTTCTTCTGGCAATGCCCAGTCTGCGAAGGCCTTGCCCCATCGGCGACGGTTGTCTGCTAGCCAGTCGGCTACTGCGATGCCGCCTACGTGGTGTTCGTAGTTGACGACGACGACTGTTCGGCGTTGCCATTGGCCTTTGTGGCGAAACGATGCGTAGCGCTGGGTTGCTGGGCGAATGATCCAACCACCCTCGTGTAGGGCGTTCAGATCGTCTAGTGCCGTTTGGGCCGTTACCCCCATGCTTTTGGCCAGTTCTCTGGTGTGAACGTAGAGCCGGTCACCGTCATCGCGAACCATCGACGCAAGCGTGGCCTCGAAGCCAACCCCGAAATCGAACCCAGCAACGCACCCCCACCCGACCCCGTCACAGGCCCTCAGACCGACTCGCCGCCGCCATCGGGCACGGACCCACCCAAGAGCCACTCCAGCCCGACAGACACCCCATAAGAACAGCCAGCGGCCCACCAGCCGCGCACCAAGCACACCGAACCAAGACCCCGGCAATCACGCCGGGGTCTTTTCGCGTCCAACCAAACCAACGAACCAGACCCACCCAACCCGAAAACGATCGAAGGCCCACCCGGAGGTGGACCTTCGACATGTATTGGAGGAAACTGTAAACAGTTCCCACTGGTACCCCCAACGGGATTTGAACCCGTGTTACCTGCGTGAAAGGCAGGCGTCCTAGGCCGCTGGACGATGGGGGCCTGCGCTTCCCGAGGGAAGTGCGAACGTGGATCATATCAATCACCGAACACCGGGCCTCGGGCAGATTCACGCCTCGAAGAATTTTGTCGAATCTGTCGAAATCGAAGGGCGCGGACCGCGAACCAGCCGCTACTATTTCCGACCCAAGGTCCTGTGGTGCAGTTTGGAGTGCACGCCGCCCTGTCAAGGCGGAGGTCGCGAGTTCAAATCTCGTCAGGACCGCCACATCTCTCAAGTCTCTGTTCGCAGAGGCTCGTGGGGTCGGGTAGCTCAGTTGGCAGAGCGTCCGCCTGAAAAGCGGAAGGTCACCGGATCGACGCCGGTCCCGACCACGTATTGCTCGCAATCGCCGCTAGCCCGGCGACTCTGCGGACCGCTCACAGCCAGCGCCCACCCGGCGACGGTTTCTGCACGCGGGTTCTCGGCAGCACAGCCGGCTTCGGCCAAGCCCGACAATGGACCCAAATGGGGACCAAAGATGGACGTCAGCTAGTGTCTGTGACAGACATCACTTATTTCCCCGGGGGAAGAAATCAGCCATGGAAACACGTGCCGCCATTCTCGATGGCGTTAACCAACAATGGAGCGTCGAGACCATCACGCTTGATCCGCCAAAGGCTGGCGAAGTCCTCATAGAACTCGTCGGCTCAGGGCTGTGCCACAGCGACGAACACATGGTCACCGGCGACATGGTGATGAACCCCGAGACCGCAGCCGAGCTCGGACTTGAACAGTTCCCAATGATCGGCGGACACGAAGGAGCTGGCAAGGTCCTCGAAGTCGGCCCCGGCGTCACCACCCTCGCCGCTGGCGACCACGTCGTACTTGGCTTCATACCGTCATGTGGCCGTTGCCCATCGTGTGCCACGGGCAAACAAAACCTCTGCGACATGGGAGCGTTCCTACTCGCCGGCCGCCAGATCACCGACCTCACAGCGCGGCACCATCGCCACGACGGCACCGACCTCGGAATTATGTGCTGCCTCGGCACCTTCGGCGAGCACACCGTGGTGAGCGAAGCCTCGTGCATCAAGATCGAACCAGACATCCCTCTCGACAAAGCCGCTCTCGTCGGCTGCGGCGTCACCACCGGTTGGGGATCAGCCACCTACGCCGCTGACGTCAAGTCCGGCGAAACCGTCGTCGTCATTGGCTGCGGCGGCATCGGCATGAACGCCATCCAGGGCGCAGCCATGGCAGGCGCCGCACACGTGATTGCGGTTGATCCGATCGAATTCAAACGCGAACAGGCTCAGGTCTTTGGCGCAACGCACACCGCAGCTTCGATGGAAGAAGCCACAGCGATGGTCATGGACCTGACCTGGGGCCAAATGGCCAACAAGGCCATCATCTCGGTCGGCGAAGGCGACGGAAAACTCATCGCCCCAGCGATGGGAATCATCGGCAAGGGCGGGCGGGTCGTCCACACCTCGGTTGCGCCGCTCGAAGACACCGAAGTCACCATGAGCCTGTTCGACCTCACCCTCATGCAGAAGCAGCTTGTCGGCTCAATCTTCGGCTCAGCAAACCCTCGCCATGACATTCCGAGATTGCTCAAGATGTACCAGCAGGGCCAACTCAAGCTCGACGAACTCGTGACCCGCACCTACGACCTCGACGACATCAACGATGGCTACCAGGCCATGCGCGACGGAGAGAACATCCGCGGCATGGTCATGTACAACCACTGACCCGCACAACAAAGCCACCCGACACAGTGACAACCGACCGCCGGTTTGACCGGTCACTGGTTCACGACGCAACGGAAGAGGTCGTGGGGCGTCGACGAGAAATCGAACTCGTCGTCGCCGCGCTCGGCGCCTCGCGCCATGTGTTGCTCGAAGGGCCACCAGGCACCGGCAAGTCAACATTGCTGCGCGCCGTCGCGGCCCTGAGCGACCTCGAACTGGTCTTTGTCGAAGGCAATGCTGAACTCACGCCGGCTCGACTCGCTGGCCACTTCGACCCTGCACAAGTCATGGCCCAGGGGTACTCCCCTGACATTTTCGTACCGGGGCCGCTCGTGCAGGCCCTGCGTGCTGGTGGGCTTCTGTATGTCGAAGAAATCAATCGCATTCCCGAAGAGACGCTCAATCTGCTCGTCACCGTCATGAGCGAACGCGAGCTCACCGTGCCCCGGTTGGGCCGCATCGTTGCGCACGACAATTTCAGAATCGTCGCCGCGATGAATCCATTCGATGCGGTCGGTACGGCGCGCATAGCCGGTGCCATTTATGACCGGGTCAACCGGGTCAGTGTTGGGTACCAGTCTGAAGACGACGAGTTGGCCATCGTGCATCGCGAAGCACCGGGCTGCGACGACAGGGTCGCAAAGCGAGCGGTCGCCTGTGTTCGGGGCTCACGCGAGCATGTTGATATTCGCATCGGCTCGTCGGTTCGTGGCGCGATTGATTTGGTCATGCTGGCCGCTGAATTGGCGGATCTGCGAAATGACACCGGCATCGAGCCGACCACGATCGACGAAGGCACCGGGCTCGACGCCGCGTGCGCTGCTCTCAGCGGGCGTATCCGGCTACACGAGTCATGCGGCCGGACCCCTGAAGACGTCGTCGGTGAACTGTGGGCTGCGACCCGCACCAGCGACGACGACGGGGATGGAGCTTCGGGAAAAGCCTGAGCCTCGACGGGGGCATGCTCGATCCATCGAGAACCCTCGAAGGCAGCGACGCCCGTCAAGCACTTGACGAAGAACAACGTCAAACCACGTCGCGCCGAGACCTCTCTCGCAATGAGATGTTCGACGACATGTCGCCTGAAGTCGGCGAACTCGACGTGCAGTCGGTCGAGCATGCGCTCAGCACCGACACTGACCTTGCACTGAGCACCCTCGCCGATATGGCCTCGGCGACGGACCCGAAGCTGCGCGCTCTCGCCCAGCAACTTGCTGCGAGGGTCGTCGTTGACCTCGCAGCTTCGACCCCAAGCCGATCACGAGGCGTGGGACGGTTGCGTTCGGTGTCCATGAGCGACGACGGTGGCGATCTCGATGTCGACGCCAGCCTCGAAACGCTCGTCATGGCCAAGGCAACGGGCAACTCGCCAAGCGTTGACGATCTCCGCATGCTTGCCTGGACTCGGCCCGATGCGGCCGTTGTACTGCTCATTGACCGAAGCGGATCGATGACTGGCGACCGACTCGCAACCGCCGCAGTCGCCGCGGCTGCAGCGGCCCAACGCACCGAAACTGACTACGCCGTGGTGGCCTTCGCGGACAAGGCAATCGTCGTCAAAGCAATGGGCCAACCGCGCCCAATTGAGGACGTCGTCAACGACATTTTGCGACTGCGAGGCTTCGGCCCAACCGATCTCTCGCTTGCGCTGCGCGTCGCCGCAGCCCAGCACGCTCGCAGCACCGCTAGTCGGCAGCGAACCATCTTGCTTTCGGATTGTCGACCGACCGCTGGTGGTGAACCCGATCAGCACGCGGGCGCTCTAGAACAGCTGGGCATTCTTGCGCCCGCCGATGACTGCGACGACGCCGAGGCGTTGGCGGTGTCGATCGGTGCACGTTGGGCACCGTTGGCCGGGCCGTCTGCGGTGCCTGCCGCATTCGCGGTGCTCAATCACTGAGTGTGACGACAGGGAGGCCTACGCCTCGACGAGTTGTTCGACGTCGAAGAGGTGATGTTCGACATCGTGAAGCATGTACCGCACGATCGACTCGACCGTGAACTGCGGGCCATCGGCTCGGCCACCGGTGCGCTTCCATTCATCACCGTCCACCCGATCAAGCAGGCTCGCCACCTTTCCTGCGTTTGACGCGAGGTCATAGGCAACCTGGGGCGGCTCTTGGTCGCCATAGGCGCCATCGGCTGCGGCGATGTCCTGGTCCCAATTGCGAAACGTCGGTGGCTTACGTGCTTTGAGCATGTCCCTGATCCGGCCCTCGAACAGATCAAACACGTCTCGGACATGACAGCCATATTCGAGTACCGACCATGTCCGCTCTCCAGAAGCACCAGTGGCCGCCACCGCAGGCCGGCTCAATACATCGCGCCATTTCGCAGCTACGACACGCACCGCCGCCGCAAGCTGCTCGCGCTCAAGTAGGGCCGAGTCATACCCGCACTCATCGCACGGCCGATCGAGCACCCAGGTCCAGTCCTTATGTTCGGTCATGGTTGCACCGTAGTGATGTCCGGACACGACGACCGATCACGTGCGCCGGGGTCGCTCTACTCCCGATTGTGTCGCTGGCCGAGGAAGCAGCGGTTCGAGGTTGCGAGCCTGCACCGCTCCGACGATCACGCCCGCCCCATAGGCACCGTCATCGACGAGGCGAAGCACCACATAGCGCAGCGGATCTAACCGTGGCCGAGCGACGAACCAGTCGACTACTGGACCAACAAGTGCCGCTCCAATCACCGATCGACGAAGCCGAGGTGAGGCCAACGCAGCCAACGACAGCGGCATCCAAACTCGGGTCGTCGACCGGGTCAACCACTTCGCAGTGTTGCGCTGACCGTGGAGCCACAACCGCCAAGACTGGTCATCCCCAAGATCGACAGCTGCGATGAGCCGAGACCGAACCTGCAAGAAATCCAGCCCGAGTAGCGCTGCACCAGAAACCAGGCCACGCCGGCGACCGAAACCGATCGCGACGGTCGCCGCAGCGGTCGTTAGCGACACTCGTACCGGCGCGAGATTGTTCGGATGTCGGTTCGCAAGCGCCCCGGCAGAAGTCCCGTAGCCAAATCGTTGCCGGATCATCGAGCCAAGTGTCGGTCGACTGCGATGATGTGCTGACACGGTCGGGTCATAGATCACGCTTCCGCCTGCCTGGTCCAGGCGCCAGATCAGGTCAACATCTTCGCCAAACCGAAACGCTTCGTCGAACCCGCCCAGGTCGCTGACGGCTTGAGCCGACATCGCCACGAGCGCCGCCGGCACGTGCGACACCCGTGACCCCGCTCGAACTCGGGACTGAGCAATACCCATGTCAAGCGGGCTCGACGCGGCTTCGTACCGTGCGAGGGCAGAGTGCCCGACCTCGGCCTGGATCCTCGGAGCAGCGGCAACCGCGCCACATTGCACCCGTGCAACGACAGCGGCGATCGCGCCCAGCTCCGGGACAACGTCAGCATCGGCGAAGACCACAACCTCGATATTGGTTGCGTGCTCAAGCAGCCGGCGCATCCCGGCGTTCCGGGCAGCGGCGGGACCACCAGGCGTTGGGTGCCGAACGAGCAGCGCTCCATATCGCGCTGCGATGGCGGCGAGCTGTCGACCGCATCGGTCCCCCGAGCCATCGTCGACGACGACAATGCAATGGTCGACCCACTCACGACGAATGCGCTCAACCAGCGCCTGCACGCCGGGCGCATCGTTGAGCACCGGTATCACAAACCCGACCTGGGCGCCGCGGGCAGTGTGCGGGTCAACGGCGACGACAACCCGATGCAGCTGTCCGGCTCGGATCAGACGTTCAACAAGAGCCTGGTGGTTCGGCGGAAGTGGCTCGTCGGACAAACCACCGAGCACCCGGTCAAGGGTCGAAGCTCCCTGCGCGCTCAGCCGGGTCAGCTGCGTCGGAGAACCGCCAAGAAGTGCGGTACCTTGATCGAAGCGACGAACGCTGGAATCAAGGACGTACTGCGGCCGTTGTAACGACACGCCGACAATGTACCCACTGGGGGAACACATGGAACCAAAGACGAACGAGCCAACTGCTCAAGCCGATGCCGAATCGGCTGATCTGGTCGAAGAAGAGCTGCTGGTCGAGGAGATCTCGATCGACGGTATGTGCGGTGTCTACTAATTTGACCGCGCCGCCGGCCACGACATTTGATCCCGATGTGCGGTGGGAGAAGAGCACCAAGATCGGACTGCGACCAGAGCCTTTCGGCGCGCTCGCCTACCATTTCGATACTCGACGCTTGGTATTCCTCAAGTCACCGCTGCTTGTTGACCTCGTCGAATCCCTCGCTGATCATGACTCGGCGACGGCCGCCATTGACGACGTGATCGCGCCGACCAGTGAGCAGTCGAGAACGAACCATGTCCGGGCCCTCGCTTCGCTCGCCGATGCCGGCGTGATCGAACCCGCGCCAGCGATTGCCTTTGTCGGCTGACGACGGCTCGGGTCGACTCGCGTCGACCGGTTGCCCTACCGCTTCGTACTCACATACTCGCCGCCCGTTTCTGACCGCCTCTCACTGATTGCTTCCTCATGAACCCAGCAACGTCATCTCCTGTCCTGTTATCGCCGGG
>CALDYC010000099.1 GCA_937941245.1 uncultured Acidimicrobiales bacterium | reverse complement strand
ATCTAGACCAGCGCCTGGGTCGACCGAGGACTCGTCGATGCTCGACTGTGCTTTGATCCGCTGGCTGTCCGTGCTCAACGACGCGAGCGATCGAGAAGACAGCGACGTGAAAGGCGACGCAGCGGGCGTGCTGATAGCGGGTCGCCCTGATGGCTCTGATCGTCTGCGCAGCTGCACCGCCGGAAGGTCGACCCGTGGCCCAGGGTGCTGCCGAGGTGACACAACCTCGATTACAGGTTCGACCGGCACTTTGTGCGGTGTCTCTGCAATCTCGGGCACGTGCACCTCGCGACGAGGGTTCCGTTCAAGCTGTACCTGGTCGATTCGCTGCGGCTCCGGTTCGACCGTTTCGCGTCGCGCAGCAGCCTTACGAAGCGAAATGACGCGCAATGCCGGCGTCGCGGCGTGCTCGTCGACTACCTCGATTCGTTCACCATCAGTTAGTTCACCATCAGTGAGTGCATCGTCAGCGGAGGGCGACCGTTCGGAAGCCTGCTGCAGCGGCACTTCATCTGGCACTTCACCGTCATCTGAAACCTCTCCATCTGCAACAACCTCTCCATCTGGCACCTCCCCGGCTTCCAAGAATTCCGGCTCGGCTTCGTTTATCGCCGTTGAACTCGCGCTGGGCTCGGCTGAGGTCCCGACGCCTGCACGCGGTTCAGCACCGTCCATTTCGGCACCGTTCGTCTCGGCACCGTTCTCCGCAGCATCGTTCACATGATCGACATGCACATGATCGACGCCATGATTCACGAAGTCGTTCGCTGAGTCAGACTCGGCCAGATCGTCCGATTCACGTACCCGGCGGGTCAACCGCTCACTCGCACCCGATCGCACTTCGGCAACCGGACTCGACACCGCCTTCACCCAGAATGCAACGGCCTGTTCCGCATCTCCGCGCTCATGGCAGATGTCACCCAAACCAAGCGCCGCCTTTGAAGACCAATACGGGTCGTCCGCATCGACGACTTCCTCAAACATCTCCGTGGCCTGGTCCGTCATTTCGTGGTCCACGTAGATCTCACCCAAACAAAACGCGGCCCGCAGATGATGCTCGGGCTGCGACTCGCTAAGCAAGACTTCGAGTTCGCCAATCGACTCGTTCACCAATCCATGGCGCCGCAGCTCAGCTGCAAACTGGAAGCGGTCGATCGGCAGCAAATCGTTGCCCGCCACCGTCGCCAAGGTTTCGACTGCGTCGGTGCTTCCGCCTACGTCGGCCAAGGTGACCGCATACGAAAGGCGATCGGCGGCGCTCACCATGTCGACCGCCCGATCCATGCGAGCAATGAGTTCTCGCACCTCATCGAGCCGACCCAGCCGTTGCATAAGCGACACAAGGCCCCGCCATGCCGGCACCGACCCACGGTCGCTCGCCTCGCGCCACGCACGTTCAGCATGCGCCACCCGATTGGCCGCAAGAGCGCAGGCTCCGAGTCCACACAGCGCGTCGGTCAAGTCCGAAGAGCTCGGTCGACGGATTCTCAGCGACTCAGTCACCGCAGCAAGTCGCTCGGTCGCCGTTTCATGGTCTCCTGAAGCAGCAATCGACCTCGCCGCTGCCAGTGCCGCCGTTGTTGCGAAGGGTTCAATGCCATGTTCGATCGCGGCGTCGTAGATCGAGATCGCCCGTTCCTGCAGACCGAGGTGTTCAAACGTCATCGCGAGGTTGACCATCGCCTGCGCTGTCGGGGTCGGCTGGCCCGAAGACATCGCTCGACGCCAGGCACTGACAGCACCTTCGATGTCGCCCTGCAAAAAATTGCATGCCCCAAGGTCGCCAAACAGAGCAGCCGTCGCTGCGGCTCCGCTGACGGTGCTGAGTTGTCCCGCACACGCCGCGGCATCGGGTTCTTCGAACCCATGCGCCGCAAGCTGCTCAGCAAGCAACACGACCAGCGGCGCTGGTCCCCAGTCAGGCTCCCGGATCACCGCCACAATCTACAGCTCGCCATGCAAGCGAAGCCGCGCAGAGCGTGAACGATCCGAAGCGGAATATTCGAACCTGTCGCCAGCAACCCGGTCTTGCGGACCTAGATTGCGGTCGTGGGTGTGCTTGAAGATCTCGCGAGCACTCCTCGCGAACGACTGGCGGTGCATGCGACCGCCGATGCAGTTCGTCATCTCCGCAAGGGTCACCCCTGGCTTTGGCGTGACTCGATCTTGCGGACCAACAGCGATGGCAGCACGGGGGACCTCGCGGTTGTGTTCGACGAGCGTCGAAACTTCTGTGGAATCGGACTATGGGACCGCGAGGGTCCGCTGGCCGTCCGCATGCTGCACGCCGGCACCCCCACCACCGTCGACGCCGACTTCCTAGCCGGCAAGCTCATCGATGCCGTCGCACACAGGTCCATGTTCGAGTCGAACCCTGCAACGACAGCTTGGCGGGTCGTTCATGGAGAGAACGACGGGCTACCCGGGCTGGTCGTCGACCGATTTGAGGACGTGCTCGTCGTGCGTCTCGACACCGCCGCTTGGCTGCCGCAGCTCGCGCATATCGTCCCGACTCTCGTCGAGCTCTGCGATGCCCAGACCGTGATCTTGCGGTGTAGCCGACGCCTTGGTTCGCTGCTTCCTGCCGGGATCAGTGACGGCATGACATTGCATGGACAAGCCCCGCATGGCCGAGTGCCGTTCCGCGAGAACGGCCTGCGATTCAGCGCTGACGTGGTCAACGGCCAGAAGACCGGGCATTTCCTCGACCAGCGAGACAACCGGATCATTGCGGCAAGCCGCTGTGACAACGCGTCGGTGCTCGACGTGTTCTGCAACTCGGGCGGCTTTAGCGTTCACGCCGCATGGGGCGGAGCCCAAAGCGTGCACAGCATCGACCTGAGCCCGCACGCAATCGACGCCCTCGCGTTACATGTCGACATGAACCGCGACAGCTACCCCCGCGCGACAACCTTCAGTTCTGAGACCGCCGACGCGTTCGACGCGCTCAAACAGCTTCGACGAGCTGGCGAACTGTTCGATGTCGTCATCGTGGACCCACCATCGTTTGCTCCTCGACAGACCGCTGTGGCCGCAGCGCTGCGTGCGTATCGTCGTCTCACCGAAGCCGCACTCGAGCTACTCACCGAGGGCGGCACGTTGGTTCAGGCATCATGTTCAAGCCGCATTAGCCATGCCGAGTTCCGCGACGTGGTCATAAGCACCATTCGCGGTCAAGGGCGCTCCATGCACGACATCGTCGAGACGGCACATGCTCCCGATCATCCGATCACCTTTCCCGAAGGCGCATATCTCAAGGCAATCTTCGGTCGCGTCACCTGAGCACAGCATGGACCAGCACCCCGTCGTCGATACCCGTGACAGACGATCTCACGAGGGTCCTTGCTTCGGGGTCGCAGGACTGCGACCGTTGCAGCCATGACAAGCACCGGTCCTGATACCCAGGAAGTCTTTATAGACAACCAAAGCAGTTCGGCAGGTAGCCGAGCGATCCTCGGCTTTCTTGTCATCTTGATCGCTGTTGCGGTCGCCCTCGCCTTGTGGTTTGTCCTGTTCGGCGACAATGACAGCGTCGCAGATCGCACCACATCGACGACGCAGACCGCTAGCGCGACTCCTGAAGGCACTCCAACCCCGTTGGCCATTCCCACCGGCACAGCCAACAGCGCCCCGCTGGCCCAGACCCAAACGCAACCCGAGGCGATCGCCTCCGAACCCGAACCAACGACGCAAGCCACACCACTTCCCGACGGACTCGAGCCATGCTCAGCCGGCACAAGCCCTGATCCCACACGCACCTACAAGGTCGATACTGATTCAGCGGCTCTCAAACATCGAGCAGGTCCGTCGGCTGACGCTGACCAACTTGGGTCATCGCCATCGGCGACCTTCGGGTTGCGGCCGACCGGTGAGTGTGCGGTCAACCTTGTTGACGGCTTCACGTGGTGGAAGATCGCTGGCTCCGCCGAAGACTTCTGGGTGGCGTCGGACTTCGTCTCACCTGGCTGAGCGCCCGCGTGCACGCCCGGAGCGTGTCCGTTATCGGGGTCGCTATTCAGATTCGTCGTCGCCCAACGGCGCAGACGTCGTCCCCGCTGTTTGCTCTGCTCGGTCGTCAGCGTTGGCTGAACCGTCGACCGACGCAACAACTCTGGGTACTGCCCGAGCGGCATCGGCAGGCAGACCATCGCTGTCGACACGAGTGGCCGGCCGCACCGACGCAGTCGCCTCGGTGCGTTCATCTGATACCGGCATGACCGGAACTGTTGGCCGGCCCGGCTCAAACTGACCTGGCGACCCCGGTTCGGCAAATGGGCCGACTGTTTGGCCATATCCGGGCGGTGGCGCGTACTGCTGGCCCGGAAGCGGCTGCGGTGGCGCGTACCCGGGCTGCGGGTAGTGCTGAGGTGGATAGTGCTGCGGTTGGTAGGGCGAACCCCACTGGCCGGGGTGCCCATAGCCCGGCGGATACGCCGCGTATGGGCCAGGTGTCTGTGCTGCGGCAACCTGCGGCTGATCCACTGCAGGGGTTCCGCGACGGCGCTTGATTGACCGGACACCACCGTGATCGTGAACATGATCGATGACCCACTCATCGGGCCAGATCAGGCGAGCGACGTAACCAGCGACCCCGAATACCGCACCGATGAATGCCAACCACAACATGGCAGTAATCAATGGCCAGGTTGTGACCCGGTACACCGACACCACCGGCCCCGAAGGTCCGCTGCCAACCAGTAGCGGAACGAGCGCTCGGACGATGAAGACCACAACCGTGATCAAGAGCCCGCCGCCCAGCAGACCGGCTCCGTACTGCATGATCGTCGATGGGCGACGATCGGTAATGACGACTGCGGCTATCAGCGAGAACACCGTTCCGACAAGCGTCAGCGTGCGCCAACGTGGCGCACGGTCAATGGTGTTCCATACTGCGTCGAACGTCGTTTCGCGATCTGCGACGGTGAACAACCCGAACTGTGAAGGAACCTCAACGGTCGTGATTTCGGCCGTTGCCGGGTTCTCTGCGAGCGCTGCATAGATCCCGGGGTAGAGACGTCGCATATCGAAGCTGACACCACCGCTGTTACGCAGGCGCTCAACATCGCTGATCGACGCAGTGTCGACTATGCCGATCTGGGCCTGACGGAGCGAATCGGTAAATGCGACCTGATACAGGTCCGAATCCAACGCGTTGAGCAGTACCTCTTCGATGCCTTGGTCCCGGGCGATGATTTCGTCGGTAACCGGCGTTGGATCGGGTTCACCGGTGCCGAACAAATCTCCGAGGTCGCCGGTAGAGGCATCGTCGCCGACACCGTCATCGATCGCCGGGTCTCGCTCGGCGAGCATGATCAACTCCGCGCGCAGTCCAGCGAAGATGTGTTCGCGGATCTCGACGTCGTCAGCCAGCTCTGCGCTGTTCTCAACAAAGATCTCAGAATTGTGAAAATGGCGATCGACGTATCGAAATACGCCAGCACCAACGGCTAGAAGCACCGCCAATGCGACCAGTCCACTCGCAGCTACTCGTCGAATTGGACGCTCTCCTGATCGGGTCGCTCAGCTTGCGACATCGCCGACACACTACCGGGTGCTTCCAGATGCGTCATGGCACATCTGGCGCCCCCGCCAGTCCACATACTTCCGTCACGGAGCAGGACCGAGGTTCTGCCCCTAGACCAGGCCACGCAATCCAACAACCAACGCAACCGCAACGAGCACTGCCAGAAGGGCCGCGGCGACCGCCGCCAGGGCGGGACCCCACGATCGACGATTCATCGGCTCTTCACGCCAACAGCCTTGCATGTGAGAACGCGAAACACCAACAGTTGCAGAGCCACCAACAGTTGAAGAGTTCAGCAAGAATCGATGACTGCTACCCGGCCGGTCTGCTTCGCCCTCCTACGCTCTGGCCATGACCGGAGTGCGACCAGCGACGATCCTTGTCGCCGAGGATGACCGTTCAGTTCGTGAGTCGCTTGCGCGGGCCCTGCAATTCGAGGGCTACAACACCGTGCTGGCGGTCGACGGCGGCGAAGCGCTTGAACAGATCACGTCGAGCGACCCCGACCTGTTACTGCTCGACGTGATGATGCCGAATATCGACGGACTCGAGGTCTGCCGTCGAGTGCGAGATCGAGGTATGACGACCCCGGTACTGATCCTGACGGCACGTCACGAAATTGCCGACCGAGTCGCCGGACTCGACGCGGGCGCCGACGATTATCTCGTCAAGCCCTACTCGCTCGATGAGCTGCTCGCCAGGGTTCGTGCACTGCTTCGGCGAACCAGCGTGACCGGCGCAGACGACGACGCTCATCGACTCGCCGATCTCACCCTCAACGTCGCAGCCCGACGAGCAACCCGCGGTGACCGTGTCGTCGATCTCACCAAAACCGAGTTCGACCTGCTTGAGCTCCTGATGTACAACACGAACGTCGTCCTGTCACGAGATGTCATCTATGAACGCATCTGGGGCTACGACTTCGAGACCGGTTCAAAGTCGCTCGACGTCTACATCGGCTATCTCCGACGCAAGCTTGAATCGCACGGCGAGGCCCGGCTCATTCACACGGTCCGGGGCGTCGGCTATGTCGCTCGCGAGGAGTGACGGGTGAATCTGCGAACCCGCATCGCGCTCCTCACCGCAGTCGTCGTACTTGTCGCAGCGACTTTTGCCGGTGTTGCCACCGCGGTTAGCGCGATTGATCTGGCGGAGGATGGCGTTGATCGCGAGCTGGCACGTGATGTCGCGCTTGCTCCATCGTTCTCACCTCAGCTCACTGATCGGTTGACAGAGCTGCTCGAGTTTCGCCGGCAGGGGTGCGCACAATCCGCTGACGACGCCAACGACGCTGATGACGACAACGACGAACGGCGAATCAGCGCTCCACGCGGCCGCGGCCCAGGACTCGAAGTCCTTGACCGGGTTCAGCAGTCCATTGCGCCAGACGGCACTGTTGCGGCGACGTGTACCGCAATCGCGGTGACGACCCGAGATCTCGAGATCGCAGCAACCGGTCGTGGTCGTCACTTCCGCACCGAGACGGTCGATGGCGAACGCTTCCGCGTCCTCACCTTTGGCATCGGCGAATCGGGTGCGCTGCAACTCAGTCGCGAGCTCGATGTGGTGGAACAAGCATTGGGCGGTCTTGTGACGCGTTTCGCTCTCTTCGGGCTGGCCGCGGCCACCCTCGCCGCGGGCATTGGGTGGCTATTCGCTGATCGGGCGATTCGCCCGGTACGGCACCTCAGCGAAGCGGCCGAACGGGTTGCGGCAACCCGCGATGTCGGCGAACGAATCGACCAGACCTCTGACGACGAACTTGGCGGCCTAGCCCGCAGCTTCAACACCATGCTCGAGTCACTTGACACATCGCGATCCCAGCAGCGTCGACTGGTTCAAGATGCCAGTCACGAACTGCGCACCCCTCTCACGTCGATTCGAACAAATGTGGCGCTGCTGCAACGCCACCACGATCTTGACGCCGAGACCCGAGCGACCGTGCTCGAGGACATCACACGCGAGATCGAAGAGCTCACCGACCTCAGCGATGAGCTCGTGGTCTCGGCTACCGAAATTCATTTGTCGGCAGCAGACACCGTCGACATTGCATTGACTGCGTTGGTGGACGACGCCGTGGACCGCGCGGGCCGTCGACATCAACGACCGTTTGCGATGCACGCTGACTGCTCGGTCGATGTGCACGGTGATCCACGCATGCTTCGTCGTGCGATCGACAACCTCTTGAACAACGCGGCCAAGTTCGACCCGAGCGGTTCGCCGATCGAGGTCAACGTCGACACAACGGGCGTGGTCGACCGCGCGAACGTGACGGTGCTTGACCACGGCCCCGGCTTGAACGCCGACGACCTGCCGCATATTTTCGATCGCTTCTACCGGTCGACCTCTGCTCGTTCCGAACCTGGTTCGGGTCTTGGTCTAGCGATCGTGCGACAGATCATCGAGGCTCATGACGGAAGCGTGCATGCGGCGAACCGCCCCACCGGCGGGGCTGCAATCGGATTTAGTCTGCCACTGGCCTCACGGCCTGGCGGCACCGGGACAAACGGGTGAGCACTCGCTGAACGGACGCACCGGGCCGAACGATCTGCCAAGCGCCTTAGCGACGACACAAACCGGTAAGCCCACGACGTTCGGCCAGCACCCGTCGACCTGTTCGACGAAGCGAGCGTCAGCATCTTGCAACGCCAGGCCGGCTGCTTTGTCATCGGCGACTCCCGAAGCCACATAGCGTTCAATTTCATCGCTGCTGAGTGCCCGCACCTGAACTGACGTTTCGGTAACCGTCCTCGTCGGCTTGCGTTGATTCGTGCCGATCGCGACAGCAGTCCGGACAATGATCTCACTTCCGCACACCGTCGCGATCATGGCGCGGGCATGGTCGCGATCATGCGGTTTGCCAAGGGCGACGCCGTCACAGAACACGAGCGTGTCCGATGCGATCACAACCTCGTGTGGCCGGCGAGAGTCCGCGACGGCATGCCACTTTGCGTGGGCGATCTCGCTGACGTCGCTGGTGAAGGACTCGTCGATATCAGCAACCGCAACAGTGAAGTCGACCCCCAGGCGGCGCATGAGTTCGGCGCGCCGTGGAGATCCCGATGCGAGGACGATCACCCGCCGCTGACCACCGATTCCGCGCCGCGCGATGGAGGCTGATCGTTGTCACGATCGTCAAGCCACCCATCAGGCAAGTGCACCGCTCGCGGACCCCCAGTGTGGCTACGAGGTATGCGCAGCACTTCCTGGGGAAACGTCAACTGCGGGTCGATCTCTGCGATCAGCCCGGCGAGTTCTGCCATGGTCGATACCCGAGCAAACCGACTGCGAGTCTCGCCGCCCAACGGGAAACCCATCAAATACCAAAGCGCATGCTTGCGGAACTGCCGAAGCGAGTCTTCGGTGCCGTACCACTCGACGAGATGTGCTGCATGCCCCGTCATCATCGCTGCGACGTCGCCAAACGTTGGAAGCTCAGGCAGCGGCTGGCCATCGAACGCCGCCGCGAGCGCTCCGAACAACCATGGCCGACCCAAACAACCGCGGCCGACGACCACGCCGTCACAACCGGTCTGGCGCATCATTGCCAAGGCATCGCTTGGTTCCCAAATGTCGCCGTTGCCGAGCACCGGGATCGACGTCACTGCCTGCTTGAGTTCAGCGATCGCGTCCCAGCGCGCCGACCCGGAATAGAGCTGCTCGGCTGTGCGTGCATGCAATGCAATCGCCGAACAGCCTTCCGCTTCGGCAATGAGACCGGTCTCGATGAATGTCATCACATCGTCGGTGACACCCATGCGGAACTTGATCGTGACCGGCACGGAACCAGCGCCCGCAACAGCCGCCGCAATGATCCGACGCAATAACCGGTGACGCACTGGCAATGCAGCCCCACCGCCATGACGAGTCACCTTGGGTACCGGGCAACCAAAGTTCATGTCGATGTGATCGACGCCACCGTCGGCGACCAAGCGACGCACTGTCTCGCCGACCTCATCAGGGACTGTGCCGTAGAGCTGAATACTGCGAGGCGATTCGTCCGCCCCAAATTCAGCCAACTTGTGGGTCTTCGGGTCGCCCTCCAGCCATGCCCGAGCGGTGATCATCTGATTGACGTACAACCCGGCCCCAAAGCTGCGACAGAGCGACCTGAAAGGCACATCGGTAACGCCTGCCATCGGGGCAAGCACCACGGGTGGCCATACCGACAGCGATCCGAGATTGAGTGCATCGAACTCGCCGGGCTGCGCTGCTGCCGGGGTAAGCCCGATCGGGGAATCAACAACGCCCTCGGGCGCAGCGTCAACGCCATTCAACGTTAGCGAGGCAGTCACACCGTTAGTTTCGTGTCATCGCCGAACAATTGCACCAGCGCGAGCACACCCGAACGAACGCGCCGCAACGCAACCACTACGGGCTTCTACGATGCACGTCAGATGTCACGCGCAGCACCCGACGATCGCACAACCGAATCCGTCGACTCGCAGGCCCTGCCGTCCTGGCTCGAACCTGAACCTCAACCGGCCCGTATCACCAGCGGCGATGCGCTTCCGGTGATCATGGCGGTAGCGGCAGTGGCCGCTGGGCTGAGCGGGCAGCAACCGACCGGCAATGCGGGCGCTGACTTTGTCTATACCGCAGCCTTTGCTGGATTGATTGTTTGGATGGCCCATCGAGCACCTGTCCAGGCAGTCGTGGCCATGTCTGCGCTGGCAATGCTGTTTACGGCATTCACGATTCCCGCCGCAATAACCGGCCTCATTGGACTGTCGATCAGCGTGATCGTCATGACCCAACCTCGGCTCGACGCAGACCGCCAACGATTGTTGTTGGCCGTCAGTGCCGGGTTCGCCAGCTTCACCATCCTGCATTTGCCGAGCTTCAGATTCTCGGGATCAGCATCGATCGCGGCGGCGCTCGCCGCGACACCGGTACTTGTTGGAGGCTTTCGCGTTCTGTCAACCGCTCACCGACGTCGCGCCCGTTGGGCAACCGGTGCCATCGCCGCATTTGGCCTCGGCGCAACAGCACTCGCAACAATGGCTGGCGCTCTCGTTGTCGACGACGTGCAGTCAGGCATCGATCAGGCGCAAGAGGGCATCGACGCTCTCGAAGACGGCGATCAAGCCGAAGCACGTGGGCTACTCGAACTCGCGACCGACAACCTCACACGGTCCCATGACGTATTGAGTGGACCGCTCACCTGGCCGTCGAAGGTCGTTCCGATTCTTGCCCAGCAAACCCGCGCCGTCGAAACAGCCGTCGACCAGGGGGCAACACTCGCCGAAACCGCCGAACGAGTCGTCACCACGGCCGATGTCGAACAGATCCGAGGAAGCAACGGCGCAATTGATCTCGACCTCGTCCGCAACCTCGACGTCGAACTCAGCGCCGCGAACGGCGTCATCACGAGTGCCCGCGACTCGCTGCGCAGCGTTCAAACCCCGTGGCTGCTTCCGCCCCTTGCTTCGAGCATTGGTGACGTCGATGATGACCTCGCCATCGCCGCCGATGACATCGCACTAGCCAATCTCGGAACCCGGGTCATGCCAAGAATTCTCGGTGGCGATGGTCTGCGCCGGTACATGGTGATGTTTACCCAACCGGCCGAGGCCCGCGAGTTCGGCGGATTTATGGCGGCATACGCCATGCTCGAAGCAGACAACGGCCAACTTCGACTCGCCGAGGCGGGACCAGCCCTAGAGATTCTTGCAGCGCCTGATGAAGACGTCGAATTCGACAGCCTTCGGTACCCGCAGCACTATCTCAGCCGCAACCCACATCTCTTCCCGCAGAACCTGCCAAGTACTGCCGATCTCTTCACCATTGCGACCGCAGCTGCAGAACTCGTTCCGAAATGGAAGCAAGACCCCGGCTACACGATCGATGGCCTCATCACGCTCGATCCCTACGCGCTTGCCGCCATGCTCGAACTGACGGGTCCGCTTCCGATGGCCGGCCGACCCGAACCAGCGACGGCGGACACCATCGTCGAGTTTCTTCTGCGGGGTCAGTACCAAGAGTTTGAGGTTGGTGAGCGCACGGAACGCCTCGATTCGCTCGGCGAGCTGGCCGGGATCACGTTTGAACAGCTGCTCTCTATTGATGTTCCCGGCCCCGAAGAACTTGGACGCATCTTTGGGCCGGTCGCTCGCCAGAATCGCCTGACGTTCACAACGTTCGATGTCGAAGAGACACTTTTTCTCGAGCGCGTCTTTCTGACCGCACCCCTGCCAGAGGTCGCCGAAGGTGTCGACCTTCTCGGGGTGTATAGCCAGACCGGTATCGCCTCAAAGCTTGCCAGCTACGAAACCCGGGATCTGCGGTTCGAGGTGACTGTCGATCCGTCCGCAAGAACCGCGGTTGGCACAGGGACCATCTCGATCACGAACAATGTTCCCGAGGCGGCGTCTCCATACGTAACAGGTGACGTGATCGATGGCACCAGTCCAGTAGAAGTTGTGGTCTACAGCCGATCCGAACTCGCCGGGGCCCAAGAGTGGTCCGGTAAATATGAGGCCTTTGAGCTCCCTGCACAGAGTTATAC
>CALDYC010000098.1 GCA_937941245.1 uncultured Acidimicrobiales bacterium | reverse complement strand
ACGTCGATGGATGGCACGTCCATGGACGGGATCTCGGCTTGCGGCACCTCGATGGATGGCACCTCGATGGATGGCGCGTCGATTGACGGGATCTCGGCTTGCGGCACGTCGACAGCGGGCACATCGACAGCGGGCACGTCGATGGATGGCACGTCGATCATTGGTACTTCACCGGTCGGCAGGTCACCATGCAGCGTCGGGGTCGAGATCTTGGGCGCATCAAGGTCTGGCGTGGACAATGTCGGTGCAGACGGAAGGTCGATGCCGGGCACGCTCGCCGGGGCTGTCAATGGCTGATCAGCCGGTGTTGGTGGCGCAGGCATGCTTGCCGAGCGCATGCGGTCGCTCATCGATGCAGTCGCTCCTACACCGGTGGCGGCGGCACCTCCGAGCGCCAAATCTGTCAAGGTCGAGTCGCCACCGCTGGTCTCGCCGGCGGTATCTGGCGCAGCAGGCTGTGGCGGCACCGATTTGTCAATCGAACCTGAACCTGAAGCGGCAATGCCCGCTGCGAGCGGATCCGCAGGCGCTGGTTGTCCTGCGAGGCGTGTGGTGAGCTCGTCGGCCACCTTGTCGAGAAAGGTCGTCACCTCGTCTTTGTCCAAACCGCGCCACACCACTGCGAACTCGTGGCTGCGAATCGCCGGCGGCTGAAGATCAGCGGGAACTGCGAGAGCAGGGCCGCTGTCTTCGCCAAGTACTTCGACAGCGAGCGCAATGCGGCCAAGGAACGCAGCGACTTCATTTTCGTCGAATCCGCGAAGAGCGGTGTCGAACTTCTGGGAACGAAGCAGTTCAGGTACGAGCAGACTCATGGCAGGTCTCCATGGAGAACGATGACGGTGGGACAGAGCAGGCGTGGCGCGCAGACAGGCAGACTTGCCACAATCGCCGAGCCTATACCGTTTGGGGCCAACGCCGAGGCTATTGGCCGAGGTCCGCTCACAACCACCACGGTCGCCGTCGACGGTGCCGTCGGCGCTTCACCCCGAAGCCTTCACCCGGTGGACTCGGACCCGAGTGGGTGCAGGGCCATTTGTGCTCGCAGATCTATGCGCGACGACTCTGTCCGCGACTCTGTCCGCGACTCTGTCTGCGACCTCCCCCTGACGGGTCCCATGCAACGCAATGTGGTCAACGCAATGAGATCAACGCAAAGTGATCAAGGCACTGTGATCATCGCAATGTGATCAACGAGGCGAGGCGATGCGGTCTATGCAAGTGCAATGCCGTCTGTGCGATTGCAATGCCGTCTGTGCAATGCCGTCGGTGCGATGTGGTTCGTGCGATGCCGTTTGTGTGAGCCGTCTCGACAATGCAGCCTGGGTTACGGCCGTTTGGGCACGGCGGTCTGGGCACGGCGGTTTGGGCACGGCGGTTTGGGCACGGCGGGTTGGGCACGGCGGTTTGGGCACGGCGGTTTGGGCACGGCGGTTTGGGCACGGCGGTTCGGGCCGATTTGGAGCGGGTGAAGGGAGTCGAACCCTCATCATCAGCTTGGAAGGCTGAGGTTCTAGCCATTGAACTACACCCGCGGGTAGACCGAGCATAGCGTGCGTGCTCGTCGGTGCTCCGCCCGAGCATGTCCGAGCACAACGGGGATGTTCGGTCACGACCGCCCCTAGACTCTCGCCGGTGAAGAGCACCGTTGAGACCGTGGAAGAAAACCGGGTCAAGCTAGTCGTTGACGTCGACGAAGCTGAGTTCGAGGTTGAAGTCGACAAGGCGTTCCGCAAGGTCGCCCGAGATGTCCGCATGCCCGGCTTTCGTCAGGGAAAGGTGCCTCGCAAGGTGCTCGAAGCCCGATTCGGAAGTGCAATTGCCCGTGGGCAAGCGCTCGAGGACAGCATCCCGGACTTTTTCGTCTCGGCGATTTCAGAACACGAAGTCGACATGATTACGCCGCCCGAATACGAGATCATCTCGGGCGAAGAAGAAGGACCGCTCCGGTTCGAAGCCATCGTCGGCGTGCGACCAGTTATCGAGGTCGCTGGCTACCAAGACATGAAAGTCGAAATTCCGGCTCCTGAGCCAACTGACGACGACATTGACGGCGAGATCGAGAACTTCCTTGGTCAGTTCGCTGAGCTGGCGACGGTAGACCGCGCCGCAGCCGCCGACGACACGGTGACGATGGACATCGCCACAACCCACGATGGCGAAGAGATCGAAGGCCTTACCGCCAACGACTACTCATATAAGGTCGGCACGGGAGCTCCAGTCGCCGAACTCGACGAGAACCTCACCGGAGCGTCAGTCGGCGATGAACTGAGCTTCGACGCCGAACATCCAGACCCCGAAGCCGAAGGCGCACTGCACTTCGAAATCACGGTCAAAGATGTGCAAGAGCGTGTGCTCCCCGAACTGTCCGACGAAATTGTTGCCGACGCCACCGAGTTTGAATCGGCCGACGACTTCAAAGCTGACATCGCAAAACGAGTCACCGAAGCCAAGCGCTCACATGCCAACAACCAGTGGCGAGAAAAGGCAGCAGCGCAGCTCGGAGAACTCGTTGACGCTGACGTGCCCGAGTCTCTCGTCGATATCGAAGTGCGGGACCGCATCGAAGATATGGCCCAACGCCTTTCCGGCAGCGGCATCGGGTTTGAGACCTACCTGCAGATGATGGGCCAGTCCATCGAGGATCTGGTCGAACAGATGCGCGGCCCCGCCGAAGAGTCCGTCAAGGTCGACCTGGCGCTTCGGGCCCTCGCCGCCGCTGAGGGCCTCGAAGCGACCGAGGCCGACGTTGAAGAAGAGTTCACCCAACTTGCCGAGGGCATGAGCACCGACGTCGCAGACATCAAGAGCCGGATCTCAACGCCAAACCAGCTCATGCTGATGCGAGCCGACATCTCCAAGCGCAAAGCGGCCGAGTGGTTGCTCGATTCGGTGAGCGTTGTAGACGAAAATGGGAATCCCATCGATAAAGATGCGTTGGAACCTGAACCGCACGAAGACGACCACGACCACGCGGGTCACGAGCACGGCAACGAAGAGGAATAACCACGATGCAGATCAACCCTCAGAACTATCTGGTTCCAACTGTCGTCGAGCAGACCAACCGAGGCGAGCGGGCGTTCGACCTTTACAGCCGGCTTCTCAAGGAGAACATCATCTTCTTGGGCACGCCAATCGACGACACGATTGCGAATCTCGTGTGTGCACAGCTGCTGCACCTTGAGAGCGAAAACCCGGACCGCGACATCAGCTTGTACATCAACAGCCCCGGCGGCGACATCAACGCGCTGTTCGCCATCTACGACACGATGTGTTACATCAAGCCCGACATCGCGACGATCTGCTTTGGTCAGGCAGCCTCGGCAGCAGCAGTGCTGCTTGCTGCTGGAACCAAGGGCAAGCGGCTCGCGCTGCCGCACGCCCGCGTGCTGATCCATCAGCCATACGCCGGAGCTCAAGGCCAGGTCTCGGACCTGCAGATCGCATCGGCAGAGATCCAGCGCCTCAAGCGACAGCTCGAGGTGCTGCTCTCAGAACACACCGGCCAATCGGTTGAAAAGATCGGGGCCGACACCGACCGCGACTTCGTGATGACGGCCGAAGAAGCCAAAGAATACGGGATCATCGACGAAGTGATCGACACTCGTGGCGACGTTGACCGCAGCGGTCCAATCACGTCAATCGGCTGAACGTTGATCTGATTTCCCAATAGTGTCGCGATCTGCAGTTTGCATCGCCTACTGTTGAAATTCGTGCTCCTGGCCATCCGGCCTGGCGGCGCAGCGGACGCAGGGAGTGAGCACGGGTGGCGAAGTTCGGAGACAACGCAGAGCTGCTGAAATGCTCGTTCTGCGGTAAGACCCAAAAACAGGTCAAGAAGTTGATCGCTGGCCCAGGTGTCTACATCTGCGACGAATGCATCGACCTCTGCAACGAGATCATCGAAGAGGAACTCGCCGAACCGGTCGATGTCGGCTTCGACGAGCTTCCTCGACCCAAGCAGATCAACGAATTCCTCGACTCGTACATCATTGGCCAGGCCAGAGCGAAGCGGGTGATGTCTGTAGCGGTGTACAACCACTACAAACGCGTTGAACTGGGCTCGACCGGCGACGACGTGGAGCTGCACAAATCGAACATCTTGATGATCGGTCCGACCGGTTGCGGCAAGACACTTATGGCCCAAACCCTCGCTCGCATGCTCGACGTGCCGTTTGCGATCGCCGACGCGACGGCCCTGACCGAGGCCGGCTACGTCGGCGAAGATGTCGAGAACATCCTGCTCAAACTGGTGCAAGCCGCCGACTACGACGCCAAGCGGGCAGAGACCGGCATTATCTACATCGACGAGATCGACAAGATTGCTCGCAAGAGCGAGAACCCGTCGATCACTCGCGATGTCTCAGGTGAGGGCGTGCAGCAGGCGCTGCTAAAGATCCTCGAAGGCACGACCGCTTCGGTTCCGCCTCAGGGCGGTCGAAAGCACCCGCATCAAGAGTTCATCCAGATCGACACGACCAATATTTTGTTCATCTGTGGTGGAGCCTTTGCCGGGCTCGAAGACATCGTTGAACAACGAATTGGCCGCAGCGGTGTCGGTTTTGGTGCTGACATCCGCGACGCGAGCACGAAGAACATCGGCGAGCTTTTCGAACAGGTGCAGCCTGAAGACTTCGCCAAGTTCGGCTTGATCCCCGAGTTCATTGGTCGTCTACCGGTCGTGAGCTCGGTAGCAAACCTCGACCAGGCTGCCCTGGTCAAGATCCTGACAGAACCAAAGAACGCGCTCGTCAAGCAATATCAGCGCTACTTCGGCTTCGAAAATGCGGAACTGATCTTCACTGCCGACGCGCTGTCTGCCATTGCCGACCTTGCGCTCGAACGTGGCACCGGCGCACGTGGCTTGCGTTCGATCCTCGAAGAAACACTGTTGGACGTCATGTTTGAGTTGCCCGGCAACGACGAAATCGCCCGAGTTGAGATCGACGGTGCGTCGGTCCGCGGCGAGTCCACCCCGCTGTTGCTGAGCGCACAGCAGCTCGCCAAACGGGCCGCTTCCTAAACGATCGATACCGCAATGACTCTTGAGCGCCAGCTTCGCTGGCTGAATAGCCATGTCAGCCTGGCTGCCTCTGGCCTGCCCAATGCTGGCGATGTCGAAGGACTCGAATTGGCACCGGTCGCGTCGCTGCTTGGCATGCTCGGAGATCCGCACCTCGACGCCCCTGCGGTGCATCTGACCGGCACGAACGGTAAGGGTTCGACCGCCCATCTGATTACACAGATTCTGCGGGAACATGGGCTGCGTGTCGGCAGCTATGGCAGCCCACACGTGTCCAAGATCAACGAACGCATTCAGCTCGATGCCGAACCGATCACCGATGACGTGTTCGCAGAGTCGCTCGCTGCGGTGCAGATGGCCGCTGATGTACTTGAAGCGCCCCCGACCTGGTTCGAAATCATGACGGCAACAGCCTTCCGTTACTTCAGTGACGCGGCGGTGGACGTGGCCGTGGTCGAAGTCGGCATGCTTGGCCGTTTCGATGCCACAAATATCATCGATGCGGCAGTCTCGGTGCTGACCAATATCAGCAAGGATCACACCGATGGTGCCGACGGTTGGGCCGACCGGGTAGCAAGTGAAAAGGCAGGCATCGTCAAACCGGGTGCAACACTCGTCATGGGTGAGCTTGCTCCTGAGCTGCGGCACTGGTTCCTCGACGAGGGCCCGGGCGCCGTAGTGCGGCTCGACGATGGGCTCGTGCTCGTCGACAATGTCCAAAGCGTCGGCGGGCGAGTCGTCACTGTCCGCACGCCGCGAGCCGAGTACGACGACATCTACTTGTCGCTGCATGGTGAGCATCAGGGAACCAACGCTGCTCTCGCGATAGCTGCCGCCGAAGCGTTTCTTCAAGCCCCGCTTGAACGTGGACTGCTCGAGAATGCCTTTGCTCAAGCCTCGATTCCGGCTCGCTTCGAAGTGGTCGCGACTGAACCGTTGGTTGTGCTCGATGGTGGACATAATGTTGCGGGAGCCCGGACCGCGGCCAAGACATTTGAGCAGGCTTTCCACACCTTTGGGCGCAGCGTGCTCGTGGTCGGCATGATGCGTGACAAGGACCCGATAGAGATGCTGCAGGCTCTCAACGCGCCAAGCGCCGATGCCGTGGTGTGCTGTCAGCCAGATTGGCCACGCGCTCTGCCCGCTTCAGAGTTGGCTGACGCGGCCCGAAGCCTGGGCATAGACCCCGAAGTCGTGACATCGCCAGGCGAGGCGATTGAACGAGCCCTCGAGGTCAGTTCAGACACCGACGCAATCCTTGTTGCTGGCTCGTTGTATGTCGCTGGCGCGGTGCGCAACCGACTGTACGTCGAGCACGATTAAGCCGACGTCGAAGTCCATACACTCGTCGGTCATGCAACGCACTCTTGTTCTCTGCAAGCCCGACGCCGTCGAACGCCGATTGGTCGGCGAAATTCTGGCCCGGTTCGAACGCAAAGGCCTGTCAATCGTGGCCATGCGCCAGCTCGTCATCGACGCTGAACTCGCCGGCGAGCATTACGCCGAGCATCAAGGCAAGCCGTTCTATGACGGTCTTGTCGAGTTCATTGGTCGGTCCCCGGCTGTTGCGCTTGTGCTCGAAGGCCCCGATGACACGTGGGCGATGGTGCGCAAAATCATGGGCGGCACCAACCCTGCCGATGCCGAACCCGGCACCATTCGAGGCGACCTCGGCACCTTGTTCACTGAGAATCTCGTTCACGGCAGCGATAGCGCCGAGTCGGCTGCTCGTGAGATCGCTCTGTTCTTTCCGGACCTGGGCTGATCTTCCCAGACCTGGGCTGACCGGAACTGTCTTGCCGTACCTGGGCTGACCGGCGACCGTCTGCTCTACGCAACTGAGTGAAGCAAGCGATCGCCAGAAGGTCCACGAGGGCCAGCTGCGCGTCGGTCCCGTGGGGAGCAGTTTCGAGTAGCGCAGGGGCGACGAGTGGCCGCGAGACCGCTCGCTATCTGTGTTCCAAGCAGAAGGCCGCTGTGGCGCCTGAGAGCGATGTGGCAGGTGTGTCTGGTGATTCGTTGCAGTTTCTTTACAAAGTGTGCCTAAACTGCGGGAGTGCTTGCACATGTGTCCTCGTGCACGCGCACAATTGTTCCACCTAGTGAGCTAAGAAGTATGCAGATGCCGCTTCACCAGATTGCACATACCTGCGCCTGGTGGCGTCTCTGTGGAGCGAGCCCCATGCCGACCCGATCTCAGCGATACGCCCCATGAGGTCAGTCTTCAACGGGGTCGCGGGTTTGGTTAGCCGCGACATGGCCGTTGACCTCGGTACCGCGAACACGTTGGTCTATGTCCGTGGCGAGGGGATCATCCTCGACGAGCCTTCGGTGGTTGCTGTGAACGTGTCCGACGGCAAGGTTCTTGCCGTCGGTTCCGATGCCAAACGCATGATCGGGCGTACCCCCAATCACATCCAGGCCATTCGTCCCCTCAAGGACGGCGTCATTGCCGACTTCGATGTGTGCGAACGCATGTTGCGCCACTTCATTCAAAAGGTGCATCCGAGCCGGTTCGCGAAACCCCGCATGGTGATTTGCGTACCGTCGGGCATTACCGGCGTCGAGAAGCGCGCCGTGCAAGAAGCTGCCGAGTTCGCCGGAGCGCGCCGTCCGGCTTACATCATCGAAGAACCAATGGCCGCAGCGATCGGTGCCGGACTTCCGGTGCAGGACCCCGCAGGAAACATGATCGTCGACATCGGCGGCGGAACCACAGAAGTCGCCGTTATTTCGCTCGGCGGTGTCGTGGTCAGCCAATCGGTTCGGGTCGGAGGCGACGAGCTCGACGATGCAATTGTTCAATACGCCAAGAAACATCACAGTTTGGTGCTCGGTGAGCGCACCAGCGAAGACGTGAAGTTGGCGCTTGCGTCGGCATGGCCGCTGCAGGAAGAAATGTATGCAGAAGTGCGGGGCCGGGACCTGGTAACCGGTTTGCCGAAGACGGTGGTGACATCAACGGTCGAGATTCGCGAGGCCATAGAAGAACCGGTTTCAGCAATCGTCGATGCGGTCAAAGTGAGCCTCGACAACACGCCGCCCGAGCTCGCCGCCGACATCATGGAACGCGGCATCATGCTTGCGGGTGGCGGCGCGTTGCTCGCTGGGCTTCCTGAACGGATTCACAACGAAACCGGCATGCCGGTCCTCGTCGCCCCTGATCCGCTCTACGCGGTGGCGCTGGGCTCGGGACAGACCCTTGAAGAGTTCGACGCTCTCAAAGACGTGCTGTTTTCATCGAACTCTGACTGACCCCGAAAGAGCCGCCGTTTTTGTCAGACTGAGTCCATGGTCTTGCGCGCGCCGAAGCAATCGGTGTCCCGGCATAAGCCAGGCCCAATGAGACAGGTACGTCACCGTGCATGAACTTCGCCGCCGCCGCATCACGCTGGTGTTGCTGGTCGTCAGCTCGATCACGCTGCTGACGCTTGACTTTCAGAGCTTTGGACCGTTGCGCGCCGCCGAATCTGTCGTTCGCAGCGTCGTTGACCCGATCTCGTCGGGCATCGGCAATATCGGGTCACCGTTTAGCGACGGATGGCAGTCGCTGACCGAATACGACGAGGTCGTTGCCGAAAACCAAGAACTGCGGGACCGACTCGGCGCGTATCAGGGGGCAGCCATCACATCATCGGCTGCAGAGGAAACACTACGTGGCCTGCTTGAAGAGGCCGATATCGACTACATCGGTGGCGCCGCCTCGGTCCTTGGGCAGGTTGTCGATCGTCCGGGCAACTTCGAAAGCTACGCAATCGAGATCGACCAAGGTTCCGATGATGGCGTGCGACCTGGCATGCCGGTGCTCAGCAGCTCGGGGCTCGTTGGACGGGTCACTGAGGTGTCCGATCAGTACAGCCAGATCCGGTTGCTCCACCAGCCCGAATATGCGGTCGGTGTTCGGTTCGTGGGCACCGGCGAAGTGGCGTTGGCCTCGGGCCAGGGTGTGGGCGAAGATCTCGAAGTGACGCAGGGGCTGGACCAAAACTCGGCGATCGAGGTCGGTCAAGCGGTCGTGACGAGCGGCATCGAAGGAAGCTCGTACCCGCCCGGCGTGGTGATCGGCGTTGTCAGCTCGGTCTCGGTTGACGAAACGCAGCTGCAGCAGAGCGTGCGAATCCGCCCAATGGCAAAGCTCGATGACCTGCGCTGGGTCACGGTTCTGCTGTGGACCATCGACGGCGGATCCCCGCCATGAAATCTGACGTGGCAATCGGCCGCCTGATCGTTGTGGCTGCGGTCGTCGTCGTATTGCATGTTGGGCTGGTTTCGGGTTTCCGGATCGCAGGAGTCGCAGCCGAGCTTCCGCTCGGACTGGTGGTCGCCGCTGGACTTGCTGGTGGAGTCGAAAAGGGCGCGGTTTACGGTTTCGCCGTCGGCCTTATTGTGGACATGTTTGTGTTTACGCCGATCGGATTGAGTGCGTTGGTCTTCGGAGTGGTGGCATGGATCGCAGGGCACTTGTTTCTCGACCGGATCGAAGAATCGGTCATCGTGGCATCGTTCGCGATCGGGGCCCTGACGGCGTTTGGCCTGCTCCTGTTCGTTGGACTAGGACTAGCGCTTGGCCAGTCCGCATTGTCCGAGGCGCCGATCATTCGCATCGTGATCGTGGGGTCACTGGTCAACGCCACCTTCTCGCCACTGCTCATGGGTGTTGCCCATTGGATGTGGGGCGTCGAGCCCGTCGATCGAACCAGCGCACGGTTCCAGTGACATGAACGATCAATCGCCGCTGCGGCTGGCCATGTTGGGTGTGCTTCTTCTCGGTCTGTTCGGTTCGCTGTTCGCCCGGCTGTGGTACCTGCAAGTCGTGACTGAAGAAGAAGCACAACTCGAGGCCCAAGCCAACCTGTTTCGCAAGGTCTACGTTCCAGCGCCTCGGGGCCGGGTGCTCGATCGTGGTGGGAACGTATTGATCGACAATCGCCTGGTGAATGAAGTCGTCATCGACCGGTTCACGCTCACCGAGGCTTTTCCGAGCGAATCAGAACAGCGAGAGTTCTCGATCAAACTCGCACGCGAGATCAGCGATGCCGGCTACTTGATCAAAGCCGAGACAATCATGATCGCGCTCACCGACCAGAAGTATGGCCGCTTCGACCGGGTACCGATCGCCACCGATGTGCCCGAACGGTTCAGCATCTTGATTGGTGAACGTGTGGACGAGTTTCCCGGCGTCGAGGTACAAAAATCAACGGTCCGGTATTACCCCTATGGAACCGTCGCAGGTCACCTGCTGGGCTACGTAGGTCCCGTATTCGAAGGCGACCTCGCCGGGCTTCGCTCAAGTCCCAAGCTGTACCAGCCGACCGACGAGATCGGTCGGGCAGGGGTCGAAGCCAGCTTCGAAGACATCCTGCGTGGGACCCCAGGCGTCGAGGTAATCGAGGTCGATGCTGCGGGCAACCGCATCCGCATCGTTGAACAGAGTGACCCCGTGCCGGGCAACGACGTGCAGCTGACCCTCGACATCAACCTGCAGGCACTGGCGGAGCGTGAGCTCGCCGAAGGCGTCAGGGCTGCACGTTTGCGACGCGAGCAGGCAATCAGTTCCGATGGGGTGGCCATTGAGCTCAGCGAGTTCAAGGCCCCCGGTGGGGCGATGGTGCTCCTCGACCCCGATGGGTCCCGGATCCTCGCTATGGCCACGTATCCGACCTATGACCAGCGAATCTTCCAACGCGACGATTTCTCTCAACGCGAGTTCGACGTTATTCAGAACGACCCGACAGCGCCGTTGCTCAACCGCGCAGTCGCAGGCAGCTACCCGCCGGGTTCGACGTTCAAACTGATCACCGCGTACGCGGCATTTGACAGTGGTCTGCTCGGCGACCGCGGGTTCCTTGGCCGCAACGCGTTTCTCGTCGACGATGGCTTCTGGCGGGTACCAGGCGAGTGCTTCGCGGCGGGTTGCACCATCGAAAATGCTGGAAAGAAGCCGCTGGGCGACATAGATATCCGCGCCGCGATTGCTCAGTCGAGCAACGTGTTCTTTGGTCAGCTCGGCTTTCAGTTCAACGTTCGCCAGGGGTTTACGACCGAGCAGCTGACCGATGCAGCCCGCGACTTCGGATACGGCGAAGGTGCCGATGCCGTTCCGGGTTCGATTTCGGGCGATGTGCCGGTACCTCCAAACGCGGGTTCTACGGCCAACCTTGCGGTTGGGCAGGGCGACTTGATCGCGTCACCGTTGCAGATGGCCAATTCGTACGCGACGCTCGCCAATCGCGGCAAGGTCTATTCGCCCATGCTGGCCGAAGCCGCGCTCGACGCCGTGAACGGAGACGTGCTCATCGACTATCAGCCCCGTCTGCGTCGCACCTTGTATATGCCCGACGAGTTCTACGAGCCGATGATCAGTGGGCTTCTTGGCGTGACTACCAGCACCGAGTTGGCTTCGGGTACTGCGGCCGAAGCGTTCGAGGATTTCCCCACGAACTTCAAAGTCGCCGGCAAGACCGGCACGGTCGAGAATCAACCGCGCCAAGACAACGCTGCGTTTGCGGCGTTCGGTCCGTGGCCGAATCCTCAATACGCCGCGGTCGTGTACATCGAGCAGGCGGGGTTGGGTGGCGATGCGGCGGCTCCGGTAGTCGCATCGGTCTTCGAAAAGATTGCCCGCGGGGCGATCGATGTCGTTCCGACCGAAGCCGAAGCCGAGAAGCTCATCAGCGAGGACCAGGCCATCGCAGAAGAACAGGCCCGTCTCGACCGCGAGGAACAGGCCCGGTTGGACCTCGAGGCATTGACGGTCGAAGAGGATGGTCCGGGTTTCGACGTACTGATTCCCGGCAGCGTTGATCCTGGTGACGGGAGTGGTGCTGGTGTCGGCGGTGACCAGAACTCCAGCGACGAGAACCCCAGCGACGAGAACCCCGGCGCCGCAGACTCGGTCGACCCAAACGACCCGGCTGCAGGTGATAATCGTGGAGACCGCGGTAGTCCCGACCCGACCGTGCCAGCTGCGGGAACGCCGCCGTCGCCGACCCCGTTTGTGCTGCCCGAAGACTTTGTGCTGCCCGAAGACGGGGCCACCTCGAATGATGGAAGTGACGGCCCATGACGGCGTCTAGCGGGCGGTCCCTCAATCCGCGTAGCGATCCAGCCTCGCCGTGGTGGCATATCGATCCGACCCCTGCGATGGCAGCGGTCGGCCTGGGCATCATTGGGCTGCTCGGCATTTACAGCGCGACGCGCGGGCGAGATGTGGACAACTACGTCACCTTCTTTGTCGAACGGCAAGGTCTTTTCCTCGTGGTCGGTGTGCTGGCATTTGTCGGCTTGATCTTCTTCGACTACCGGTGGTTGGCCCGATTGGCGGTGCCGATCTACGCCGCTTCGATCCTGTTGCTTATCGCCGTCATGGTCGTGGGTGTCGAAGTCAACGGTGCGAAATCGTGGTTCTCGTTCGGCACGTTCCGCATGCAGCCCGCGGAGTTCGCCAAACTCGGGTTGATCGTCGCTTTAGCTGCGGCGATGAGCCGGCGGGTCGAAGGAACCATGCCGCTCCAGGAGCTGGTCAACGCGATCGTTATCGCGATGATCCCAATCTCATTCGTCGTGCTCCAGCCCGATGTCGGCACCGCAATGGTCATGTTTGCGATTACCGCAGCGATGCTGCTCGTTGGGCGGGCCGAAGCGCATCATTTGATATTCCTCGTTGCGCTGGCAGCCCTGGCGGTTGGTCTGCTTGTCAACTCATCGCTGCTCGCGGACTACCAAAAGGACCGGCTCGAGGCCTTTCTCGATCCCAGTGCAACCATTGCGTCGTACAACCAACGCCAAGCCCAGATCGCCATCGGCAACGGAGGCATGACCGGCACCGGCTTTGGCGAAGGAACCCAGACCAAGTCCGGGCTCGTGCCAGAGCAACAAACCGACTTCATCTTCACCGTGATCGGTGAAGAGTTCGGATTCGCCGGTGGAACCGTTGTGCTGGTGCTGTTCGCGTATTTGTTGTGGCGTCTATACCGCATGGCGCGCCTGGCAGGGGACAGCTTTGGCAGCTACCTGGTCACGGGCGTATTGGCAATGTTTGCCTTTCAGATGTTCCAATCGATCGGGATGACCATGGGGATTATGCCCGTCACGGGTATTCCGCTTCCGTTTATGTCCTATGGCGGCTCGTCAGCGCTGACCTCTTTCTTGGGTGTCGGGCTAGCCGTAAGCGTGCATATGCGCCGATTCGCGGCCGGTATCGAGTCCGAAATCGGCAATCCGGGCCCGTGACGCCATACCCGACGCGATCGGGGCCGCCCTATCGAAGGTTGCCGCGCACCAAGCAAGTATCGTGACCTGATGGATTCGCTGTGGTCAACCCTTGAGCCACTGCTGACGCGCGTCGAGAAACCGGCCCGCTACATCGGCTGTGAAGACGGTGCGGCAACGCCCGAGTACACCGACGGCGCGGTGTCGTGGTTGCTCGCCTATCCCGACACGTACGAGATTGGACTGCCGAACCAGGGCCTGCAGATTCTCTACGAGATCCTCAACGAACGCCCCGATGCCGTCGCCGAGCGCACCTATGCGCCTTGGACCGACCTCGAAGCCGAAATGCGAGCAATTGACTTGCCGTTGTTCTCGGTTGACACCCACCAGCCGGCGTCGAGTTTCGATGTCATCGCGTTCAACCTGTCGTCCGAGTTGGTGTACACGAACGTTCTCAACTGTCTCGATCTGGCGCATGTGCCGGTCCGCTGCGAAGACCGCGATCACACGCATCCGTTGATCGGAGCAGGCGGTCACGCCACGTTTAACCCCGAGCCAATGGCCGATTTCTTGGACTGGATCGGGCTTGGCGACGGCGAAGAAATCGTCGGCGACGTCACCGACGTCGTCGCGGCCTGGAAGGCATCCGGCTCAACTGACCGGGTCGAAGTGCTTCGGGCACTTGCTCAAGTCGAGGGTGTCTACGTGCCGTCGCTGTACGACGCGGTCTTTGAAGACGAACGGTTGGTGTCAATCGACCCGATCTTCCCTGACGTTCCGTCCGTTGTCGAGAAGCGCACCGTCGCAGATCTGGCCGATTGGCCGTATCCCAAGAGCCAACTCGTGCCCCTGACCGAGGTCGTCCATGACCGTTTGAGCGTCGAAGTGTTCCGCGGTTGCACCCGCGGCTGCCGTTTCTGCCAGGCCGGCATGATCACGCGTCCGGTCCGAGAGCGTCCGGCTGACCAGGTCCGCACCATGATCCAAGAAGGTGTGCGTCGCACCGGATACGACGAGGTGGCCTTGACGTCACTGTCGACGGCAGATTTCAGTGGCATTACCGAGGTCATCAAGTCCACCCTCGACGACGAATCGAGCGGCTGTGGCGATGTGAGCGTGTCGTTGCCCAGTCTGCGTGTCGATGCCTTCACCGTCGGTATCGCGGCTGAGCTTCAGCGTGGTCGCCGGTCAGGCTTGACGTTTGCGCCCGAGGCGGGAACCTGGCGTATGCGTCAGGTGATTAACAAACTGATCAGCGAAGAGGACCTCTACGCCTCGGTCGAAGGTGCGTTCTCGCAAGGGTGGCGCCGCGTCAAGTTGTACTTCATGACCGGGTTGCCGACCGAGACGGACGAAGACACCCTCGGTATTGCTGAACTTGGTAAACGGTGCGTCGAGATCGGCCGCAAGTACAACAAGGGTGCCTCGGTGACGGTGTCGGTCGGCGGGTTCGTCCCCAAGCCGTTTACGCCGTTCCAGTGGTTCGGGCAGAACACGATCGAAGAACTGAATCGCAAGATCTATCTGTTGCGCGACGAGGTGAAGAAGATCCCCGGTCTGCAGATGAAGTGGCACGACCCAAAGGCCACCTTCGTCGAAGGTATGTCGAGTCGCGGCGATCGGCGCCTGGGCAAGGTCATCGAAGATGTGTGGCGCTCCGGCGGCACGTTCCAAGAGTGGAGCGAACATTTCGACGTGGACCGTTGGACCGACGCAATGACGGCCAATGGGCTCGATGTCGAATGGTTCACGTACCGCCATCGCGAAGAAAACGAGCTGTTCCCATGGGACCATCTCAACGCTGGGCTGCACAAAGATTTCCTCTGGCACGATTGGCGCGATTCGCTGAACGAAGTCGGGCTCGAGGACTGCCGGTGGACCCCGTGTTACGACTGCGGCGCGTGCACCGGCTACGGAATCGAACATGTGGTTGCTTCGGCGACGCCCCCTGCAGGCGGAAGCCAAGGAACTGGCCAAAGCCCTGGCCGCGGCCAGGAAGTGTCGGTTCAGCTACTTGCTCGGCCAGTCGGCGCATCGTGACCCTGCCGCGCAAGCCGCAAGTTCGGTTGCAGTACTCCAAGCTTGGCAAGGTTCGGTTCACGAGCCATCGCGATATGGCGCGGATCTGGGAACGATCTGTGCGACGCGCCAAACTGCCGATTGCCTACAGCGAAGGTTTCTCGCCGCGGGCGAAGTTGTCATTTGGTCTTGCGCTTCCGACCGTTTTTGAGTCAGTTGCCGAATATGCCGACCTGACTTTCGACGAACCGGTCCCCGCTGAGGGATTGCCCGAATTGCTCACGCCGTTGCTTCCGGTGGGAGTTGACGTGGTTGCAGCCACCGAGCTCGAAGGCAAAGTTGAGTCACTGCAGGAATGTGTTATGGCGACCGAATGGTCGCTGTTCGTCGACGGTGATCTCGCCGAAGTTGGGGCATGGGCTCGCGACCTGCTTGCAGCTGACTCGCTTGAGATCACACGCGAACGCAAAGGAAAGACCCGGGTTGACGATGTGCGCGAAGCGCTACTCGATGCGCGGGTCCAACCCATCGCCACCGATGCTCCGGTGATCGGAGCATCAACCGAGATCGTCGTCAATCTGGCGACCAAGCCACGGGCACTTCGTCCGCTGGAGTTTCTCGGAATCAATGCGCCGCCGCACACGTTCGTGCTTGGCCGGCGTCTCCATCAATTCATCTCGCCAGTTGGCGCCCGACGCGATCCACTCGACGTCGGCGCAGCCCAGGCGACGCACGACCTGAGTCGTGCATCATGAGAAGGGACATCACGCATGTCAGACAACAACGCGTCAGGAGCGAAGAGTTCAGGCTCTCGCTCTGACCAAGGTTCTGGGTCCTCCGGATCTGGATCACCACGACGACGCTCCAGCCGTTCTAGCGGCCGAGGGGCGTCCAGCCAGTCGAATCAATCCGTAGGAAACGACGGAAAACCAAAAATTGGTGATTCACGCCCGGCGCCCGCATCGGGCGCTGACGGCGCACAGCACGACGGCTCACAACGCGATGGCTCACAACGCGACGGATCAAGCCAGGGCAATTCGTCCGGCAGCCGGGGCGGCCGCAGCCGCGGAGGTCGAAACAACTCGGCCCGTGGCGGCGCATCGAACGATGGCCGCCGGCCCGCACGCCCGAACGGCCAAAGCAACTCCGGCGACCAGGGCAACCAGAACCGCGGCGGCGAGCCTGCGAACAGCCAGAACGACGGCGACGGCGAGGGCCGCAAGCCGCGTCGCCGCCGTGGGGGCCGGGGCCGTGGACGTAACCGCCGCCCCGCCGAGGTCGGCTCAGACGTCGTAGAGCTCGACGAGGCCACATTGGCGAAGCGCCGGGGCAAAGAGCGAGACGGTCGTCCAATCGGCCGCTACCTCATGGCTGTGCACGTGCACAACGACACCCGCCACATCGCGATCCTTGAGGGTCGCACGCTCATTGAGTACTACGTCTCACGCCCCACCGATGACGTAACCCAGATCCACGGCAACGTTTATATGGGCCGAGTGCAGAACGTGCTGCCGGGAATGGAAGCGGCATTCGTCGATATCAGCACACCAAAGAACGCGGTGCTCTACCGCAGCGATGTGCAGTATGACCCCAAGGCCTTTGAAGGCACCCGGCAGGCACCTCGCATTGAGCAGATGCTCAAAGCCAAGCAGATGATCCTGTGCCAAGTCGTCAAAAATCCCATCGCCCACAAAGGTGCTCGGCTGACCCAGGAAGTCTCGCTTCCGGGCCGATTTGTCGTACTGGTGCCCAACAGTGACACCTACGGCATCTCGAAGCGGCTTCCAGACAAAGAACGGGCCCGCTTGCGCAAGATCCTGGACCGGATCAAACCGAAGCAGCATGGCTTGATCGTTCGAACCGCCGCAGAGAACGTGACGTCGGAAGAACTCGAACGCGACCTCGCCCGGTTGATCAACCAGTACGAGAACATCGTCAACGACTCAGAGAAGTCTGGTGGGCCGCGTCTATTGCACCGCGAACCTGACCTCGCCGTTCGGCTGATTCGCGAAGAGTTCAACAAGGACTTTCGCGGCGTCGTACTCGACGACCAGTCGCTCTTCGAAGATGTCAGCGGCTACATGAACGCAGTGACGCCAGCGCTCGCTGACCGTATCGAACGCTACGACGCAGACAAAGAGGGCATGGACCTCTTCGAACGCCACCATGTCTACGAGCAGCTGCAAAAGGCTCTCGACAAGAAGGTATGGCTGCCCGGCGGCGGCTCTCTGATCATCGAGCACACCGAAGCACTCACCGTGATCGATGTGAACACCGGCAAAAATGTCGGCAAGTCAAACCTCGAAGACACAGTATTCCGAAACAACGTTGAGGCCGCTCGTGAGGTCGCTCGCCAGCTGCGTCTGCGCGATATCGGCGGCATCATCGTGATCGACTTTGTCGATATGGAGAACCGCAAGAACCGCGCCGAAGTGGTCCGGGTGTTCCGCGAGGAACTGGCCCGGGACAAGACCCGAACGCAGGTCTATGACATTTCAGACCTCGGTTTGGTCGAGATGACCCGCAAGCGCATTGGTGAGGGGCTGCTCGAATCAGTCACGACCGGCTGTTTCACATGCGACAGCAATGGTCTGCTTTTCGACGATTCGCTCTTCGGCAATCGTCAGGCGATTCCTGGTCCGAGCATCGGATCGGTTTCGACTGGCACTTCGTCGCGGTAGCATCACCTAGTTATGTATGCAGTCGTCGCCACAGGCGGAAAGCAATACAAGGTCGAACAAGGTCAGATACTCGAGGTTGAAAGGGTCGGCGATGTCGGCTCCAACGTCGAGCTTCGCCCTGTGCTGCTCGTCGACGGTTCAACCGTCGTGTCTTCTCCTGGCGACCTCGCCGGTGCGAAGGTGAGCGCAACGGTTCTCGAAGAGCTCCGTGGACCGAAGATCAATGCTTTCACGTATAAAAATGCCAGCAACCAGCGCCGTCGGTGGGGTCACCGACAGACGTTGGCTCGTATCGAAATTACCGGCATCTCGAAGGGGTAGCTCATGTCAAAGACAAAAGGTGGCGGCTCCACCAGGAACGGCCGTGACTCACGAGCGCAACGTCTCGGGGTCAAGGTCTATGACGGTCACGTTGTGACCGCCGGCTCGATCATCGTTCGCCAGCGTGGAACCAAGTTTCACCCGGGCGCGAATGTCGGCAAAGGCAAAGACGACACGCTGTTCGCGACAAGCGATGGCACGGTCAAGTTCGGTTCGCGCCATGGGCGCAAAGTGGTGAACATCCTCACCGACTGAACGGTCGCCGTGAACCTGGCTCAGGTTGACGGTCAGAATCTATGAATGTGCCAGCCTCCGGGCTGGCATGTTTGCTTTTTGCCGGTCCTAGACGCCTCGGGGAAGCTTGTCGACCGGCCACCCGAGGTGCGCAACGGCCAGACCAAGAGCGAATCGGTCGGTCATACCGCTGACATAGTGCACAGCATCGGCGGTCGCTTCGGCTGAACCTGGATCATGGGGCGAGCCGTCCCCGATACGGGTCGGGTTGGTCACTAACCATTCGGTGAGCTGCTGTAGCAGCTGGATCACACTCGCCGCCTGGGCTCGTGCCTCGGGGCGCAGATAGATCCGGTCGTAGTTGAAGGCCCTGAAGCTAGCCAGAGCATCGGCCTCGGTTTGCGCCAATCCAATCGCACCGCAGTCTGCAGAACTATCGACCATTGCGGTGATGAACCGGTGGAGCTGGCTGCGCCTGTCGTTGCCGACGACCTCAGTCACCTCAGGTGGTAGGTCAGCTGGCCCGACAATTCCAGCTGACACTGCGTCTTCGAAATCATGGCAGACGTAGGCAATACGGTCTGCCCATGCGACGACTTCGCCTTCGGGCGTTTCGGGAGTCGGACGGTTCCAGCTGTGGTTGCGAATGGCATCGACTGTCTCGTGGCACAGATTGAGCGGTGCCAGAACAGTGTCGGCCCCATACACCGCATGGTGGTAACCGCCCGGCACGAAGGGGCTCAGAGCGTCTTCTGAGGCGTGACCTGCCGGTCCATGTCCGCAGTCGTGTCCAAGCGCTGCTGCCTCGGTGAGTGCGACATTCAGCCCGAGCGGCCGGGCGATGCTCACAGCCACCTGGGCTACCTCGATCGCATGGGTAAGCCGGTTCCGGAGGTGGTCGTTGTCGGGAGCGATGAATACCTGGCATTTGCCGGCGAGGCGTCGAAATGGCTTGCTGTGCTTGATCCGGTCGAGGTCGCGTTCGAAACACGTACGGAAGCGATCGGGCTGTTCGTCGACGCTGCGGCGACCAGCACCCTCAGCCCGCGTTCCACCTGGTGACATGGCGTCGTGCTGGGTGTCCTCACGATGGCCCCGTTCGGGCGGACGGACCGATCCGGGGGCGAATCGGACTGCGCTGTGGGCAACGGCCAACCAATTCGGGGTCACAGCACCCGACGCCGAATCGTTGGAAGAGACCATGTGTCGAGCCTAGTGACAGGGGCCCAGCACGTTGGAGCACAGACACTGTCCGCTGCACAGTCCCTGGATCGCTCTAGGCTTTTGCAGTGAGCCAGAGCCAGTTCGTCGACGAATGCTCCATCAATGTACGCGGAGGCGACGGTGGCGCTGGTTGCGTTTCGTTCCGCCGCGAAGCAATGGTGCCGAAGGGCGGCCCGGACGGCGGCGACGGAGGTAAGGGCGGCGATGTCTGGCTCGTTGCTGATCACAACGTGGCATCGCTGATCAACTACCGCGACCATCCGCACCGACGCGCCGACAATGGCAAACACGGATCGGGCCAGAAGAAGCACGGGCGTTCCGGCGCCGACTTCGAGGCTCATGTTCCGGTCGGCACCATCGTTAAGGACCGAGAGGACGGAAGCGTGCTCGTCGACTTGGCAAAACACGGCGATCGGTGGCTCGCTGGTCCTGGCGGTGAGGGTGGCCGCGGCAATGCCCGCTTTTTGTCGAACAGTCGACGCGCACCCCGATTCGCCGAACAGGGTGAGGGCGGCCACGAAGTCTGGATCCGGCTTGAACTCAAGCTGCTCGCCGACATTGCACTGATCGGCTTCCCAAACGCTGGCAAGAGCACGTTGATCTCGCGGGTATCGAAAGCCAAGCCAAAGATCGCGAACTACCCGTTCACCACACTCGAACCCAATCTCGGCGTGGTCAAGCTCGACGATCTGGATTTCGTTATTGCCGACATTCCTGGATTGATTGAAGGCGCCAGCGAAGGCAAAGGACTCGGTCACCAGTTCTTGCGTCACGTCGAGCGGGCCCGAGCACTCGTGGTGCTGGTTGATCTTGCGCCGATGGACGGGCGCCCGGTACAGGAACAAATTGATGTGCTTCTCGCCGAGCTCGAGGCGTATCAGCCTGAACTGCTCGACCGGCCCCGCCTGGTCGTGCAAGCAAAAGGTGATGTGCCGCTCGTTGAACCTGACCCCGAGCATCTCGTCGTCTCATCAGTCACCAACCAGAATATGGATGTGTTGGTTGGGGCTCTCGCCCAGCTCGCACTCGAAGGCCGAGCTGACCGCGAAATCGACGAAGGCACGCCGACGATTCACCGTCCACTTGCCGAGACGGTTTCGGTTGAACGCGACGAAACTGGTGCGTTCGTGGTGCTTGGACGTCAAGCCGAACGAGCCGTGTCGCTCAACGATCTAACCGACCTTGAAGCGCTTGCTTACGTTCAGGACCGACTATCTGGTTTAGGAGTGGACAAAAAGCTGGCCCGCGCCGGAGCGAAACAAGGCGATTTGGTCAGAATCGGCCCACTTGAGTTCGAGTACGACGAGGACGGTTTGTGAGTCCGTCGTCGGGCACTGCTTCGCCTCAGCCGCCGCTGGGAGCGCGCACGATCGTCGTGAAGATCGGCACCTCATCGCTCACGGGCGGAGCCGCCGCGTTGCAGCAACCGGCGTTCGACAAGCTCTGCGCTGAGCTGGCAACACTCGTCCGGGCGGGTCATCGTGTTGCGTTGGTGTCATCTGCGGCGATTTCGGCGGGAATGGCCAAGCTGGCGCTCGTCGAGCGTCCGCGCGAGTTCGGCGCGCTTCAGGCCCTGAGCGCGGTCGGCCAGATCGAGCTGATGAGCCGATACGGCGAAACACTCGCCGCGCACGACACGGTCTGTGGCCAGGTCCTGCTCGCCCCACCGGACTTTTTTGACCGGTCTCGTTACTTGCGGGCTCGGTCCTGTATCGAGGAGCAGTGGGCGCTCGGTGTGCTTCCGGTCATCAACGAAAACGATGCCGTCGCCGACGACGCGATCAGGTTTGGTGACAATGACCGGATCGCGGCGTTAGTCGCACACCTGGTTCACGCCGATCTGCTGGTGCTGCTTACCGATACAGCGGGTTTGCTGACAGCTGATCCACGTATCGATGCAAACGCGTCGCTGATCGAAGAGATTCAGACGGTCGACCGCGAGCTGGAAGATCTAGCCGGGGGAGCGGCGTCGTCGATGTCTCAGGGCGGAATGGCCTCGAAACTGTCGGCCGCGAGCATCGCGTCGTGGTCGGGGGTCGAAGCGGTGATCGCTGCGGCTCACCGTCCGAACGTTCTGGCCGATGCAGTCGCGGGAGTTGCCGGCGTCGGAACCCGGGTGCGGGCGAGGCCCAAGGGGCTGAGTGCCCGCAAGCTCTGGATTGCCTTCGGTGTGGCATCGACCGGTCAGCTGTGCGTCGATGACGGCGCCAAACAGGCCTTGCTGTCGCACGGAAGCTCGCTGCTTGCCGTTGGCTTGACCAGTGTGTCTGGCGAGTTTGTCTCGGGGGACGCGGTTGACGTGTGCGGTAGCGATGGTGTCGTGTTCGCGAAGGGCCTGGTCAGCGCCGACAGCGCGACGCTGGCATCGTCGATTGGGCAACAGTCCGTCGAGGCAGTGCACCGTGATGGGCTGGTCGTGCTGCCTGAATAGGGCGGTGTGAACAGGACTCTGCGTCCAGTGCTGCCTAGATAGGGCTAGGTGAACCGGGGCTCAGCGATGAGGACTTTGTGACCAGGCTGCCCCTAGGTAGGGCTATGCGTCTTGGGCTGCC
>CALDYC010000097.1 GCA_937941245.1 uncultured Acidimicrobiales bacterium | reverse complement strand
CCTCGACAATGATGCATGGTCGGCCATGATCGATGTCCACTTCACATCGCATCTGTCGGTCGCTCGCGCGCTGGTGCCGTCGATGGTGGACCGAGGCGACGGGTATCTGTTCAGCACCGCGTCGGCCGCCGGTTTGCTGACTCAAATTGATTCCGGTCCGTACGCGGTCTCAAAGGCCGCAGCCGTTGCATTCGCCGAGTGGCTGTCGATCAACTACGGGCCATCAGGGATCAAGGTGTCAGTACTGTGCCCGCAGGCGGTACGTACCAACATCATCGGCGACGATCTCACCGTTTGGGACGAGATGGAAGCAAGCGGCCAAGCGAGCCAGGACGGAGTTCTGTCACCAGAAGACGTCGCTGCAGCGGTTGTGCAGACGATCCGTGACGAGTCTTTCCTGTGTCTGCCTCATGCCCAGGTAGCGACCTATATGCAACGAAAGGCGAGCGACGTTGACCGATGGATCGGTGGAATGCAGCGCTTCAAGACCCGCCTCGACGCCGCTGGCTGAGAGCGTGCCCAGTAGCTTGTCGACATGACCGTTGCGTTGATCACAGGAGCCAATTCAGGAATCGGTCGGCAGGCCGCCGTCGATCTCGCCGCCAAGGGCTGGACTGTGTACGGCTCGATGCGAAATCTCGACAAGGGCGACAAGCTCGCGTCAGCTGCAGCTGACGCTGGCGTGCACGTCGAACCGGTGGTGTGCGACGTGACCGACGGGCCATCGGTTGACCGGGCAGTCGCCGAGGTCATCGAACGCAGCGGAGGTATCGACGTTCTCGTCAACAACGCCGGTGTCGGTGGAAACGGCGTGCTTGAAGAGACCTCGATTGAGACATATAGCGAGGTGATGGATGTCAACGTGTTTGGGGTGATTCGCTGCACCCAAGCGGTGCTTCCGCACATGCGAGAACGCGGATCCGGGACGATCATTAACATCAGCTCGATAGCGGGCCGGATTGCAGCGATCGCCCAGTCGCCATATGTGGCTTCGAAATGGGCGCTCGAAGGTCTCACCGAAGGGTTCGCGCAAGAAGTTGCAGGTCACGGCATACGGGTGGCGATGATCGAACCGGGCATTGTCCGCACTGCCATCATGGCCAAGAACACCGACATGGCGAATGAGTCCGGCGCGTACGACAGGGCATATCGACGGTTGTTCGCCTTTTATGCGAAAGGTCTCGAAACGCCGGGGCTGCCTTCCGAAGTCGCCGACGTCATTTACCAAGCAGCAACAACCGACGAGCCACGGCTGCGTTGGACATGCGGCTGGGGTGGTTCCCAGCTGGGAACACACAACGTCAGCGACGCCGACTGGGTCAGTCTCGGAGAGATCGAAGACGACGCTGAGTACGCCCTTCGATTCTCCGAGCTTTTCGGGCTGGATATCACCTGAGCAATGTCGCAGACGATGGGCAAGCCCATCTGTCTCGAAACGCCAGGTGCTATCGGGCCGGGCGGAGGTCGTCGAGGGTCTTGACTGCGGACCTGCCAGCGACGTGGACTGGCTGTTCGACATTGGGCAGAACCGTTTGGTCGATGAGGGCCGCGGCGGAAAAATCGCTGACGATCTCAAATCCGGCATCGACAATCATTTGGTACGTCCGGTTCGACGCCGCACCCTTTGCATTGAGGTAGCCCTCGAGGAACAGAGAATTCGCTGGGTACAACGCAAGTGGCTCGAGCGACCGCAGGTGGAACTCTCGTCCTGCAGCGATTCGAATCTCTGCGGTTGGATTCACAAAGCGGAACATCGAGAGCACCCGAAGGCAGTACTCAGGAGTGAGCCCGATGGGGTCGACCAGGTCGTTGCCTTCGAAGGGCAACAAGAAGTTGACCGGAATCGACTCGGCCCCCAGGCTTCGTAGGGTCTGAGCGATCTCGACGAGGTCGCTTGCGGGCTCGCCCATGCCCGCAATCAATCCGGAGCACATTTCGATGCCGTTGCGTTTGGCGGCTCGCAACGTGTTGATGCGGTCTTGGTAGGTATGGGTGGTGCAGATTTCTGCGTAGTGCTCCTCAGACGTGTTGAGGTTGTGGTTCAGGCGGTCGAGCCCGGCAGCGGCGAGTGTTTCGGCCTTGTCGTCGTCGAGCAGCCCGGCCGACACGCAGACCTCGAGTGGGTATTTTTCTTTGATCTGCCGAACGAGTCGCGCAAGTTCGGTTGTCCTCTGAGCTGACGGGCCGCGGCCAGAAAACACCATGCAATAGCGGAACGCCCCATTCTCATACGCCAGACGTGCCTCTTCCAGAATCTCGTCCGATGTCTTCATTGAGTATTCCTCGATCGGCACCGACGACTTTTTGCCTTGGGTGCAGTACGAGCAGTCTTCGGGGCATTTTCCGTTCGCCGCATTGTTCAGGATGTGCACCTGAACCGTTTTTCCCCAGCGGACCCTGCGAATGTGAAATGCAGCATTGACGAGGTCGAGGATCTCGATGTCGGGGTCCAGCAAGATCTGTTCGGCATGCGCGTCGCTGATCGATTCTCCGTGCAACGTCGACGAAACAAGCGCATCAAGGTTGATTGGCGTCACGCTCGCATCGTAGACCGGAGCCGCTAGGGCGGAGCTTCGGTCATTGAGCCTGGGCCGGGCACAACCATCACCGGTGAGATCGACCTACTGTTGAGTCGTGGCTGCACCAGTGTCGAATCCATTCCTCGAACAGAACCTTGCTCCGGTGACCGAGGAGCTGACTGCATACGACCTCAAGGTGACAGGCCAGCTTCCCGAGCAGCTAACCGGTCGTTACATGCGCAATGGTCCCAATCCAATGGCCGACGTTGACCCTGACCGTTATCACTGGTTTGTTGGCGCCGGCATGGTCCATGGAATCAGACTCGAAATCGGAAACGCCCGTTGGTACCGCAACCGGTGGGTGCGCAGTCCCGAAGTCGCCGCCAGCCTCGGCGAACCAGCACCGCAAAGCGACTGGCCAGCGGGCCACGGGGCCTTCGCAGCCAACACCAACGTGTTCGCTCACAACGGCAAGACGATTGCCTCGGTCGAAGCTGGGTTTCCGCCCATAGAGCTCACCGACGAACTCGAGACCGTCAAAATCACCAACTTCGATGGCACTCTTCCGCACGCCTTCTCGGCCCATCCAAAGCGTGACCCACACACTGGCGAATTGCATGTCATGACGTACTGGTGGGGGTGGGGCAATCAGCTCCAATACATCGTTGTGGGCGTAGACGGCCGGGTGAAGCACACCCTTGATATCCCCGTCCCGGGCGGTCCGATGGTGCATGACATTGCCATAACCGAAAGGTACGCACTGGTGTTCGATCTGCCTTGCGTGTTTAGCTTGGAAGCAGCGACGGCCGGAGCGAGCCTGCCGTACCGCTGGGACAATGACTACGAGGCGCGAATCGGCCTGCTGCCTCGCAATGGTGTTGCCCAAGACATCACGTGGTGCCCGATCGACCCGTGTTACATCTTCCATCCAATGAACGCCTATGACGATGGCGACTCGGTGGTGCTCGATGCGGTCCGCCACCCTCGCATGTTCGATCGCGAGACTCGGGGGCCCGATGAGGGAGCAGCCACGCTGGACCGTTGGGTGCTCAACGGCATCGACGGCTCGTCGACTCATGACACGATTTCCGATGTCGCTCAGGAGTTCCCTCGCGTCGACGAACGCCTGATCGGGCAACGTCATCGATTCGGGTACACCGCAGGGATTGGCCAGGTATTTGCCCAAGATGCCTTGATGAAAACCGATGTTGACAGCGGCGAAGTCGAACGTCGAAGCGACTCGGATCGCTATGGGTATGGCGAGCCGGTATTCATTCCTCGCGACGCCGAAGCCGCTGAGGACGACGGTTGGGTGATGGCGCTTCGCCTTGACTCGCAAACTGGGCTCTCAGAACTTGCGGTCATCGACGCCCAGAGATTTGATGAGGACCCGGTCGCTGTCGTCCATCTGCCGGCGAGGGTTCCGAATGGCTTTCATGGCAATTGGGTCCCGGATAGGTCCTAGCCCACGCGCTCAACCGCAAGTATCGAATCGTGGTAATCCACCAGAACCTGCCTTCACGACAATCGGGCTGGGCAGGACAGCGGGACCAGCCCACGTCTGGGTTCATGCCGAGGCTTGGCCGTCACACCCGGTCCGTAAGGTCCAACCATGGGATCGACAACGCTTCGTTTCTGGCGCAGGCGGGTTGTCTTCGCGCGTCGTCGATGGCGCTCGGCTCGGCGGGTCTTGCACCGTCGAACCGGTGACGAGCCGCCATGGCGAGCCGCTGAAAGGCAGGCGGCGCTCTATCTGCAGTCCGTTGGGGCGACCGAAGTCACGGTGACCCGCAACGGCGCTGACGGCGGCATTGATGTGTTCGCGACCGGCATCGCAGCTCAGGTCAAACATGCACAACGCCCGGTCGGTCGACCAGTGGTGCAACAGATTGTGGGTGCATCGGCGCCAGAGCGCCTGGTGCCCTGCGTGTTCTCATCCTCGGGGTATACCGCCCCCGCGATACGAGCAGCCGCAGAAACCGGCACAGCGCTGTTCGTATTCGACCCCGTTCAGCTCGCGATTCCGCTCACGGTTTCGGCGACGACCCTTGTCGACGCGCTCCGATCCGCCGGTCAAGGCAGGCCCGCATCGCGATAAACAGGCCGGCCTGGTGATCCGGGCAGGTGGTCAGCGCCCAGACTGCCCGTCGTCGACCCTGATCACGGTGCCAGTTACGGCGTCAGACGCCGGACTGCACAGGTACAGAAGGGTCGAGTCAAGCTGGTTCGGTTCACAAATCCGTTGTCGGGGGAAGTGCATACTGATGTCGCCAACCCGTTCGAGCATGCCGTCCATCATTTCCGAATGGAAGGCGCCTGGGGCGATCGCGTTCACGTTGATGTGGTTGCGAGCCCATTCAACCGCCAACACCTCGGTCATTCGGGCAATCCCAGCTTTGGTCACCGAGTACAGCGCAGCACCTCCGCCCGTGTAGCTAAAGGCAGCGGAGCTTGAGATATTGATAATGCGCCCCCGCGTCTGGGTATCGATCAGCCGTCTCGCGACCTCGGTTGCGAGTATCCAGGGCCCGCGCAAATTGGTGTCGAACACTCAATCGACGAGATCGATGGGCATCTTGTGGGCTCGTTGCGCATCGGGAATACCGGCGTTATTCACGACGATGTCGACCATGCCGAGCACCGATTCAGCCTCGGCCACCGCACCGAATGGGGCAATGACGAGTGGCGCGAGCAGTTCATGCATGTTGGCCCAGACAACATCGCCGAGCTCGCTCGCGCCGGTGAGCGCCGACGGCTGAAACGGGTCGCACCACAATCCTGAGCACCGACACCGCGCACCTTCGCACGACGATGCCACCGCTGCACCTCAGATGATGCCGGCAGCTCTCGCTGGTTCGGCGTACGCGACGGCCAACGATGCGGCGGTTTCGTGCGCGTTGAGCCCGCTGGGGTTCGGCACGACCCACAGGGCGCTTCCTTCAAGATGGGTCGATTGCTCGCCGGTCGTGGCCTTGCGGTCGCCAAATGCCGTCCGATATGCGGTGATACCAGCGACCGCAACAACAGCCGGCTGATGGGTTTTGACAAAGGCGCGCAACTGTTGGCCGCCTTGTCGCAATTCGTCAGCACTCAACTCTGACGCACGTGCTGTCGCACGATGAACGATGTTGGTGATACCGATGCCGCGGCCGATCAGGTGACGACGATCGTCGTCGGTAAAGCCCGCAGACCGATCGATGGTGCGGGTGATAATCCCCGCGGCCTCGAGCGCTGGGTAGAAACGGTTGCCGGGATGCGCGAAATGGGTTTGCGTCGCAGCAGTCCACAATCCAGGGTTGATACCAACAAACAGCAGTTTCAGTCCGGTGCCGATCAGGTCTTCAACCTCGGTGTCACGGAACGATTCAAGTTCGTCTCGACTGAAGCTCATCGTGGCATGTCGACCGGGTTCGCGAACTTAACCAAGCGCTCGGCCGCCATCTTTGGCGCTCTCAATGGCGGCGAGTGTTCGAAGTCGAAGCTGCTCGAGATCTTCGGACGAGATCGCCTTTTGGCCGTTGCGATAGCGGGCGTACACGCCGTGCAAAATACACGCCGTCTTGAAACGGTTATACGTTTGGTAATAGGAGAGTCGGGAGAGATCGCAGCCGGTGCTGGCTGCGTATCTGTCAATGAGATGTTGGCGTGTCGGAAAGCCCTCGGCAAGTGGTGCCATGGTGCTGTCGGGTGCGAGCCACGGGTCGTCGTGTTGAACCCAGGCATTGATCGAATACGCGAAATCAGCCAGCGGATCGCCGAGCGTTGCGATCTCCCAATCAACCACCGCAGCGATCTCTCCGGCGGCGCCGACCATGACGTTGTGGGTTCCGTAGTCGCCGTGAACGACCGTTGCCCGCCCTTGATCCGGGACGGTCCGTATGAGCAGGTCGTGCAGCTCGTGAATCTCATCATCGTCGATGCCTGCAGCTTCGGCCGATGCCACCCATGACCGGTACCAGGTCGTGCATTGACGGATCACGTAATTCTGTTTGCGTCCGAGATCGCCGAGTCCGATCTCGTCGGGGTCAAGCGAATGCAGTGCAGCGAGCACATCGATCCAGTTCTCTGCCATCGTTGTGCGGATCTCCGGGACGAGGAACGTTTCGACATCGTCGACGGTGTAGAGGGCGGTTCCGTTTACGAGACCCATGACGTAGAAGTGGGCGCCAGTGACGTGTGGGGACGCACAAAATGCGAGAGGAGTGGCGACCGGAACGTCGGTGGGGTCCAACGCTGAGATGCACGCCCATTCGCGTGCCATGTCGTGAGCCTTGGGCAACAGTTCGCCCATCGGAGGGCGACGGACTACTGCTGAAAAGTTCCCGTCGGCACTGTCGATGCGGTACGTCAGGTTCGAATGTCCGCCTTCGAGCCGGGTCCACACGAACGGGGCTTCCAACTGCGGAACCTGAGCAGCTACCCACGGTTCGACGGCTTGTCGGTCGTACCCGACGACCGTATCTGGACCGGCTTGGCTCATGGAGCAGACCCTATTCGTCGCGGCAACGACGCAGGTCGTTGGTCAGACGCGTCGTTCATTCGGCGACATCGGCACCGCCATCGGAGCTACGGTCCGGGCATGAGTCGGGACGACCACAATGACGACCACAGCGAGCCCCACCCGTGGCCCGATCGTCGTCGGAGGCCCGATGGCAAGAGCGGTCAGCGTCACGTCGACGCCCGGTCCTTGATTGCCGAGGCTGGCTGGGATGAAGTTAAGGCCGAGCTCGACTCGCTTTATGACGATCTTGCCGATTTCGCCGACGACTCTGGCGACCCGAGCACCAATGCGCCGACCGATCCGGCGGTCGAATCGACGGTTGCGACAGCGGAACCTCTCGCGACAGTGGTGCCCCGCTCAGAACGCAACGTTCCAGCAGCGCCGACACCGACTCCGTCACCTTCACCGACACCGACACCGACTCCGACACCTTCACCGACACCGACTTCGTCACCTTCACCGACACCGGCTCCAACACCGACTTCGTCACCTTCACCTTCACCTTCACCGACACCGACGCCGACACCGACACCGCTACCCGTCGACGGCGCGTTCGCATCGGCCCTCGCCAATGAACCGGCTACTGCCTCAGTTGCACCCTCCGCGTTCGCAGCGCGAGCAGCCGAGGCCCTACCTCGCTCGCCGACGGCGCCCCAGCGGCCGACCGGGCCGGTCTCACCGTTCGCTGGCATGCTCGGCTGGCATGACGACGGTCAGTCCGTTTCGGGCAAGATCAGGGACAATATGCGCCTCCATTGGCCAATCTGGTTGGGCGGCGCGATGTCTGCAGTTTCCGCGGTGCTGGTGTTCGACCTTTTCACTTGAGTAACCAATCCACGGTGTTGGTGTCACGGTGGTGCAATCTGCTCGTCCCCGATTGGGTGTCATGCCAGGGTGATGATCGCTTCGTGTTCCACATAGGCCACTCGGTTGCCGTCGACCATAAAATCGATATCGACGAGCGCTCGTTCGCCAGCGCGTGATTCGAACCGGTCGACGAGAGCGGCGTTGACGACGATCTCGCTACCGACCGGAGCCAACCCGAAGTGATGTATCCGGCTGCGCACATGCACCCACGGTCCCGTTACCAGGTATCGGACGAACACCCGATTCGACAAGTTGGCCCAGATCACCGGATGCACGACCCCGGCGTCAGCGCACAACGTGTTCGAATCACCAGCTCGATGGGCGTAGCTCGCCGACATTTCATCTAGTTCGACCGTGAACGAGCCGAGAGGTGTCGACCTGCGCTCGGGGCGACTCGGCGACCGGGACCACAAGCTGAGCGAAGCTCGGCTCTCGCGACCGACGCGGGCATGCACCACGGTGCCAGCAGCCGAACCAGGGGAGACGCCAACCGTGCTCACCTCCGCATCGCAGATCACCGGGTCGCGCTCCAATACCGGACGCCTCAGCCGGAGCTCGCCGCCTCCCGATGCAACCCAGTCGAGCCCCCACGCCCGGGTGGGCACGTTGGTGAGATACGCGTAGATCGTTGTCCCGGCGACGAGCGCAGCGTCGAAACCAGCGGCCTTTGCCCCCGCGTCAGTGTGAACGGGGTTGTCTGCGTGCTCAGCCAGATTGACCGCGTGTACCGAGAAGGGTTCGAACAGCGGATCAGTTCCGGACAGATTGTGCGAAGGGTTGGGCATCTGTTCAGTATCGCCGGTTCTGTATCTGCGATGAAGTAGCGGGACGCACGCCCCGCTCACGTACGGTTGAGCGGTCGCACGCGGACCAAAGGCATTGCAGATGACGACCCACACCGAGTCCCTCAACAGCTGGCTCGAAAACGAAGCGTTAGCCGAAGCAATGGTCCCGCTCGTGGGCCACTTGTACCGAGACCGCGATGTCGTGTTGTCGATCTACGGACGTCCGCTCGTGCGCCAAAGCGCGATCGGCATTATCAAGGCCCACCGATATGCGCGACAAGTGACCGGCAACGAGCTGGCGCTGAACGAGACAGCCAGCTTGCTTGATGCGCTAGCAACCATGCCACTGGACTCGGCTCGCATCGACCTCGGGCGGCTCGCAACTGGCTTCGCGGCGTCACCAGAAACCGACGAAGCTGCCTACCTAGGCGTGGCGCTCGAACGCGGACTGCAAGGCGTCGGCCGTCTATTGCAAGAGCCAACCGATGTCGTGCTCTATGGGTTTGGTCGAATCGGGCGCCTGCTTGCCCGCATTTTGATCGAACGCACCGGCAGTGGAGCGAAGCTGCGACTGCGTGCAATTGTGCTGCGACCCGGCGGCGATGGTGACGCCGAAAAGCGAGCGAGCCTGCTGCGTCGCGACTCGGTACACGGGTCGTTCAGCGGAACGATCAGGGTCGACAGTGAGAAGAATCAGATCATCGCAAACGGCAACCCGATTGACCTGATCTACGCAACGTCACCCGACCAGGTCGACTACGCCTCTCATGGCATTACCAATGCCATCGTGATCGACAACACCGGCATGTGGCGCGACGAAGAGGGGTTAAGTAAGCACCTCGAATCTGAGGGTGTCGCCAAAGTGCTCCTCACCGCTCCGGGCAAGGGCGACATCAAGAACATCATCTTCGGCGTGAACGACGCTGAGTTGAACGAGGCTGATCGCATCATCAGCGCAGCATCGTGCACCACGAACGCCATCGTCCCCGTGCTGCGAGCCATGCATGACAAGTACGGGGTTCGTTCGGGGCATCTCGAAACGGTCCACGCGTATACGAACGACCAAAATTTGACCGACAACTTCCACAAAAAGGCCCGACGCGGCCGCAGCGCTCCTTTGAACCTGGTTATAACAGAAACCGGGGCGGCAACAGCTGTCGCCAAGGCGCTGCCTGAGCTTGCGGGCGTTCTTACCGGCAACGCCATCCGTGTGCCAACGCCGAACGTTTCACTCGCGATCTTGAACCTCGACCTCGAAACGTCCGCTCCGGCAGCCGGTATCAACGAGTACCTCCGCCACCTATCCGTCAGCTCGCCGTTGCGCGAACAGATCGACTACACGTCGTCTGTTGAGATGGTGTCGAGCGACATCGTTGGTTCTGATCGCGCTGGTGTAGTGGACTCGACCGCAACGATCGTGAACGGCAGCCGTTGCGTGTTGTACGTCTGGTACGACAACGAGTCGGGCTATAGCTACCAGGTCGTTCGCATCGTCCAGGACTTGGCTGGCCTGCGGTACCCGTCGCTGCCGTAGCGTTACGTTGAGTCGAACGCGCCCGGTCTATGACAAGCCTGTATGACGAGACCCATGACCTGGTCGGTGCGAGTTTCAGGTCGTTTGTCGAAGCTGGGCGTGACTCGATGCTCGTGTCACCACGATGTACGGCGGAACATCAGAAATCATGAAAACGATCATCGCAAAGGACGTCCTCAGATGAAGATCGCGCAGGTAGATGGTCGAGCGTGCATCGTCACCGAGCACGGAGGCGTCGATGTCGCTGCTGCGTCAGATGACCGGTTTGGTTCCACGGTCGACTGCCTTGTCGGCGACCTCGACGCGTTGCAGCATTGGTTCACCGCCGAAGCGCCACAGCTTGATCGATCGTTGTCGGCTGAGGAGCTTCTCGCAGATCTTGACCGGCTAGGCCCGCCGATCGCTTCACCGCCGCAGATCTTTGCGATTGGCTTGAACTATGAACATCACGCCGCCGAAGCAAATCTGGACCTTCCCGATCAGCCAATGGTGTTCACCAAGTGGCAGTCATCGCTTGCCGGGCCGTCGAGCACGATCCCGCTCAGCTCCGACACGGTTGATTGGGAAGTCGAACTCGTGGCCGTGATCGGGGCCGCTGGCCGCAATATCAGTGTCGACGCCGCCATGGGCCACGTTGCAGGACTGTGCATTGGACAAGATGTTTCAGACCGGCGGTTGCAGATGGCGAGCGCTCCGGCGCAGTTCAGCATGGCGAAGAGCTTGGAGAATTTCTCGCCGATCGGACCATGGCTCACCACCTGTGACGAGCTCAGAAACCCGCATGACCTTGCGATCGCTTGTCATCGCGACGGGCACGCGCTTCAGGAAAGCCGAACGAGCAGCATGATCTTCGACGTGCCGACACTCGTTGCGTATCTCTCATCAAAGGTTGAGCTCCGCGTCGGAGACTTGATTTTCACGGGAACCCCTGAAGGGGTCGGTGTTGGCCGGCGGCCACGTGTGTTCATCGAGCCAGGTTGGCAGATCGAGTCATCCATCGAGGGACTCGGTCGCATGCGGAACCAGTTCGTATGAGCATCGACGATCAACCAAAACGGGTCGGCGTCTTTCTCGACGGCCAAAACGTCACGATCGGGGCCCGCCACGCGTTCGGCCATGCGAACATGCATCCGTTGCTGGTAGCCCGTTCGCTGTGCGAGCCGGGCGAACTGCTGGTCGAGGTCCGCTACGCGACCGGCATCCCGGCCAAAGATGTTGACCCGGAACGAAACCAGATCGAGCGCCGTCGACACGACCTCATGCTGGCAACTGACGTTGTCGTACTTGAGCGGCCGCTTCGTTACCGATGGGAATGGGCAATCAGAGATCGCTCGCTTGGCGATCCACGCGATAGCAAAGATCAAGTCCGGCAGGCTCGCGTAACGTCACGCAACCGGGGTCAAGAAAAAGGCATCGACGTGTGGATAGCGCTCGACGCACTGGCGATGTGTGTGCGGGCCGATCTCGACAAAGTGATCATTGCAAGCGCGGATTCAGATCTCGACCTGGTTCCGGATTACGTCCATCTCGTTGGTGCCGGCGACACCGAAGTCGTCCAAGCACGTGTGATGGCCGACGGTCGCGAGGTGCAGCAGCGCCCACCGTGGGATGCGGTTGTTGCCATCGACCGTGCCGTGTTTGATCGGTGCCGTGACGATTTTGACTATCGCGACCGGCTCGACGCTGATGCGGTCGCCGCTTTCGTGGCGAGCATCGGCGCCGAACGCGATGGCATACGAGACTGAGCGTGGGCTAGCCGAGCAGGCGGCCGAGGATCGCCTTGCCGGCAGCGCCCTTCAACAGGTCACCTGCCATATCGGCCAAACCGCCGCCTGAGCCATCGTTGTCGCCGTCGAGCATGTCGAGCACGCTGCCAAGAATGCCGTCGTTCTGTTTGACCTCTGCGCGTTCTTGTTCGAGTGTCTGCGCTAGCTGCGGGGCCTCGGCTCCTTCGCCGCGCATTTTCTTGCCGATGTAGCCGAGAACGACGGGGGCGAGAAGCGGAAGCAGCTGGCGGACAACGGCACCGCTGAGACCGCTGGTTTGTTGAACCTGCTGTTCGACGCGTGGCGTGTTGTTGCCAAAAATGTGACCGAGAATGCTCTGGCCGTGGCGGTTGGCCTGCTGGGTTGCCCATGGCGAGTCACCGAAGACGGAACCCAGGCTGTCGAGAATCGAACCGTCATGGTCGTTTCCGAGTGCGTTAAAGAGTGCCCCGGCACCTTCGTCACTGCGGGTGTTCTGAGCGAGACCGCCAAGCAGCATCGGAAGCGCAGCAGCGACTCCCTTGCCGATCGAGTCGGAGTCAGCACCGAACAGTTTGGCGAGTTGACCAACAGAGTCGCCGCCGAGTGCGCCAGCGAGGTCTTCAAGCATTGATGGCATGGCATTCCTTCGTGACGCAGACATGCGCCGGTTGTCTGCCGACCAGGTTAGGCCGGGGACCGTGCCCGTGCCGATCCGGTTCCATGACGGCTGAACCTCGCCATGTGTCGCGCGACAATTGCTGGCTTCGGGCACTCTGGAAGACAGAAGCAGTGCATATGACGTTCTTGAAAGGACGCAGAACCATGAATATCGGTCGTTTGGTCGGAAGTCTCGCTGGCGCCTTCGGGGGCCGCACCCTCGGACGCATGCTTGGCGGTTCAACAGGCGCCATGGTTGGCAGCCTTGCTGGCTCGGTGCTCGGCGGTCGAGGCGCCCGAGGCGCCGGTGGCGGACTCGGATCGCTACTAGGTGGGATCATGGGCGGCGGTGACGACAACGCTGAGCGACAAGCCGATGTTGACGCCCAGCCGATGTCCGAAGAGGATGGCCTGATCATCGTTGAGGCGATGTGTAACGCGGCCAAGGCTGATGGACACGTCGACGACGAAGAGATGGCGACCATCATGAGTCACTTGAACGATGTTGGCGATGAAGAACGCGACTACGTACGCAGCCAGCTCGCGGCGCCGCTCGACCTCGCGTCATTCGTTGCACGGGTTCCGCAAGGGCTCGAAGCCGACGTCTACACCGCGTCGTTGCTGGCAATCGATGTCGACACAAACGAAGAAGCCGACTACCTGCAGTCGCTTGCCGCTGGCCTCGGGCTGGCTCGTGACGACGTCGCAGAGATCCATCGCCACCTCGACCAGAGCTGACGGCATTGCTGTGTGCCTGCGGGTGCCGACGCTTTGGGTCGCACCTGCGGGGCGCCTGGTATGACCGCTGAGCTGCCAGCTCAGCCGGTCGAACGCATGTGCGCGCTGCACGACAACGATCCGATTGCTGCGCAGTTGGGCATCGAACTTGTGGCAGCCGAACCTGATCGTGTGGTCGTGCAGATGACCGTCGATGACCGCCACACCGGAGGTCACGGGCTGTGTCATGGCGGCATGTTGTTCACGCTTGCCGATGTCGCGATGTCGTTGGTCTGCAACCGACACCAGGCCAAGGCGCTCGCCACCAATGCGACGATCGACTTCGTTTCAGGGGTTCTTCCGGGAGCCACCGTGGTCGCTACGGCAGTCGAACGGAACCTGCGGGGCCGAGCCGGGATCAGCGAGGCCACGCTCACCGTCGACGGCGCAATCGTCGCATTGTTCAGCGGGCGCACACTTCAGGTTCGATGACCCAAACGACACGACAACGGGCGCACTAGATTTGGGGCATCATGGCATCTACCTCTCCGATCATCTACACCCTCACTGACGAGGCGCCAGCGCTCGCAACCCGCTCGCTGTTGCCGATCGTCAGTGCCTTCGCTAGCGCTGCGGGCATCGAAATCGAAACCCGGGACATTTCACTCGCCGGTCGAATCCTTGCTAAATTCTCTGATCAGCTTCCACCGCACCAGCAGGTCGCCGATGCGTTACGAGAGCTGGGCGAGCTCGCGAAGGCACCCGACGCGAACATCATCAAGCTTCCGAACATCAGTGCGTCGGTTCCCCAACTCAAGGCCGCGATAGCGGAACTGCAATCGCAGGGATACGCGCTGCCGGACTATCCGGATGACCCTGAAAGCGACGCCGACCGTTTGGCTCGGACCCGCTACGACGCCGTCAAAGGAAGCGCCGTTAACCCGGTTCTGCGCGAAGGTAACTCAGATCGCCGTGCGCCTGCAGCGGTGAAAAAGTACGCCCAATCCAACCCGCATTCAATGGGCCCCTGGAGCCCTGACTCAACGTCACATGTCGCCACCATGGACGCTGGCGACTTCCAAGCCAACGAGCAGTCGGTAACCGTCGACCGTGCCCAGACGGCCCGCATCGAGTTCGTCGCCGACGACGGGTCGGTTGAGGTTCTCAAAGAAGTTCCGCTCCAAGCCGACGAGATCGTCGACGCAACGTTCATGTCTAAACGGGCTCTCGAGGCATTCCTTACCGCCCATATTGACGATGCTCGGACCTCGGGAGTGCTGTTCTCGTTGCACCTCAAGGCAACCATGATGAAGGTCTCGGATCCGATCATTTTTGGCCACGCGGTGCGTGCCTACTTCGCAGATGTGTTTGCCACCCACGGTGCCGCCCTCGACGAAGCCGATGCCAACCCCAATAATGGGCTGGGCAACGTGTTGGCTGCGCTCGCCGACCTCGACGCGGTCACCGCCGACGCAATCCGCTCTGACGTCAACGCGACCCTGGCAACTGGCCCGTCGTTAGCCATGGTCAACAGCGACCGCGGCATCACCAATCTGCATGTGCCGAGCGACGTGATCATCGATGCATCGATGCCAGCGATGATCCGTACCTCAGGCAAAATGTGGAACTCCGATGGCGAACTGCAGGACGCAAAGGCAGTGATTCCTGACAGCAGCTATGCGGCGCTCTACAGCGAGACGTTTGCGAATTGCCGCGAGCACGGGGCGTTCGACCCAACGACGATGGGGACCGTGCCGAACGTTGGTCTCATGGCCCAAAAGGCAGAAGAATACGGCTCGCATGACAAGACCTTCGAAATGTCTGGTGCTGGCACCATGCGAATCGTCGGCGACGATGGGGCAGTCCTTACCGAGCACACCGTTGAGTCAGGCGACATCTGGCGAGCGTGTCAGGTCAAGGACCTACCGGTCAAAGATTGGGTGAAGCTCGCCGTCAGTCGAGCCCGAGCTACCGGGTGGCCCGCGATCTTTTGGCTCGACGAAAACCGGGCACACGACGCACAACTCACCGCCAAAGTCACCTCCGAGCTCGATAAGCATGACACGGCCGGTCTCGACATCACGATCTTGGACGTCGCACAGGCTTCCCGAGTCACACTCGAACGAGTACGCGCTGGCGAGAATACGATCTCCGTTACCGGCAACGTGTTGCGCGACTACTTGACTGATCTGTTCCCGATCCTTGAGCTGGGGACCAGCGCGAAAATGCTGTCGATCGTGCCACTCATGAACGGCGGCGGACTCTTCGAAACGGGAGCAGGCGGCTCAGCTCCCAAGCATGTGCAGCAGTTTGCTGCTGAGAATCACCTGCGCTGGGACTCGCTCGGCGAATTCCTCGCACTTGCGGTGTCGTTTGAGCACTTCGCTGAGGTCCACAACAATCCGTCGGCGGCGATCCTCGGCGACACGCTTGACGACGCGACCGAAGCGGTGCTGCACAATCGTCAATCACCGTCGCGCAAAGTCAACGAACTTGACAACCGCGGCAGTCATTTCTATCTCGCCATGCACTGGGCTCAAGCTCTCGCCAACCAAAGCATCGATGAGGAGCTCGCCAAGCGGTTTGCCCCGCTCGCAGCATCGTTGACCGAGAACGAATCGATCATTGTCGATGAGCTGAATGCCGTGCAGGGCCGATCCGTCGAGATGCATGGCTATTACGCCCCCAGCGAGGATGTCGTCGCGGCCGAGATGCGGCCGAGCGTTACGTTCAACACATTGCTCGCCGATTTCGTGGGCTGACGATGGCTCTTGAGCTGCCGTGCAACCTGTTCGACCCTGAGCTGCAGGCACTCAACCGGCTTAGCGCGAGACCTCCTCTAGATCCGCACCGCACCGTCGCAGCTGCCCTGGCGGCAAAGCCGGTCACCCGTCGCCGGTCGCTCGACGGCAACTGGGCCTTTCGCCTGGTGTCGTCGCCATCGGCGGCCCCGTCTGACTTCATGGGTCCCGACGGTGGGCGCTCTGGTGCATGGCATGGCATCGAGGTGCCTGGCTGCTGGACAATGCAGGCGGTCGGAGACTGGCCGCACTACACCAACATCATCATGCCGTGGCCTGATCTCGAGCCGCCCCAAACCCCTGCTCGCAACCCGACCGGCCTGTATCGAACCACGGTTGATATTCCGGCCAGCTGGCTCGACGACGACGTGGTTTTGCACGTCGGTGGCTTCGAAAGCGTGATAGCGCTGTGGTGCAACGGTCGCTTCGTCGGCATGGCCAAAGACAGCCGGCTTCCTTCTGAGTTCGTGCTCAACGATCATGTGCAAAGCGGTGTCAACACGATTGCCATCCTCGTTGCCCGCTACAGCGACGCCACCTGGATCGAAGACCAAGACCATTGGTGGCATGGCGGGCTTCACCGGTCGGTATTTGTCGAAGCCCGGTCAGCGACGCGGATCGATGACGTGCAGATCGTCGCTGACTTCGATGCAGAAACCGGGCGAGGGTCGCTGAGCACGGTGAGCACCGTCTGCGGCAATACCGAAACCACCGTGCGGGTGAGCCTGTTCGATCAGGGCGAACTCGTGGTCTGCGATCAAGCCGCAATCTCGAAACCACCAGCGGGTGAGCCGGTGAATCAGCTGGTGCGCGCCTATAGCTACACCGGCCCGGTGAGCGAACTGCGGTTCGAAGATCTCGCTGTCGATCCATGGAGCGCCGAACGCCCGCGTCTCTATGACGTCGTCGCGGAGCTGATTGACGAAAAGGGGCGCACCATCGAAGCGGTGCGGCAGCGAGTCGGCTTCCGGCGTATCGAGATTGCGGAACGTCGAGTGCTGATCAACGGCACCCCGGTCATTTTTCACGGCGTGAATCGACACGACCACCATCCCGACACTGGCAAGGTGCTCAGCGTTGATGATCTACGCGCTGATCTGGTGCAAATGAAGCGACACAACATCAACGCCGTGCGGTGCGCCCATTACCCGAACGACCATCGACTTCTCGATTTGTGTGACGAACTCGGTCTGTACGTGATTGACGAAGCAAATGTCGAGAGTCACGCTCGACTTCGCAGCCTGAGCAACGACCCCCGGTATCACTCCGCGATTGTCGAACGCGTCCGGCGCATGGTCCAGCGCGATCGGAATCATCCGTGCGTCGTGATGTGGTCACTCGGCAACGAATCAGGCCATGGAACCGCCCACGACGCCGCCGCGGCGTGGGTGCGCGCCACCGATCCGACGCGGCCGGTGCACTACGAGGGAGCCGTCGAGCGGCGTTTCTCGGTGAACGACGCATCGATCGACGATGTGTGTGCGGCTCCGTCCGCGCGTGAACGACACACCAGCGACGTCGTGTGTCCGATGTATCCAGCAGTCGACACGATCCGGGCGTGGGCATCGTGGGCTGAAGAGACCGCGCTCGATGACCGCCCAATGGTGCTGTGCGAGTACAGCCACGCAATGGGCAATTCGAACGGTTCGATCGCCGACTATGTCCAGGCATTTTTCGATGAACCCGCTCTAGCCGGAGGGTTCATTTGGGACTGGAAAGACCAAGGCTTGCGCCGTCATTCGCCAGACGGAGTGCAGTGGTGGGCGTATGGCGGGCATTTCGGCGACGAACCGAACGATGCCAACTTCTGTATCAACGGTCTGGTCGACCCCGATGGTTTGCCGCATCCGGGTCTGATCGAGTTCGCGTGGGCGATACGTCCGGTGACCACCTCTCTAGCTGCCTCGAACGACGCGTTGCAGGTGACGAATCGCCAGTCGTTTACCGATCTATCCGCTCTGCACGCGGACTGGCAGGTGCTGGTGGATGGCCGTCAGCACGCAAGCGGAACTATGCGTCCGCGTGTCGGCCCGACGCGTTCGGTCACAGTCCCGCTTCCGAAAGCGGCGAAAGAGGCGGTTACAGCCAATTCCAGTGCCGATGTCCGCCTGACCCTGCGGTGGAAGCTGGCCAACCCCACTGCGTGGGCGCCTGCGGGTCACGTCGTGGCCGTGGACCAGGTGGTGTTCGCGCAAGCTGACAGTGCTGCTGCCTTGCCCGGGGAAGCAGCGGGGCCGACCTACTCGACGACCGAGACGTCGATGTCTGCTGATGGCCTGACCGTCACGTGGGATGACAGCGGGGTTACGTCGATCGACGCGGACGGCGTCAGACTGATCCACGGAGATATCCGTCCCACGCTTTGGCGCGCGCCCACCGACAACGACGGGGTCGGGCAGGGCTGGATGAGTGCGGTCTCAGGATTGCGTCCACATTGGGTTGCCTGGGGGCTCGACGACTTGACCTATGAGGTCAACGCCGTGTCGTTGGTCTCCGAGCCCACGCCGAGCTTGATCATCGAACGCACCTTGTCGGGCTCGGCTGCCGAGGCGACGAGCACGACGACCATCACATTCAACAATGGTGCGGTCATGGTGGCAGAGGAGCTTGTCGTCCCCGACGCCTGGCACGACCTGCCGCGCGTTGGGTCAGTGTTCGTCGTCGATGCGCGCTTGACCAATCTCACCTGGTTCGGCCTTGGGCCGCATGAGACCTACCCCGACCGGTTGAGTTCGGCGACCACCGCCGTCTGGTCGAGCACCGTTCAGGATCAGTATCACCCGTTCGTCGTGCCGCAGGAACACGGCGCTCACGCGCAGACGCGTTGGTTCTCCCTTGCGGATCGGCGCTCGCAGTCCGACGTGCTGACGGTGAATCCGCTTGTTCCGATGAGCTTTAGCGCTCGGCCACACACCGACGCCGCACTCGCGAAAGCCACGACACTTGCCGAGCTCGTAGCGAGCGAACACACCGAAGTCCATGTTGACGCCGCCGTGCGTGGCCTTGGTACCGGGGCGTGCGGTCCGGACACCCTTGAGTCCCATCGGGTTGGTGCCGGAACATGGCGTTGGTCGTTCACGATCGATGGTGCCGTCGGAACTGTCGCATGACGGCGCCCGGTCAGCCTGGGTCCGAGCCTGAGGCCGAGGTGCCCATCGCGGCAGAGTACGGCGCACTTGCGGGCCATGGGGGAGCGCGTGCGCGCTTCCATCTCGCGATTCCGGTTGCTGATCTTGCCGCTGCAGCTGGCTTTTACGGGCCGGTGCTCGGCTGCGAGCGAGGACGTAGCGCTGCTGATTGGATCGATTGGGACATCGGAGGACATCAGCTCGTCACCCACGCGGTGCCCGGATGGACCGGGGTTGTCGCGAACAACGTTGTCGATGGCGAGCACGTCCCGGTTCCACATTTCGGGCTGCTGCTCAATCCGTTGAGTTGGCATGCTCTGGCCGATCGTTTGGTCGAAGTCGGGACGAGTTTTGTTATCGAACCGCAGATCCGATTCGAGGGCATGGCCGGCCAACAGCACACCATGTTTCTGCTCGACCCATCGGGCAACGCACTCGAGTTCAAGGCATTTGTCGACGATGCTCAGGTTTTCGCAACCTGACCGAGTTCACGGCCGCACGCAAAACCTTCTGACGTGACGCGACGATCGCGCTAGTGTGGGTGCTGTGACACGTGCTCACCTGCTTCGACTTAGCGACCCGGCGGCCTGACAAGGCCGACCGGGGTTACGCGTTCAGGTCCACTTTCAGCAGCCGAGCACCAAAGAGGTTTCACCATGTCAGAATCTTCCGCAATCAACGCGGCCCAGCGCAGCTCAGGCATGCCGTTTCATCGGTATCAGCCGTTCGCTCCGATCGATCTTCCTGATCGCACCTGGCCGACAAAGACCATCACCGAAGCGCCGCTGTGGTGTTCGGTCGACCTTCGAGACGGCAACCAGGCTCTGATTGAGCCCATGGACCCCGAACGCAAATGGAAGATGTTCCAGGCGCTGCTCGACATGGGTTTCACCGAAATCGAAGTGGGGTTCCCGGCAGCCTCCGACACCGATTTTCAGTTCGTCCGCGAAATCATCGAACAGAATGCCATTCCCGAAGGCGTCAAAATCCAGGTCCTCACCCAGGCACGCGATGAACTGATCAACCGCACCTACGAAGCGATCGACGGCGCTCCGCAGGCGATCGTTCACCTGTACAACTCCACCTCGACGCTGCAACGTCGGGTCGTATTCGGCCTCGACGAAGACGGCATTTTAGCGATTGCCGAGAACGGAGCGAATGTCTGCCGTTCGCTCGAAACGCAATTGACGTCCACCGAAGTCTTCTACGAATACTCACCCGAGTCATTCACCGGTACCGAGTTGCCATTCGCTAAACGAGTCTGCGATCGCGTCGTCGACATTTTGAACCCAAACGACGGGCGTAAGACGATTATCAATTTGCCGGCGACCGTCGAAATGTCGAGCGCGAATGTCTACGGCGACATGATCGAGTGGATGCACCGCAACCTCGCACGTCGTGACGACATCGTGCTCAGCCTGCACCCGCACAACGATCGGGGTACCGGCGTCGCAGCAGCGGAGTTCGGCATCATGGCTGGAGCGGACCGAGTCGAAGGGACCTTGTTCGGCAATGGCGAACGTACGGGCAACGTCGACATCATCACCGTGGCGATGAATCTGTACAGCCAAGGCATCGACCCCATGCTCGATATCAGCGATATCAACGAGCTGCGACGGGTCGCTGAGCACTGCAACCAGCTCCCGGTTCACCCCCGTCACCCCTACGTTGGCGAACTCGTCTACACCGCATTCTCCGGGTCCCACCAAGACGCCATCAAGAAAGGTTTCGAGGCGCTTGCTCAGAGCGATTCGGAACTGTTCGAGGTGCCGTATATCCCGATCGACCCCAAAGACGTTGGACGGTCATACGAAGACGTGGTCCGGGTCAATAGCCAGTCAGGTAAGGGTGGCGTCGCGTACCTCCTCAAAGCTGACAACGGTCTGGACCTGCCCCGGAGCATGCAGATCGAATTCACTCGAGTCATCCAAGGCATTAGCGAAGACACCGGCACCGAGGTTTCTGCCCAGGCGATCTACAACGAGTTCGCTGCCGAATATCTCGACCCCGTCGAGCCGTACCGGCTCGACGGCTACGAGGCCGCCCAGAATCCACAAGGCGACGACAAGACGCTACTGACCGCCCGCATGACCATCGGGGGAGTGGCCTCGGTTGTGCAAGGCTCTGGAGCCGGAAGCTTGAATGCATTCGTCCGCGGCTTACGCAAAAGCACCGGGGTCGAGATCCGAGTCCTCGACTACGCCGAACATGCGAAGGGCACCGGTTCCAAAGCTGCAGCGGTCGCGTATGTACTGGCGAAGATCGGTGAGCGCGAGATCTGGGGATGTGGCATGCACACCGACATCTCCACAGCGTCGTTGCGGGCACTCGTGTCCGCGATGAATCGCTCAGCGCAGCTCGACGCTGGATAACCGCTGACCAATCGCCAGCAACGCGATTCGCTGACGGAGGAGACTTTCAGCAGCGGTCAAGCACCGCCGCCACGTCAGCGGCAAGCTGTTGGCTTCCTTCTACCTGCACTCGCTCAACGCCGACGAATTCTGCCAGGCGCACGAGTTCGTCGGCGAGAGCCGGCGCGAGGCCATCTGCGCAATGGGGTTCGGGCCAGGCCCCAAGCACTCGCAAAACCGACTCGGTTCGATCGGTTTTGAGGTCGCAGCGGGCACTGATCTGCTCGTTGTGCAGAAACGGGAGCACGTAGTAGCCGTATTGACGTTTGGCTCGAGGTACGTAGATCTCGATGCGGTACTCGAAGTCAAATAGCCACGATGCCCGAGGTCGGTGCCATACCAACGGGTCGAACGGCGACACCAGCGCCGCAGTGGTAACCGAGCGGGGGACGACGACGTCGGGCGTCATGAACAGATCGAGGTCGACGGCTGCGACCCGGCACGGAATCAGCGACCCGTCTTCGACAAGCGACGGGATCAAAGCCTTCGACTCGCGTTTGGGAAGTCTGAAGTAATCGACCAAGTCGGCCGCAGATGCAATGCCATAGGCCGCCGCAGCTCGCCGCATGAGCTCGCGCCATGCATCATCGTGCGACGGCGTCGGCGCGGCCCGAACGTCTTCGGGAACGATGCGGTCGAGGAGGTCAAAGAACTTCTCGAAGTTGTCGTTGCGGCGAATTCCCAATGTTCCGCTGCGAAACAGCCAGTCGAGTGCAACCGAACCGAGCGAACGCGATCCCCACCATTCGCCCTCGCGTGGCCGAGGGTTCGACAATTCGCCGGACCTGAGTGGCCCGCGCTCGACGATCTCGGCGAGGACATCTGCGACGTAGGCTCGCTCGGCCTGCGCAAATTCGACCAAGCCCTTCCACGTGTGGCCGTCGCGGGCTCGATCGCGGAACACTCGCGTGAGTGGCTCGTCTTCGACTGGAATGATCGACGCTTCGTGAATGAAGGCTTCGAACCACTCGTCTCGCCGGTACGCGAGATCGTCGTGTAGCGGTTGGGGGTACACCCCACACCGACTGAACAATGGCAGATACTGGGTGCGAGTAACCACCGGCACCGCATCGAGCTGCAACAGGTGCAGTCGCCGCATGCCACGCCGCAGATGGCCCCGATTTGCCCGGTTGGCGCGATCGATTTGACCGAAACCCTGGGCATGCAGCGCGCATCTGCGCGCCTGATCAAGGCTGAGTGTTCGCACCGAGATGGCCGATGGTCAGTCGCCGTAGCGGGTGATTCCCTGCCCGAACGATTGGGTAAACAGTTCGAGCACTTCGCCGGGTTCGGCGTGGCGTCCGGTTGCGACCTTGCTGTAGATCAACGAGTCACCGATCTGAACCTCGAAGACTCCGCCGGTGGCGGGAATGAGCTCAAGGCCGCTGATGATGTGCTGGTAGTTCGACAGAAGGTCACTGGCCGCGCTCACGGCGCGGTCGGTGTAGTTTCAACTAAAGCAGTATGTGATCGATATGGCGTGGCTCATGGCCAGATTGTAGTGGCCGAGCTCAGCCGGTCGGGTCGTGGTAGTCAGCGGGCCGCTTCTCGAAGTAGGCATTCACAGCCTCGATCTGGTTGGGTGAGCCGATCAGCGCAGAGATCTCACGACGTTCTTGCGCGAATCCGTCCGCCGCGTTCGACAGTCGAGCATTGCCGAGCAGGCGTTTGGCCGCGCGAATCGCATGCGGCGACTTCGAAGCAATGTCCCGGGCCAGGGCGAGTGCCTCTGCCAATGGGTCGTCGACACGTCGCGTCGCCAGCCCAATGGCAACGGCCTCGGCGCTTTCGACCATTCGTCCCGTGAACGTCAGTTCTTTCGCAACATCAAGCCCGACATGGTTGATCAGTGTCTGGGTTCCGGTCATATCTGGGATGAGACCCCATCGGATTTCAAGAACCGACATGCGCGCATCGGGAGCGATGAGGCGGATATCGGCACCCATCGCGATCTGGAACCCACCGCCCAACGCGACCCCGGTGATTGCACAAATGACCGGCACCGGCATTTCTGTCCATGCATATGCAGCCTGTTGGCCGCGGTGGGTGATCCGACCCGGAAGCGCACCGTCGAGTGATTCGCCGAGAGTGGGTGCAGCCCGATCTGCGGCGCCGTCTGCGGGAGCCGCCATCTCGTTGAAACTGGCGAAGTCAAGGCCTGCGCAGAACGCCCGTCCGTTGCCTGACAACACCACAGCTCGTACCGCCGGGTCTGCCCGAAGGCTGTCGCCAGCTTCGATCAATGCCGCAAACATCGCCGGATCGAGTGCGTTCATCTTGTCGGATCGATTCAACCGAACGTCAGCGACGCCATTGGTGACATCGACCGTCACCCGCTCATTTGACTGCTCAGCCACGGACAGCTCACTCACGAGACACCTGCCTCTTCCAGATCCAGATCAGGGGAGTAACCGTAGTGTGAGCCGTCAGTGCCGTCCCAGTTCGCGAAGCCCCAGCTACTCTGCGCGTGCGTGGTGCAAACCCAACCAGCGATGCCAGATCGCCGCTTCATACACCGACTCGCCAGGGTTATTGGCCTGCTTGGGTTGATAGTTCTGATCGCTGCTGGGTGCTCGTCGAGCAATGCAGCAGACACCGAAACCTCGCAGCAGCAACCACCCGCTGAGACGGTCACAGTCGT
>CALDYC010000096.1 GCA_937941245.1 uncultured Acidimicrobiales bacterium | reverse complement strand
CTACAGCGGCGGCGTGAAGATCAAGGTCGGCCCGGTCACCTCGGAGTACAAGGGTTCCGCAGAGTTCGTGGAGAAGGATGACGTCAACTACAAGGCCGTCATCAATGGCAAAGGCCGCGACACCCGGGGTGCAGGGAACGCCCAGGCGCTGATCACGGCACAGATGACGCCGATCGGCGACAAGACCCAAGTTGACATCGAGACCGACCTGAAGGTCTCTGGAAAGGTGGCGCAGTTCGGCCGCGGCGTCATGCAGGACGTGAGCGAGAAACTGCTTGGACAGTTCGCTGAATGTCTCGCCACCAAACTTGAGGGAACTTCGGCGCTCGAAGACATCGCGTCCGCGAGCGCCGAAGCGGATTCGGCCGCCGACCCAGTGGCCCAGACCGCAGCGGCTGACAGCCCCGCCACCCAACCCGCAGTGCCGAGTGCTCCGGCTGTTGCAAGCGCTTCGGCCGCGGCGGGTGCTCCGGCTGTCGCCAGCGCTGCGGCTCCGGCCAGTGCCGCGAGTGCAGATGCGAACCGCGTAACAGACCACAGCTCCAGCGACGATGACGATGATGACGGCGCTCTTGACCTACTCGACGTCGCCGGCGGCGCAGTAGCCAAGCGCTTGATCCCGCTGGCTGTGGCGATTATCGCCCTGATAGTGATCCTGGTGCTGGTGCTCTGACCGTGCCCGGTTCCGTCGGTCAGAGATCGACCGGAGCCGTCACCTAGGCTCGGCCCCGATGAGCATTCTTGGCAACCGAGTCGTTCGAACCGAAGACCCCCGCTTCCTGACGGGGAACGCGAGCTACGTCGCGGACCGCCACGCAGATAACGCCGCGCACGTGGTGTTCGTACGGTCGCTAATGGCCCACGCACACATCACGTCGATCGAACGCGACCAAGCACAACAGGCTCCGGGAGTGCTCGGCGTCTACGTCTGCGACGACCTTGGCGCAAACGCAATGCCTGCACGAGGCGCGGTCGATCCGAGCGCCTGGCAGCCGGTTTTGGCCCGTGACCGGGTGCGGTACGTCGGCGAACCAATTGTTGCCGTCGTTGCCGAAACGCTGACCCAGGCGGTCGACGCTGCCGAGCTCGTTTTCGTCGACTACGAACCGATCGAGGTCCTGGCGAGCGTCGCGGCATCGTTGGCTTCGGACACGTTGATTCACGACACAATCGAAGACAACGTCGCGGCAGCGTTGCCCGCGATGCCGGCCACGATCGACTTCGGTGAATGTGAGGTCGTAGTCACCGAGACCATCATCAACAACAAGATGGCAGCCGCGCCGATCGAGGGCCGAGTAGCGCTCGCTGACTGGACCGGACCCCGACTACAGACCTGGTCTTCATGCCAGGGCGGCGGACCCGTGCTCGAGAAAATCGTCGCGGTCTATGGCATTGATGAAGCCGATGCGCAGGTGCTCGCTGGCGATATCGGTGGCGGATTCGGAGCCAAAGGTGGGCCCAACGGAGAGGAACTTGCGCTTCCGGGACTGTCCCGCCTGGTCGGACGGCCGGTGCGGTGGGCTGAGAGCCGCAGCGAGAACATGGTCAACATGGTGCACGGTCGGGCCCAGGTGCAGACCGTGACGATCGGCGGCACCGCTGCCGGTCAGATCACCCACTACCGCATGCATGTCGTGCAGGACATCGGCGCCTACGTCGAAATTGGCGTGGTCCTTCCGATGTTGACGATGATGATGGCGCCGGGAACATACGCCATTGCGAATGTGCAATTCAGCTCCCAGTCGGTGCTGACCAACACCACCCCCGTCGGTGCCTTTCGTGGCGCCGGACGCCCCGAAGCGGCCGCAGCGATCGAGCGGGCTGTCGACCTGTTTGCTGCCGAAGCTGGTCTCGCTCCCGAATTCGTTCGTCGCAAAAACGTGCTTCCACGGTTTGACGAACCCGTGACGACAGCAGTCGGCACGACCTATGACGTTGGTGATTTCCCGCAAGCGCTCGACCGGCTGCTTGAGGCTGCCGAGTACGACTCGCTGCGCGGCGAGCAGCAGTCCAGACTCGATGCCGGTTCGAGAACCGTGCTCGGTATCGGGCTGGCGAGCTACGTCGAGATCACGGCGATTGGCGGCCCCGAAGGGATCTCCGAATATGGGCGAGTCGACATCAACAGCGATGGCACAGCCACCGCATGGACCGGCTCGACACCGCAGGGCCAAGGACACGAAACGGCATGGGCAATGTTGATCGCGGACGAACTTGGGATTCCCTTTGACCAGATCGAGGTCAAGTTCGGTGACACCGACGTCGTGCCGACGCGCAATGTCACGGGCGGCTCTCGGTCCGCGCAGGTTGCGGGCTCGGCCATGGTGTCGGCGTCGCGCCATCTCATCAACGACGCGCAAGAACAAGCGGCCAAGGCGCTCGAAGCCAGCCCCGCCGACATGGTGTTCGATGCCGAACGTGGCGCGTTTCATGTGGCGGGAACCCCAGCACGAGCAATCGGATGGGCCGAGCTCGCTGCCCAGACCGTTGAACCTCTCGCGGGTGTTTCGGACTTCGTTCAACCGAAGTCATCGTTCCCATTCGGCGCACATTGCTCAGTGGTCGAGGTTGATCTCGACACGGGCGGCGTGACCGTCTTGCGTCATATCTGTGTCGATGACTGCGGCACGATCGTCAATCCGCTGCTCGCCGACGGACAGCTTCATGGTGGCGTGGGCGCAGGCATCGCACAGGCGCTTCTCGAAGAGATCCTGTACGACGATGATGGCACTCCAATGACATCGAACTTCGCCGACTACGGCGTGATCTCCGCGACAGAACTTCCGAGCTTCGAACGCATCGAGATGGTCACACCCACACCTTTGAATCCCATCGGCGCAAAGGGCATCGGCGAGTCAGGCTCGATTGGGTCGACGCCGGCCGTGCAGAACGCAGTGGTCGATGCGCTTTCGCATCTGGGGGTTCGCCACCTCGACATTCCCGTTAGCCCCCAACGAGTGTGGCAAGCGATCCGTACTGCTGAGAGGACCAACGCATGAAGCGCGCCGACAAAGCCGCAAAGATCAGTGAGATCCTCGAAGAGCTGTACCCAGAACCGCCGATTCCTTTGGATCACACCGATCCGTACACCCTGACCGTTGCCGTCGCGCTATCGGCTCAGACCACTGACAAGAAGGTCAACCAAATCACCCCGGCATTGTTCGCCGAGGGCGGTACGCCCGAGAAGATGGCCGCGCTGCACCCAGATCGCATTCTGGAGCTGATCCGCGAGGTCGGACTGGCGCCGACCAAGGCCCGGAACCTGTCAACGATGGCTCATCAGATTCTCGATGGGGGTGGCGAGATCCTTCCGGACTGGGACTTTCTCGAATCGCTTGCCGGTGTTGGACACAAGACCGCAAGCGTGGTCATGTCGCAAGCCTTTGGTGTGCCGGCGTTCCCGGTCGACACCCACATCCTGCGGTTGGCGGACCGATGGGGGCTGTCGACCGGGCTCAATGTTGTGAAGACCGAAAAGGACCTGAAAGGGCTCTTTGAGCGCGACACCTGGAATCGGCGCCACATTCAGATCATCTTTTTCGGACGCGAATATTGTCCGGCACGAAACCACGACCTGTCGTCTTGTCCGATCTGCAGCTGGGCGGCAACCCGCAAGCGGATCGAAGCGGAACGACGCAAGTAACAGCTCCTCGATACTGATTCATGGTCAGGTGCTCGCGATGGCCAGTACAGCACCCGATGGCATGCTGGTCTGATGACTGCAGCGGTCCAGGCGCTACTTGAGCTACTTGACCTCGAGAACATCGAGGTCAACATCTTCCGAGGAGCAAGCTCGGATGAGGATCGTCAACGCGTCTTTGGCGGACAGGTCATGGGGCAAGCCCTGGTGGCGGCACAGCGCACGGTCGAACAGGACCGTCCCGCGCATTCGTTGCACGGTTATTTCTTGCGTCCCGGGGACCCTGCCGTGCCAATCCTCTATGAAGTGGACCGCATCCGTGACGGTCGTTCATTTACGACTCGGCGGGTGGTCGCGATCCAACATGGTCGACCGATCTTCAACATGTCGGTGTCATTTCAGACACTTGAGGAAGGTGCCGAGTATCAGATCGATATGGCCGATATCGCGGGTCCTGACGAATTGACGTCGTGGACTGACTATCTCCACTTGATTCGGGACCAGATGCCCGCTGCGATGCTCGCGTGGCAGCAGCGGCCCCGTCCGATCGAGACGCGCCCACTGGATCTGCATCCGCCGTTTGAGCCATGGTTGCGCAACCCGCCCCGCCAACAAATCTGGTTTCGCTCGGCCGGAGCGCTTCCGCCGGACCTGGCAGTGCAACAAGCGCTTGTCACCTACGCCGTCGATATGTGGCTGCTCGACTGCAGCACGCTCCCACACGGGTTTCAGTTCAGCGACCCTGGCATGCAGATGGCAAGCCTGGACCATGCGATGTGGTTTCACCGACCGTTTCGCGCCGACGAGTGGCTGCTCATCGACGCCGAGTGCGTGTCGACCTCCGGTTCGCGTGGCTTCAACCAATCGCGGATCTATTCCCAAGACGGTCGACTGGTCGCAAGCGCGACCCAGGAAGGTCTGATCAGGCAGCACTCATGACGATGCTGCGACCGCAGTGTCGAGCGCTAAGGACAACATGGCGTCGACGGTCAATCGACGGTCATCGGCTGACAAATGTTCGCCAGTCACGAGATGGTCAGTCATCGTCAAGAGCGTCAGAGCCTCGACCCCCTCGACTTGTGCAATCGCGTAGAGCGCAGCGGTCTCCATCTCGACACACAGCACGCCATCGGCAGTGTGGGCGTCGCGCTCGGAGTTGTCTGGTTCGTAGAACACGTCGCTGGTGAAGACCGGGCCGCTCAACAGGTCAGTACCGTTGCCGTTGGCAACAGATCGAGCCGCATCGAGAAGCGAAGCCGACGGAAGCAGGGGAGCAGCAGCCCCGATGATGTCTGGCAGCCTGCTGTTGGTGACCACGCGGTCCGCAGCGACGATCTGGCGCAGCGCCAAGTCAGGTCGGTACACGCCAGCGGTGCCGACGCGGATCAGTCGGGTGACGCCGTAGTGGCGAACGAGTTCGGTGATGTAAATCGCTGCGGACGGCACGCCCATGCCCGATGCCATCACCGAAATGGGCATGCCTTGCCAGATGCCGGTAAACCCGGACATCGAACGCACATTGGTGACGATTTCTGCGTCATCGAGGAAGTTCTCGGCTATGTGACGGGCCCGCTGAGGGTCGCCGGGCATGAGCACTGTTGGCGCAAAGGCGTTCTCGGCGGCGCTGATGTGTGGCGTTCCCATTTCAGGCGAGTCCGCCGGTGTGGGGCCAGACCAAGCTGCCAGCGCCGATCGAGATGCCGCCGAAGCGCCGGGCCGATTCGTTGACCCAAACCGTCGGGTCGATGTTCTGCATGGCATCTAAGCTAGGTGGTGTGCTGATTGTTGTGTCACCTGCGAAATCGCTCGACTACGAGACCCCGTTGGCGACGACACAATTCACCGAACCGCGGCTGTTGGACCAGGCCAGCGAGCTGATCGACATCATGGTCACCAAAACTCCTGATGACCTGCGGGACCTGATGGGCATCTCGCCCACGCTCGCGGACCTGAATTTCGAGCGGTTCCAGGAATGGCAGGCACCGTTCACGCCCGACACTGCTCGCCAGTCAGTGCTGGCATTCGCGGGCGATGTGTACACCGGGCTCGATGCACCCGCGAGTTTCTCCACCCGCGACTTCACCCATGCTCAAAAGACGTTCCGCATTCTGTCGGGGCTGTACGGCCTGCTTCGCCCACTTGACCTCATGATGGCGTACCGCCTTGAAATGGGAACCAAGCTGCCAAACGGTCGGGGCGCGAACCTCTACGACTACTGGCGTGGTCCCGTCACGGATCTGTTGCGTGCCGACCTCGATGAGAGCCCCGGGGCTGATGTGCTCATCAATTTGGCGTCGAACGAGTACTTCGGGGCAGTGGACGTTGAACGTTTGGGGTCTCGGGTGATCTCGCCGGTATTCCTCGATGCAAAGAACGGCGGCGAACCCAAGATCGTGAGCTTCTTCGCCAAACGTGCCCGGGGCGAAATGAGTCGCTTCCTGATCCAGGAACGGGTGTCGACGATCAAAGGCATCAGCGACTTTGACGGCATGGGGTATCACTTCGACGCCGACCGATCCCAGCCCGATCGGCCGACTTTCGTGAGAGAGAGCTGAAATGCCGACCTTCCCGCAACTCAGATTTCAGCTGCCCGAAGGCACGACCCAGATCACTCTCGTGAGACACGGTCAGACCCAGCCAGCCGACCCGGACAACCCGTTCCCGCTGAAGGACGGACACGGCGATCCGTTGCTGACCGAACGTGGGCATGCTCAGGCTGCTGCCGTCGGCGACCGGTTGGCCGACGAGCCCATCGACATGATCTGTGTTTCGTCGTTGACTCGCACGCACGAGACTGCCGCTCCGCTTGCCGCCAAGCTCGGGCTCGAGCCGGTCGAGATAGCAGACTTGCGCGAAATCTTCCTCGGTGACTGGGAGGGCGGGCTATTTCGCCAAAAGGCCGAAGAGGGCCACCCGGCAGTGCTTGCCATGCGCGAGAAAGGCGACTGGGGTGAGCTTCCTGGAGCTGAGTCGAACGCGGAGCTGGTTGCGCGCACCACTGGTGCTATCGCCGATCTGCACGCCAACCATCGCGGAAAACACATCGTCTGTTTCGTGCACGGTGGTGTCGTCGCGGCGATTGTCTCGTATGCCGTCGGGGCCACCCTGTGGCGGTTCATGGGTTCGGATAACGGTGCCATTCATCGCCTGGGCATTCACGACGAGCGGTGGATGCTCCGCGGCTACAACGACATCAACCACCTGGTGACAGCCGGGGTGCAAACCCCCGCCGGACCAGTCGACAAGCTCGCCTGACGTCCAGCGACTCAGTTTCTAGCGACTCAGTTTCCAGCGATTCAGTTTCCAGCGACTCAGTTCCCAGCGACTCTGCGATCGCGGCCGGCCCAGAACGGTTCTCGAAGTTCCTTACGGGCCAGCTTGCCAACGGGAGATTTCGGCAGCGGCTCGGTCGTGATCTCAACGGCACTCGGCTTCTTGTACGAACCAAGTTGCTCGACGCACAACGCAATCAACTCGTCTGCACTCACCAAGGCGTCGCCAACAACGCTGACAACCGCACGGGGAGTCTCGCCCCATCGATCGTCGGGCACACCGAACGCAGCGGCTTCGACAACTGCAGGGTGACTGGTCAATACATTCTCGATCTCGGCTGGCCAGATGTTGTAGCCACCGCTGATGATCATGTCGTCTTTGCGGTCGAGGACGTACAAGTAACCATTGTGGTCCAGACGGCCGATGTCGCCCGAGAGCACCCAACCGTCACGCATGCGGGTAGCGGTGGCCTCGGGATCGTTCCAGAAGCCGACCATCTGGCCATCGCAGCGAATCGCAATCTCGCCCTGGTCTCCGATCGGAACCTCATCTCCGGATTCGGGGTCAACAATCGCAAGTTCGCCAAATGGAAGCGGCCGCCCGGCCGAACGCATCGGCGTCGAGCCATCGATATCGCTGAACCAATCAGCGGTGTTCATCACACTGATTGGTAGTGCCTCGGTCTGGCCGTACATCTGATACAACACGTCGCCGAAAACCTGGCGGGCCACGATGGCCGTGTCGTCCGAAATAGGCGCCCCACCTGACTGGAGTACCTTCAGGTAGCTCCAGTCTCGGCCCGCCGCGCTCGGCTCACGGGCGATCGCATTGATCATCGTTGGCACCAAGAACCCGAACGCCACCCGTTCACGTTCCATGGTCTCGACCACTTCAGCTGCGTCGAAGGTAGGTACCAGCAGGTTGGTTCCTCCGCTCAACCACATCGGCACGAAGTAATAGCCGGACCCGTGCGAGATGGGTCCGGCGTGCTGGCACACATCGCCCACCTCAACCGGTGGGAACGGGTAGAACCAGTCGCGACCGGCATCGAGCCACATCTTGTGGGTGTAGCCGACGCCTTTCGAGCGTCCGGTGGTTCCGCCCGTGTGTCGAATGATGAACCAATCATCGCTCGCCACCACAGGGTCGGGATCGGCGGCAGGAAAGGTCAGCAGCCAGTCCTCGTAGCCACTGTCTCGAACGACGATGTGTTCGAGCGACTCGACCTCGCCAACCAGCCCAGCGAGCGACGCAGCATGATTGTCGCTGACGACCACAGCGCGGCAACCGGTGTGGTCGAGCATGTGTCGATGCGCCTCGCGGCTGTTGCGCGGATAGAGAGGGACGCGCACGAGATTGGCGGCCGCAGCTCCACAGAACATGTCGACTGATTCGAGCGTGTTGTCTTCGAGCACGCCCACCCGGTCGCCCGGGGATAGGCCAAGCGACAAAAGCGCGTTCGCCATCCGCAGGCCCCGCTCCCACGTGTGGCCGAAGGTCCACCGGGTGTCACCGCATATGACCGCTGGCTCGGCCGCATAAAAGCTCGCCGAGCGCCGCATAAGCGTTCGGACGTTCATGCGTCAGCTCCGTTGTGCATCGCAAGGAGAGCTTCGACGCACCGCTGTACCGCCAAGGCTTCTTCGAATGTTGCGAGCGTGTGCGGTTGGCCGCTCACCATGGCCACAAGATTGTCGAGCTGGGCGGCATAGGCGGCGGGTCCGCCGGCGCGCTCGCTGTCGATGGCCGGCTTCCAGGCGCCGTGTCGGGTGCAATGCTCGAGGCCGTACCAGTTGACGAGTCGCCACGACTCGCTGACACCTCGAACGGTGAACACCACCTCGTCGGATCCGGCGCTATCGCTCGTGCCCGCTATGCGCAACGGTGTCGAGCCAGCGCGCAGCGTGGCCATCACCGATTGCTCAGCAGACCCATCGGCCGGGAAGCCGATCTGCGCTGATTGGATCGACAGCGGGCCGAACATCCGCATGGACAAGAACAGGAAATGCGACACGACCTCGCGTACCCATCCGCCCTGATCCCGGTCTCGAAGCCACGTCGCGTTGGTCTGCCACGCACGGGGCCAGGCCTCGAAATGGACCCGCAGGTCGCATGAGTCGATCGACGCAGCGGCGGTCGCGCTGATGAGGTCGCGAGCTGCTGGTGCAGCACCAAAAACGAAGTTCACTGCCGCTGGGGCCCGAGACCCGGCCACAAGGTCGACCATCTCGGTGCTCTGCGCGTCGCCGACGCCGAGCGGCTTCTCGCACAGGAGTGCCTTGCCGGCGGTGACGGCTAGCGCCACGAACTCGCCATGGTGCACTGGTGGCACGGCGACGTAGACCACATCGACATCGGGGTCGGTGATTAATGCATGCGCCGAGTCGAACACCGTTACGCCGAACGCTTCGTTGGCGTGTTCCGCTGCGGCTGCGGCCAGGTCGAATCCGCCAATGACTCGAAACCGATCATCAGCGACGAACTGTTCGATATAGCGAAGCCCGACCGTGCCGAGCCCAACGACCGCAACTCCGACGATGTCAGCGTCTTTCATCGCTCAACCGTAGCCCGAGCTCATGGCCCACCTCAGGGCCGGTCGCTCCGCCGGACGAGTTCGCCAATCCAGCTTTCATGGCCGTGGGTCTGACTGCTACCGTCAGCCTCGTTCTGCAAAGCCGAGGGGGATGTGCATGGCACTGTTGTCAGTGAACGACGTTGAAGTCCGGTTCGGGGGCATTGTTGCCCTGTCCGGGCTGACCTTTGATATCGAGCCGGGCCAGATATGTGGGCTCATTGGTCCGAACGGTGCCGGCAAAACCACGATGTTCAATGTCATCAGCCGCATCTACGACCCGACGTCTGGCACGATCAGTTTCGACGGTCAAGACCTGCTGACCACACAGCCGCATCGAATCGCAGAGACCGGCATCTTCCGCACATTCCAGAACCTTGCGTTGTGGCCGAACATGAGCGTGATCGAAAATGTCATGGCAGGCGCACATGTGCGCAGCAAGCAGAACTTTTTCTCGGCAATGCTCAATGTGGGGCGAAAAAAGGAAGAACGAAAGCTCGGCGCAGAAGCGTTCACCATTCTTGCGGATCTTGGCCTTGGCGACGTGGCCTTCAAGCAGTGCGCTGGACTGCCATACGGCACGCTCAAGCGCATCGA
>CALDYC010000095.1 GCA_937941245.1 uncultured Acidimicrobiales bacterium | reverse complement strand
GTGCATCGGGCAGCTGCGTTGAACTCCGCGGGCGAACGGATCACGATGGTCAACGGTTACGTGGCCACTGATACCAGCCGAGACGACCAGAGTCGGCCAGCGGACTTGATCGAGGTTGACGACCACGAAGTGCTGTGGAGCGAATGGGCTCGCTTCGCAGCGTGGCGAGGTGCAGGTCGCCTGCACTCGATCGTCGATGACGTGAGCTTTTGCAATGATCCGTTGGCAACAGCCGATCGGCTCGAACACGCAATTGACGATGTACGCAGGTCGATCGACCAGATGCGGTCCGGGGCGCCGGATCGCCAGCATCATTATGAGCACCACGGCGCAGAGCAGCAACGCCACAGTAACGAGCAGGAAATCGCCCCACGCTGAGCAGCGATTCGAACCGGTCTGCATTGCAACTCGCTCCACGCTGAGTAGCCCCGGTCGCGTTGGCGAACCTCTGGGCACGAGCGGTTAGGGGCCGTCGTGCGTCGACCGTTAACCTTCCGACATGAAACTCAGTACCGGCATGTTCTTCGACGGCGACGCTCAGCGGATGGCGAAGCGCCTGCAAGACCTCGAAGCGGCAGGCATTGACCTGGTGTACATCCCCGAGATCTACGGCTTCGACCAAATCTCGGTACTCGGCTATCTCGCCGCGTGCACGGAACGCATCGAACTGATGACCGGCATCGTGAATGTCTACTCGCGGTCGCCTGCTCTTATTGCTCAGAGCGCCGCAACGATCGATGCCTTGTCAGGCGGGCGGTTCACTCTCGGCCTTGGTACATCTGGTCCGCAGGTGGTCGAAGGCTGGCACGGCACGCCGTTCAAGAAGCCCCTTGGTCGAACACGAGACACCGTTGAGATCTGCCGCAAAGTGTGGAGCGGCGACAAGGTCAGCCACGAGGGCCGCGCCGTGACACTTCCTCTGCCGAAGGAAGACGGCGGCAGTGGGCTAGGCAAGCCGCTCAAGTTCATGAACCGAATGCATCGCCAAGATATCCCCGTCGTGATTGCGTCGATCGGCCCGAAGAACGTTGAGATGACTGCCGAGATTGCCGATGGCTGGCAGCCAATTCATTTCGTACCTGACCGCTTCGATCTGGTTTGGGGCGATGCGCTCGAGGCCGGTAGGGCAAAACGATCGCCAGAACTCGCAACGCTGGACATCTTTGCTGGCGGAATGGTCGGCATAGGCCAAGGCGAGACCGTTGACCGCACCCGAGAGGCAGCACGCGGTCATGTCGCGTTCTATGTAGGCGGCATGGGCGCCAAGTCTCAGAATTTCTACAACGACCTTTTCGCCCGCTACGGCTGGGTCGACGAGGCCGAACAGATTCAGGACCTCTTCCTCTCAGGCAAGCGGGCCGAAGCAACCGCTGCGGTGCCCGACGAGTACGTGGGCCTGGCAAACCTGATCGGCGACGAGTCTCACGTGCGTCAACGCCTTGACGTCTACAAAGGCGTTGGCGTCACGCACCTCGCGCTCGACAATGCGTCGCTCGATGACATCTCTGCGATCAAGGCGTGGGTCGAATAGCTCGTTCGTTCTGGCGGCGGCGTTGGGACGCAAGCGCCCGTCCGGCGGCCCAGTCGTGGGCTTCGAGTGTCGTCAAGAACCCGATGATGTTGCGATCCCGAATGCGTTCGAGCTCACGCACATCGAGTTGACCGGACTGATCGTCGGATTGGCTGACGATTCGGTCCACCAGTTCGGGAGTGAAATCGGGCGTGTCCATCAGTTTGGTCCACGGCCATTCCAGGGTCGGTCCAAACTGCTCTAAGAAGTGGCGGAATCCGCCCGTGCCGCCGGCGACTCGGTACGTCTCGAACAAGCCCATCTGGCCCCATCGCAACCCAAATCCGTGAGTGATGACATCATCAATCTCTTGGGTGGTCGCCACGCCGTCGTTGATCAACCAGAGCGCTTCGCGCCATACGGCTTCGAGTAACCGGTCACCAATGAACGCATCAATTTCGACTCGGACCACGACCGGGTGCATGCCGATTGATCGGTAGATCTGTTGGGCACGGTCGACGGTGTCAGGCGTGGTCTGTTGTCCAGCCACCACCTCGACAACCGGAAGCAAGTACACCGGGTTGTACGGGTGACCAACAACTAGCCGGTCGGGGTGGGCCAAGCCTGCCTGGAGCAGCGTCGGGCGAATACCCGAGGTCGACGAAGCAATGAGTGTTGTGGGCGATGTGCCAGCTTCGATCTCACCGTAGACGGCGGCCTTAATGTCGGGGCGTTCAGGCACACTCTCTTGCACGAAGTCGGCCCCGGCAACCGCGTCGCCAATCGAGGTGGCGATGCGCCAGCGGCCAGGACGTGAAATGTCGAGATCGAGCTCGGACCACGCCGCCGTCGCGTTGTCGAGCACGTCGCGAAAGATCTGTTCTGCGTCGGGTGACGGATCGCTAATGGCGACGTCAACCCCGGACAACACCAGTCGCGATGCCCAAGCCGCTCCGATGACACCGCAGCCAACGACCGCACCGCTGGCGACAGGCATAGGTCCGTCGACGACCGCTTCGTCGGCACCAGAGGCCTGGTCGGGCGGTCCCGATGCGGCTGCGCCTGAGAGGTCAGCCATGACGGGTCAACGACAAATTGTCACGTACCTGGGCAGCAGTCAGCAGGTTGTAATTCTGCGCTTCGAGGATGGTGCGAGCGCGGTCGACGAGGGCACCGTTTGTGGCGAGTACGCCCCGGTCGAGCCAGATATTGTCTTCGAGCCCGACGCGGACGTTTCCACCTGCCATTGCGGCCAGAGAGACGTACTTCAACTGGCTTCGTCCGATTGAGAACGCCGAGAATGTCCAGCTATCGGGGATGTTGTTGCGCATGGCCATGAACGTGTTCAGGTCATCTGGCGCACCCCATGCAATGCCCATGCAGAGCTGGACCATGACGGGTTCCGGAATGATCCCGCGACTGACGAGATCCTTGGCATGGGCGAGGTGCCCGGTGTCAAATGCTTCGATCTCGATCTGTGTCCCGATATCGGCCATCTGTTTCGCCATCGCTTCGAGCATGGCGGGCGTATTCGTCATGACATAGTCGCCCTCGCCAAAGTTCATCGTTCCGCAGTCGAGGGTGCAGATCTCGGGGCGAAGCTGTCGGACGTGCGCAAGACGCTCGGTCGCGCCAGCCATATCCGTGCCTTCGACGGCTGGGGGTAGCGGCTGTTCCACGCTGCCGAGGACCAGGTCACCTCCCATTCCAGCGGTGAGATTCAACACGACGTCGGTATCTGACGAGCGGACTCGATCGACGACTTCGGCGTACTTGTCGACCTGGCGTGACGGAAGTCCGTCGTCCTCGCGCACATGGATGTGCACGATCGCGGCTCCTGCTTTGGCTGCTTCTATGCACGAGTCGGCAATCTGCGAAGGCGTGACGGGCACATGCTCGGACTTGTGCGCTGTGTAGCCGCTGCCGGTTACCGCACAGGTGATGAACACCCCGTCATGGTTTGGTGAGGTCATGTTGTTCCTTCGATGGTGTTGATTCGTCGGTGCGAGACCCGGGCGAAACTGAGAATCTCGTCGTGATCGATGTACAAACCCCGCAAATGGCGCTCTCCCCCGCTGCTGAATGCATCGCGTCCGTGCAGAATCCGGCGGTTGTCGAAACCGACCAGGTCGCCCTGCTCAAACGGGTAGCGCATCTGGAACCGGTCGCTCGCTGCGAGCTGAGAGAACACGCGCATCGCCGCATAGGCACGCGGCACATCGTCGGGTGCCATGTCTGGGAACCCCCGCACGGGGTAGAACGCCCGCAATGTGAGTGGAGCGGTGGGTTGGCCCAGGTCGATCAGGGGCGCGGACCATCGGTGGTCGATGTTCGGACCTCGATTGAAGAACACCCAGTTGAGCGTGGTCAACGCGTCGTAATGCTCGGGGTGGTCGTTTCGAAGCGCTTCGACGACGGCGAGCCCGTCGGTCATGGTCGACCAGCCGCCAGCGGTTTCGTTGACCACACAATGCAAGAACTGGAAGCCAGGCGGCGTTTCGCGGGTGGGTAGGTCGGTATGAGGGCCCAGGCGCAGCGTGCTGTTTGCGGTGCTGTTGGTGTCATCGGCTCCGACCATCGTGATGTCGGCTTTGACATCCCAGCTCGGCCCGAAGTTGGTATCGCGCGGTGGCCCAATGAGCCCCGCAAGCGCGGTGCCGAAACCCGGGTCGGTGCCACACCCTCGTAGACGGGCCACGCCGTGCGCGAGCATGTCGTCGACCCAGGCGAGCAGAATTGTTCGGTCTTCGAGCACGCGTGAGCCATCGTGGGTGCGGGGCTCGCGTTGGTTCTGTGCAGTCCAGCTCGTAGCTACAGGCAGTAACGCACCCGGGCGGTGGGCGCCGATCGCGACATGATGCAGCCATCCTGAGTGGTAGGTCGCACCGGCGGGTCCTGGCGCAAAGTCGATGACGACATGTCCCTCAGGGTTGATGTCCGCAGCGATCGGCTTGGTGTCGAGATCGAGCAGTGCTGGATCTATGAGCCCTTCTCGCGTCGCGGGGTCGACTCCCCCTCGTCCAACGGCGTTCTCGACTAACCATGGTCCGTACGCTCGCAGCGTCGCACCATCGACAAACGCGATCTCGACAAATGCTCCATCGATGGCGATGCGCTCGATCGGGCGCTGTGGATAGTCGTAGAAGTCCGGAGTCGTCACGGTGCCGGGCGCGTTCGCCATAGTGGCGCAGACGCTAGCAACCCCGGTTCGGTCGCGCCGCCCTGTCCGAGCCGGATTCGCCGGTGCCATGTTCAGCCCGCCAAACTGACCATGTGAACAAGCCACTTGGACGTCCGTACCGAACGCTCTTTGCGGCAAGCACCATCTCAAATCTCGGCGACGGCATCGGCGTGGTGGCGTATCCGTGGCTTGCATCGGCAGTCACCCGAGACCCCCTGCTCGTATCGCTCATCATCGTGGCCCAACGCCTGCCGTGGCTGGTCTTCAGCCTTCCCGCTGGCGTGATCAGCGATCGCTATGACAGACGAGCGCTCATGGCCGGCGCGAACGCTGTTCGTGCGGCGCTCACCGCTGTCGTCGCGGTGGGCGTGTTTGCCATCGGCGACCGGCTTCCGTCGCCCGACGTACTCGACACCCTGGGGACCGACCTCGACACGAACGTTGGCGGGTACACGCTGGTGCTTGCGGCGACGTTGCTGCTCGGGTGCGCCGAGGTGCTCTACGACAATACGGCACAAACGATTATGCCGTCGCTCGTTGAGGACGATCAGCTCGAGCGAGCCAACGGACGTCTGTGGAGCAGCGAGCAGGTCATGAACACGCTCGCTGGCCCGGCATTTGGAGCGGTGCTTCTTACCGCCACCTTCGCACTGCCATTTGGCGTATATGCCGTCACCTTCGCGGTGTCGGCGGTGTTGGTCGCTCAGCTACCAAAGCGAGAGCCGACACCGCGAAGCGATGAGTATTCCGCCTCTGCAGGCAGCTCGATGCGCGCGGACATCGCAGAAGGGTTCCGATGGCTCTGGAATCATGAATTGCTGCGGCCGCTCGCCATCACCCTGGCTTTGCTGAACATGGCGGGGTCGGTTTCGCTGTCGGCGTTTGTCCTGTATGCGCAGGAAGTACTTGGCACATCCCCCGTGGAATTTGCGATCCTGCAGACCGGTGGGGCGGTTGGTGGGATTGTCGCAGGCTGGGCGGCGTCGGCGGTTTCGAAACGTCTCGGTCAGGGCCCCGCCTTGTGGGCGACCCTGGTGGTTGGGGGCCTGACCACGATCGCGATCGGTCTCACATCGAGCTGGCTGTTTGCCTGGCTCATGTTCGCCGTCTTCATGTTCTTTGCGGTGCTGTGGAATGTGATAACCGTGTCATTACGCCAGGCGATCATTCCTGACGAGCTACTCGGCCGAGTAAACAGCGTTTATCGGTTCTTTGCGTGGGGGTCCATGCCAATCGGCGCGCTGATCGGCGGGCTGCTCATCATCGTCGGAGAGACGTTCGGAAGTCGGGATGACGCGCTGCGGTTGCCGTGGCTGGTCAGCGGGGGGCTTCAGCTGCTGTTGTTGATGTATGCGGTACCCCGACTGACGTCGGAGCGCATGAGCCGGGCCCGGGCCAATGCTGGAGTCAGCGACGGCTGAGGCTCTCGCCGAGGTCCGCAATGTGCTCCGGTCCAATCCCGCAACATCCGCCAATGATGGTCACTCCGCGATCTATCCAGCGGTTGCAATAAGCGGTGTGTGCGGCTGGCGTGAACTCGGGGTCAGGTTCCCACACATAATTCGCGAAACCCCCAACATGGGCATAG
>CALDYC010000094.1 GCA_937941245.1 uncultured Acidimicrobiales bacterium | reverse complement strand
CCTATTGGACCGAAACCAAGCCGGTGCTCGCGGTGCTGCAACAGCTCGCCCAGGGCCACGACTATGCCGAGGTGCTCACTGCCAGCGATTCGGTTGACGAGATTGTGCGCTTCCTGCGGTCAGCGAACGGATTCGGTAGCGTTTAACCATGAGCGATCAGACCCCACCTGAGACCGACGATCCCGCCGCTGGTGCGGTTGCGGCCAGCGCCATGCAACGCGAGCCCGACGTCACCGACCCGGCCAAGCTGATCCGCCTTGGCACCATGTTGCAGGCAATCGCTGTCGAGTTGCGAGACACCGAGAACGACCAGGCGGGGTTGACTCGTCTGGCCCAGATCCACACCGAGACGGTCGAGGAACTGCAGACCATTCTCAGCGAGGACTTGCGCAACGAGTTGGCGGAGTTCAACGATTGCTGCGGCAATGAGAACCCGAGCGAGAGCGAGCTTCGGGTTGCCCATGCCCAGCTGGTTGGTTGGATCCAAGGTCTGCTTCGTGGCATGCAGGCAACTGCTACCGCCCAGGCGCAGATGATGCAGCAACAGATGATGATGATGCAGGCCCAAGCCCAACAGCAGGCAATGGGTGCACAAGGCGCACGGCCAGGCGGCGGGGCGATCCCGGCAGCGTCGCGACCGAAGCCGCCAAACGAACCGACCGGTCCCGAGGCCGGCTACCTGTAGCTCGCGCATCGGAAGTATCTGCTGCGTCGGCGGGTTTCTCAGCAGTGACGATTTTGATGGTGGTCTTCGCGGTCGTGTTGGCCGCAGGCTTTGGTGGCGCTGGCCTGGCCAAGCTGGTGGGCGCAGCGCCGCTGGCTGCTGCTCGTGGCCATCTCGGGTTGACGGTGAGCCTGTGGCGGATAGTCGGCGTGCTCGAAGTGCTAGGCGCGGTTGGGGTGCTGGTTGGTCTGGGTGATGGGTTCGTGACGATCGGTGTGCTGGCGGGCGCTGGCCTGACGGCGATGACGATCGGCGCGACGTACTACCACCGCCATGCGGGTGATCGGTTTGTCGAATGGCTTCCGGCTGTGGTGATGGGTTCGGTCGCCATCTTCTATGTGATCACCCGGGTTGGCACGGCGTGAGCGGCACCGGTGAGCGGTACCCGGGAGCAATACGGACGCCATGACCGAGTTCCGAGCCACCCCATGACTGAGAGTGAAGTGCGGTCGATCAAACGCCCGTTGGCATGTCAGGATGTGGGTGTGACCGTTCGACCAACACCCGTGTCGACGGTGCCGCGTCTTTTGCTACTGGCCGTCTTTGCGTTTTTGATCGCATCGTGCGGGTCGTCGACTGAGGTAGATGCCGCTGCGGTTCCAGTAGATGTGGATGTCGCCGCAGCAAAGGCATCTGCTGCGGCAGGGGATTGGGGTTGCACCGACGGCTACGAACCGGCCTTTTCGGCTGTCGCCGATGAGGGCTTTGAATATCTCGGCAAGTCCTACGACCCGCTGCGTATCTCGATCTGTCGCGCGGCGTCAGGCGAGTTCTATTTCTATGGAGAGAACCTCGTGACGGGTGAGACCAAGGTGTTGTCTGCGTGCCTAGAGGGCGGTCTGACGTGGGCAGCCGCCGATGACGAGGCGAGCTATCGGATCATCGACGTGCGCGATCGCGACGACTTGTCGGGCCAGTTCGTGCAAACTGATCCGGACGGGGAATGGCTGAGTTGGAATCTGCGGACCGAGGTCTTTAGAGACGTCGAGGCCCAAGTTGCCGACAGCAGCGGAATCTGCTGACACGCCTCGACAGCAGCAGATATGGCACTTTGTCGAGTGAAGTGAAGATTCGCTTGTGTGCGCGTCTGTTCTGGGTGCGAAGTCGATAGTTTTGCCGTGCGGGGTGGAGCAGCAAGGTAGCTCGTCGGGCTCATAACCCGAAGGTCGCTGGTTCAAATCCAGCCCCCGCCACCAAGTAACAAGCCGGTCCCACGGGGCCGGCTTTGTTCGTTTTCGACCACATGTTCCCGCCAGTGGCAAACACTCGATTGAAGCTGCGTAGCGATCGGTGATGGCCAGAGAGCTTTCCGTTTCGCTCAACAGCCCTTCCTCATCCGACGCTACTGTTCGTTGGATGACTGAGTGGATGTACTTCCCTCGATCGAGCAGATGCCCTGACGAGCTAAAGGTCGTGGTCACCTCTTTCGAGAAGCACAAGGAAGAACTTGACTCAGAAGTCAGGGATGGGATGCACAGTAACGAGGTGCTTGAAGTTGTCCGCCCGGCCCTAGAGGGCCATGGCTTTCTCGTAGAAACTGGCAAGAAGCGGTCCGAGAAGATCAACGTGCCGGTCTTGTTTGGACCGGGTGGGGTTGTCGAAAAGGCGTTCGAAGCTGATGCGTTCAAGCCATCCGCCGGAATCGTTGTTGAGGTAGAAGCTGGGCGCGCTGTGGTGAACAATCAGTTTTTGAAGGACTTGTTTCAGGCGTGCATGATGCAAGACGTCAAATATCTGGCGATTGCAGTCCGCAAGGTATACAGGTCCGGGTCAATGATCAGCAGAGACTTTGAGCGGGTCGCTACTTTCTTCGAAACGCTCTATGTGAGTGGCCGTTTGCGGCTTCCACTTGATGGAGTTCTCATAGTTGGCTATTGAGCCACGAGTTCCCTGATTCGGCCCGATTTGGTCGGTCCGTCAAATTTCAGGAACAGCCGTGCCGCTATTGAGTCGGAAGAGCAGGGGCATGGAAAACGTGACTCTCACCGCTAGTTAGCTGCCACCAGCTTCCGTCGATCTCAACTCCAGTGTCAGGAGACGCTGGAGTGACCGATGCACTAATGCTCTCACCAGGACCAGGTTCGGGAAGGTTCAGTCTTCGAGCGATCAACCGATGCGATTGGTATTGGCCGAGAATGATGATGCCTTCGGGTGCTAGATCGGTTCGAGCCCCTCCGTTACCGCGAACCCTCTTCATTGCATCCTTCTGCTGTGCAACGGTCTCTACGGCCGTTCTCGAAATGATGGTCCGCTGCGCGAGCCGAAAGAGCCGGCGAATACGCTCAGCGCCAGACGCCCCATCGGCCATCACTTCTTGCGTGATGTCTGCTGGTAGATGCAGCAGTACGTTCGGAGGTAGGTCAGCATCGTCGAACAGCCAACTGATCGCTGCGCGGCCGTCGGCGTTTAGTGAAGTCTTACGATCACGGTTTCCACCTGACCCGAGAAAGCGTTCTTCTGCGCGGACCACGCCCATCGACCACTTTGATAGTTCGTCGCTTGCCCAGAGCCCGAGGATGATCTTGCCCCTTGCCTCGAGCGGAATCATCCAGCTGGCTTTCTTCTGGCTGTACTTGCAGTCGACCTCGATGCCGTCGATTGTGAAGTCGAGAACGTCGCCGTCATCAAAGAGGAACGTTCGTTGCATATTGATTTCGACGAGCGTGCCGCAATGAGTCTTCTCCGTCTTGTGGAGCTGATCCCATCGGTACCGGCCGGTTCGTTGACCGTCGTAGAGCTGATCGAGGGTGTATCGGAGTACGCCCGCGGTTCGCTCTCCAGTCGGATCGTGAGCAGCGACAGCCTGAAAGACTGTTTCTAGTTCAGGATCATCGTGCAAAGCCACGATGGAGGTTGTAGCCGCGTTAATAGCCACCCGTCCAGCGTGGCAGGGGCTTTACCCGTGCAGAAGGTCAGCGACGAATTCGGCGAGTGCCTTGCCGAGCAAAGGGGGCACTGCGTTACCGATTTGGCGGGCGACCTCGATTTTGGTTCCTTCGAAGATGAAGTTGTCGGGGAACGTCTGGATCCGAGCAGCCTCACGGTGGGTGATCGGCCGGTGGTGAACAGGGTGGAGGTACCTGCCCTTTTCCGGCTTATAGAACTCGGTGCGGATTGTTGGCGATGGTCGGTCCCACCACATTCGGCCCATGACGTCGGTCGTGCCCGTTGGCTTATTGAGCCAGCAGTCAGGGGTGATGTCAGGCCTTTTGCGCATCAGGTCGAAGCGGTTGCCGCCCTTTGGGATGGTCTTATAGCGCTCGAGCGACTTTGCGGTCGGGTTGCGCTTGATGTGTAGATCCTGCGAGCCGTCGTCAGCCATTCTCGGCTGATCTGTAGTTGGCTCTTTTGGCAAGTCTGCAATTGCGTCGTGGACAGTCGCGTAGGCCGCGCCCCTGTCCTCGCCATGCGTTGGCGGCGGAGGCCAAGGAACTTCTGCGTTGCGCACGGCGACGAAGATGCCTCTCCGTCGATTTTGAGGCACGCCATAGTCAGCTGCGTTGAGCACTCCGTAGTTGAAACCAAACTGGGACAGGAACGGGTCTGTTCCCATGCGGTGTAGCAGTTCGTTGAACTGGGCTGACTTCTGGAACTCGGGAACGTTCTCGATCACAAACGCCCGTGGTTGCACCTTCAGGACGGCGTTCAGGTAGTGCTCCCAGAGGCCATTCAATCCTGCTCGTGACTCGTCGTCGCGGTCGCGGCCAAGTGGTGAGAAGCCTTGACAGGGCGGGCCACCGACAATCACGTCGGCGTCTGGGTATTGGTCAACTTCGAAGAATTCGATGTCTCCGTCGTAGACGTGAGCGCCAAAGTTCGTCTTGAAAGTTCGCGCTGCCGCAGAGTCATGTTCGACGGCGAAGACCGTGTCGAACTCCGGCCCGCCTTTCGCTTGCCCAGCGAGAGCGAAGCCGAGGGTCAGCCCCCCGGCGCCAGCAAATAAATCGATCGTCTTGAGTGTCATCGTGAACGCTTACCTCGGTGTGTAGAACCTAAGTGAGGGAAGCAACTCATTGATGCATCTTGACGTATTGGTGCGACATTCCCGCTCATGGTGTCGACACGCCGACGAGGTTGGCGATCGTTGCGGCGGCGTCTGCTTGCATGCCGGGGATCACGTGGGCGTATTGCGTGAGCGTGAATGCCGGGCTTTCGTGGCCGAGTCGCTCGCTGATGACCTTTGGTGCAATGCCCGCGCTTAGAGCGATGGTGGCATGGGTGTGTCGAAGGTGATGTAGGCGGATTCGAGGCAGGTCCATCTTTGCGACGAGTCTGTCGAACGCTTGGGTGAAGGTCTGCGGGTGGAGTGGTTCACCGTTCTCTTTGCAGAAGGCGAGATCGTTGTCGCTGTAGCTGGCGCCCCACTCGGTTCGATCTACGAGTTGCCTATCTCGGTGTCTGTGCAGTTCGCTGAGCGTTCCTTCGTCTAGATCGACGACTCTCGCGCGATGATTCTTAGGAGTCGAGATGATGACTTCGTACGCAACTGAGACCAGTGCCTGTCGGACCTGAAGTCGTCGGTTCTCGTAGTCGACGTCTCTCCAGCGCAGACCGAGTACTTCGCCACGCCGCATGCCCGTCATTGCCGCAAGGTGCCAAGCTGCGGCTAGGCGATGGTTGCTGGTCTGCTCTAGAAAGTGGCGGAGTTCGTTCGCTTCCCAGAACTTGATATCGCTGGCCGCCCTGGCGCGTGGCTTGGGTGGCTTAGCTCGTTCAGCGACGTTCGGTTCGATTAGCCCGGCATCGACGGCATCGGAGAGTGCCTTGTGGACGATCGTGCGGATGTAACGGACTGTCTTGGCGCTGAGTCCACCCTTTGAGTCCCGACGGCCACAACGCAACAAGTCGGCGTAGAGCGAGTTGAGGTGACCCGGCCCGATGTCGTGGATCAATCGGTGGCCGAGCACGGGCGCCACGTGGTGCGCTATGTTGCGGGCGTAGGACTCGTCGGTGCTCGGTTTGACGTGGATGTCGCCCACGATCTTTGCTCGGGCGACCTCGGCGTTTTTGCGGGTGCGGAAGCTGCCGTGCCATTTCTGGCGGCGCTTGCCGGCTTCGTCGCGGCCGTTATCGACAACGACGTGCCAGTTGATTGTCTGACGTCCGGTCTTGGTGGTGTGGGTGCGTTTCCGAATGTCACCTTGCATCAGTTGACCGCCGCAACGGTTGGTTCAATGCCGAGCCAGTCGAGTAGCGCTGGGACGGGGACGATCACTCGTCGACCAAGGCGGCGAGATGGTAGTTCGCCCCGGCGGGCCGCTTCGTATGCGGCCGATTTTCCAAGACCGAGCAGCGAAGCGGTCTCTTCGACCGACAGTGTCAGACGGGACTCGATCTCGTTGAGCCCCGAGGGCAGTGAACGAATACGCTCATTCATGTTGGAACCTCCTAATAGGTTCTGGCCAGGTCTCGGGGTGTTAGCGCACCGCCGGGACCGTTTGTTTATGTATGTAGACTGCCATGGGCGACCGGTGCTGTCAACTTATATAGACTTGCATTCGTGAATCCACCCATCGTTGACGTCGACGACCTGATCTCAGCCAGCGAAGTAGCCGAGATCCTCGGTCTCGCCCACTACAACAGTGTCACCACATACCTGAATCGCTACGACGACTTCCCTCGACCTGTAGTGGACAAGAGCAGCGGTCGCATTCGACTGTGGTTGCGCCCCGATGTTGCACTGTGGAAGAGCCATCGTTCGAAGGTTGAAGGTTCCCCAGCGTCACTCGCAGAAAACGAGAGAAATCCGAGTAAGCATCTGTAAGGCTCGGTCTGTGAGCGATGGCGGGAACGAGCAGATGGCACTATTCGGCCCACCCGTCGCGTGCGGCGATGTGCGCCCGAACCCTCGATCTCTTGCAAGGCCGGGCGAGTCTGAGGGAGGTGGCTTCAACTACGGAGACTGCCCAGCTGTGTTTCTTGGGAGGTCGGGATACGGGCCGATGCGTATAGCGCTCGATACAGCTGTACTGATCGACTATGGACACTTCGGTTCGGCCATTTGGGATGACGCTGAGTTCGAGCCTGCTGTCGAAGCGGAATACGCTGTCGAACTCAAAGCCTTTGGGCAACTGATGCAGCTCTGGTTGACGCGTGATCTCCGCTTTCACGTGTTTGATCGTCAACTGTCTGACGCAAAGCGAACCATGACCGATGAGTCGTTCGCTGTCCGGAGTAAGCAAGTCCGTCAGCTTCGTGCCGCCCTCGACTGCCTCGGACACGGGACGCACGGGATCGACCTTTCTGGTGATCCGTTCTGGTCAAAGCAGAACGCTGTCTCGCTAGACGCTCTCGAGGCAAACGCTGATCGGGACTTGTTGGAATTGGCAGCCGAGGCTGGTTGCCATGTCTTTCTGACTCGAGATAAGGCGCTGCTTCGCAAGAGGGTTCATTTGCTCCGCTACCAAGTGGCGACGTTTTCGCCGAGAGAACTGTGGCAGGCCCTTGTCGGCAGTGGGCAGAACGGGCTGTTCGGCGACGGTGGCGATTTGCTGATGCCTGACATGCACAAGTGGAGCCATGCATTCGCAGCATGTGAAAGCGCACATTGACCCTGCAGGTTGCCGTGTCCCACCTGTGTCAAACGAACCGGACCGTACTCAGTGGACGAGAGCTCCGCGGCCCGGACCTGGCGGTCCGTCTTCCCGCCACTAAAGTGCCGAACCCGGTTGTGTCCGCACCCATCCGAACGTAATCATCTAACTCATAACCCGAAGGTCGCTGGTTCAAATCCAGCCCCCGCCACCAAGTGACAAAGCCGTTCCCAAACGGGGCCGGCTTTGTTCGTTTTCGACCACATGTTCCCGCCAGTAACACTTGCCTGTGTCGAATATCTGCAATGCGTTCCGTTCGGATCAGCTTGGCGGGCGCGCCAATTTCGGGTGCCGGATTTCGAAACCGCGTGAATGAAACTCTGGCTCGCGACCGAACACCTTTGAGTCATGCATCGTGCTCATGGTTAGCGCTTTGGCTAGAGGACCGCAGAACGGAGAGGAGAGCCGGTTGGACCGTCAGGCCACTCGCGACAGCGCGACGCTTTCGACAAAGAACGCTCGCAGCGGCTCCGTTGAACGTTGGCCTGCAGGCGATGTGCCGCGTCTATCTCCTGGTGCCGGCAGAGCTGGTGCCCGACTGACTACTCGTCGCGCGGTGGGCGAGCGCCACCACCACCGCCACCACCGCCGCCAGCGCCAGCCGTCGCAACGGTCTGGCCGATCAAGCACTCGATCACGAGGTTCTGTTCGGCGCCGTTTGCGTGGTAGTGGTAGCCGATCTCAGTCTCGTGGCCATTGCATTCGTCGAGGTCGGCCGAAGACGGGTCATCGAGCGGGCTGTGCACCCCAAAGCCATCAATGGCGTAAGCGAATAGTCCAGTCTCATCACCGGTCGAGCCAGCGATCTCCGAGCATCTACGCGCCCCGTGCAGGTGGTAGCCGTCGGTTGGGTTGTAGTGGCCGCCGCAATCGTCGAACGCCGCAATCGTGTACGCAGACAAGATCGCGTCGACTGGCGCCGACTGGGCAATCACGACACCGTCAAAGGTCACGCCGAGGTTGCCCCTGGTGTTTGAGGGGCCATCGGCCAACACCGGCTCGACGGGGATCAGCACGGTCGAGGTGACCGGCTCGCCATTTGCGAGCCATTCGAGCCGACCTTCAACGCAATGGTTCTGAAGCGAGGGATCAACGTCAGGTCGTGCGGCAAGGTCAAATTCTTCGGCGGTCTCGGTGACCAAAATGTTGCCATCGTCGTCGTACATCTTCCAGTTGGTGTCGTCGTACAACTCGGAAAGCGTTTCGAAGAACGCTCCATCAAGTTCGTACACGCCGTTGCCGTCGAACCAGATCCCGCCAGCTTCGGCACTGTCGGTGAGCGTGCTCGGGCAGAACGGTCCAGTTTCGTAGGTCATTGGGTCGCCAGTGACCGTGATGCGGTAACACATGGTCTCGTCGCCGCCGCTCAAGGTGCATGGTTCAATCGTCGGCTCGCCAGCAAGCGCGCCGTCGAAGAAGTTGCTGATGTCCATGCCTGTGGCGCCGACTGAGATGGGGTCATCTGCATCGGCGACAGCGTCGCCTGTACCGGCTTCAGGTTCGGCCGTGTCACCGGCGTCGGTGTCATCGGCGTTGAGGGCACCGGCATCGACGACCTGTTCGGCAGCCGCGTCGTTGAGAACGTCCTCGTTTGCCGTTTGAACCGGCTCGGTTTGACCTTCGGCATCGGCGTCTGAATCGGAAGCAGCCGTTTCGGTCTCGTCGATCGTCGCCGCAACTTCAGTATCGACGGTGTCCTGAGATGCATCAGAATCGGTGTCGGAGCCGCATGCGCTAGCGATCATCAACATTGCAAGCAGTGCCCCAATCAGGGTCGTGATGCGGGCGGTGCGACGGGGCAAGGCGCTTCGGGTCATGCGATCAATGTACGAATGTGATGTATGTGTCATCTTGCAATGCCGTAAGAAGAAACGAAGAAATCACCCGGCTTGGCGGCACCGCTCGGCGTGGTCACCGCAGTTCGCCGCTGGCGGTCCTGGCAAGATTGAGCTGTGCTTCCACGACTAACCCACTTTGCGATCAACACCGACGACGTCGATACGACCAAACAGTTCTACGCCTCGGTGTTCGGCTGGCAGTTCAGAGACTATGGAACGTCGGACTTCGTGCAGATCCTCGACGAGACAGGCGAGTCGCCGATGGGGGCGATTCAGCAGCGACGCAAGCTGGTGCCAGATGCACCGACGCTCGGATTCGAGTGCACCATCGGCGTTGAAGACGTCGACGCAACGAGCGCCGCAGTCGTGGCTGCCGGAGGAAGGATCTTGATGGAAAAGTCGACCATTCCCAACGTCGGCCATCTGATTGCGTTCGAAGACCCCGGCGGCAATCCCGTGCTCGCTATGCAATACGAGCGTTCTTGAGGTCCGCACCAACTCAGGCCAGATCTGAGATGTCCGGTTTTGACAAGTCGCTGTCAGGTCTCGACCCAGCCTGAGGCAGACCTTCTGTGTTGACTGGGAGTGTGCGTCTTCGACAACGAGTGGTGATGGGATGAAGCTTCTTCGGTGCCGCTCCGTTCGTATCGTCCTCGACGTCACGCTGCTCGCTGGCTTCATAGTCGAGTTCTTGACGCGAGAGGGCCCCGACTACGACCTGCACTCGTGGATTGGCGTGGTCCTGATCCCGATCATCGCGATACACCTGGCCGGCAATTGGCGCTGGGTCACGAGCACCTTTAGCCGTCGCTCGCAGCACCCGGAATGGGCGCTGGCTCGATTCAACGCCGTGTTCTCGGTCGTCGCAGCCATTTGCCTCGTTACAGGATTCCCCCTGTGGCTCGGTTGGTCCGACAATGGATTTTGGACGGTCACGCACACGGTGACCGGGTTCGCATCGGTCGTACTTTCGCTGTCGCACCTGTGGCGCAATCGACGTCGTGTCTTGACGTTGATCAGGCGGCAACGGGCCCCGGCGTTGTAGCCACGTGGCGGTCGCCCTGCACCTGGCGGGCGCACTCTCCAAACCGAACGCTCCAAACCTAACCCTCGAAACAAGGAACCCGGTCTCGAATGGCAACCATCGAAACGATCACGCTTCAGCTCATCGAAGGGGCATCGGCTGACGCCTTTGCCGCAGCGAACTCGCAGGTCGAAGCCGAGTACCTCACCGCCCAACCCGGATACAACCCGGGTACACGACGGACCACCCTCGACGCTGACGGCACGTGGACGATCTCGCTTCGCTGGGACAGCTCACGACACGCTGATCAATCGATGGCGGCATTCGGCGGAGCCGACGCCAACCAGCAGTTCCTGTCGTTAATCGACGAGTCGACGATGACCATCGGTCGTCAGGTTGAAGTCCCTTCGGCGAACGACCCCAGACTCGACAATGCGCGGCGGCTCTACCTCGAAGGAATCCGCGACGGCGACGCTCGTGCCGCCGTCGAGAAATACACCGGCGATCGCTACACCCAGCACTCGACGGGTGTTCGTGACGGCGTCGAGGGCTTCGTCGAGTTCTTCGAACCGTTCATCGAACACAACCCCGTGCGTGACATCGAAATCGTTCGGTCGCTGGTCGATGGACGCTTCGTGTTCGTCCAAGCGGCGCAAAGCCTGAACAACGGCGAAGCTAGGTGGGTCACAACCGACCTGTTCGATACCGACGGAAACGCCAAGATCATCGAACACTGGGACGTCATCCACGAGCTCGGCGGGACGAACCCCGGCGGGCACAACCAGGTTGATGGTGAAACCGAGATCACCGACCTGCACCGCACCGAGACGAACAAAGAAGTCGTATACCGACTGCTCACCGAAGCATTTTGCGAGACCCCCACCGCACCGATGTCAGATTTCATCTCAAGCGAGACCTACATCAACCACAACCCCGACGCCCCCGATGGGCTTGACGCTCTCGTTGAGATGGATCGCATGTCACGCGAACGCGGCGAGACCCTCTACTACCGAGAAGTCCATCGCATCATCGGGCAAGGCAACTTCGTCGTCTCGCTCGCACACCAAGTCTGGAACAGCATCGACTACGCCGCCTTCGACATCTTCCGCCTCGAAGACGGACTCATCGTCGAGCACTGGGACAACGTTGAAGCGATCACTCCTCAAGCTGAATGGGTGAACTCGGGCAAGTTCTAGCGTCGAGGTGGTGCGATCTGGGCCACCGGCGCGTCGAACACGCGAGAGCTGGCGAACCCGCGACAGTTCGAGAGTTAGAGTCAGCGAGGTCAACCGATCTCAAGATCAACCGATCTGGCGAACCGCATCAGGAGCGATCATGGCGCATGTCGAGGTACGCCGGCGATGACGGGTCGAAGCGAACTGCCGAGCGTGCAACCGGGGCACGCTGCGGCCGAACGTTTCGTGGCCACCCACCTTCACCACCTCGTGTGCGACGACGTCGCTGGATCGGCAACGATCAGAGGTGGACAGACTGCGGCCGATGCAGCGCTGCACGCGTTCGATGTTGCCGGTTACGCCCGGCGCCGCAACGAGGTGTATCCGGTGAGCGGGCGGGGAGCCTCGCGCCTGTCGCCCTACATCCGTCATGGCCTGTTGACGTTGGGCGATGTGTGGCGTCATGTCGGCGCAACATCAGACACAAACGCAGCGTCAGCTCGAGACGTGACGAAGTTCCACGACGAGCTGATGTGGCAGGAGTACGCCCGCCACTGGTATGCCCGTCTCGGCGGCGCGACCCGTCACGGTATTCGCCGTGAGCTCGATGGGCGATCGGGCGACACGCGCCTGGTCGGTGAGCAGATGGCATGTATCGACGCGGTCGTCGACGAACTCGAAACTGACGGCTGGTTAGTCAACCAGACCCGCATGTGGACCGCCAGCCATTGGGCGCTGCGAAACCACTCGCAATGGCAGGACGGCGAAAACTGGTTGTTTACCCACCTGCTTGATGGCTCTCGCGCAGCCAATCGTCTGGGATGGCAATGGACCGTCGGCGTGGGGTCGTCCAAGCACTACGGATTCAGTCGATGGCAGGTCGAGAAGCGAGCTCCCGAGCTGTGTCACGGGTGCAACCTGTCGGCTGCGTGTCCGATTCAGGATTGGCCCGATGACCCGGCATGGACTGCCGTCGAACAGGCAGCAGTTTCGTCGGCCCGACCGGACCTTGCTGGCCCCACCGAAGTCGAGATCACCGGCGCGCCCGAAGCGGTGTGGCTTACAGCCGAGTCGCTCGGGTTCGCCGACCCGGCATTGGCGGCCCATCCCGAGCTTCCGGTTGTGTTCGTCTTCGATGAGCCGTTGCTGTCCCGGTTGCAGCTCTCATCGAAGCGTCTGGTGTTTTTGGTCGAGACGCTCGCTGAACTGGCGACGACCCGTCCTGTGAGCATGCTGGTCGGCGACCCGGTCGAGCAGCTGAGTGGCCGTCGGCTTGCGGTGACGTGGGCACCGGTGCCGGGCTTTGTTCGTCGGGCCAACAAGCTCACCATTGCAGAGGGGCACCCGTGGCCCTGGCTTGCAACACCGACCGCCGGATCGGTGTCGTCGTTCAGCGCATGGCGCAAGCAAGTGCAGGTGTGCGCTTGAGTATCGCCCCGAGCGCACAGGTCCGTTCGTCAGCCGCCGACAAGCGAGATACCGCCATCGACAACGAGCAGATGTCTGCGCTCAGCTCGTGAGTTCGTTGACCCGCTCGGTGAGCCCATCGACACCGAGTGCACCGAGGTGAGTGGTGATCGCACCGCTGTCATCGATGAACGCGAACGCCGGTTGGCTGGTCACGCCGTAGTCGGCCCATATGGCGCCGTCGCTGTCGATGGCATGTTCGAACCCGCCGACGCCGAGTGTGTCGACAAAGTCGATGATTTCCGCGTCGTCTGCCCGCCCGGCAACGCCGATGATGGTGACACTGTCACCGAGTGCTTGTTGAACCTCTGCGACCGCAGGGGCTTCGCTTCGACACTGTGGTCACCAGGGTGCCCAGAACCACAACACCGTGTCAGTGCCCTCAAGCGACGCGAAGTCGATTTGGCTTCCGCTGACGGTCGAAGCTGTCAGCCCGGCGGTCTCGGCCGGCGATTCGGCTGTGACGACTTCGGAAGCGTTCGACTCGGCCACTGCTGATTCGGCGGGCCCATCGCTCGAACCGCAACCCGACAGAGCAAGCATGCTCACAAGCACGGCAGCGATCAGACGGCGAGGGTTCACATCGATGAGCTTAGATGCACCTGGCGTCAGCTAGCCGTCACCGTTCAATTCCCGTTCAACTACCGTCCGGTTGCGATGGATACCCAGACGCCCCACGGTGAGTTCGAGACGATGCTTACAGGTGGGCACCCGAATTCACTCGGCAGAACGGTCGAGGTCGTCGACATGGTGCTCGCCGATCAGGCTCGACTGGCTGACCTCTATTCGTGCTACTACTCGACCGACGAAGTTGTCCGCCTGCGCGTGTCGAGCGCAATGAAGCGAGTCACAACTTCGCACCCTGACTGGACGATGAGCTACCTCGATCGGCTTCACACCGAGATCGCAGCCATCGATCAAGCATCGACCCAGTGGACGCTCGCCCTGCTGTTTGACCTCACGAGAGCGCTTCAGTCCGACACCCAGCTCAGGCGCTCGGTTGAGATCATGAAACGCAACCTGGCCGAACATGACGACTGGATCGTGCTCAACAACACCATGGCGGTGCTGCACGACTGGTCACGAGACGACGCCGAGCTCGCTGCCTGGTTAAAGCCGCATCTTGAGCGCCTGAGCAGCGACCGCCGCAAGTCGGTTGCGAAACGGGCGACCAAACTGATCGCTGCTTCGCTAGACCTCTAGCGGGCTGGGTTGGTTCGCCGGCCTGATCGAGTGCTCGCCAACTCCGACCGGCTAGGGAGCGGTCGGTGGCACGCGGTGGTACGCACAGCGCTTGGCGCTGCCGCGTCGGTTATGACGGGTCGATCGGGCTGACGGCGCACACGAAGCCGATAGCCGGCTCGGCCCGCCCTTCGAGTAGGTCGCGATAGGTCGCTTCGATACCAGCAGGTCCGGTGCGATGTTCGACGGTCAACCACGTGTCGGTGCCGTCGACCACCTTGTTGAATGCCGTTGCGATGCGCTCGGCGAGTTCCTTGGCTCCCCATTCTTTGGTGCGCTTGGCGCTTTGGCTTGGTGCGAAGAAGAACTCAGGAACCGGACCGGGCAGGTCGCCATCTGCACCTCCCTGATCTTCCCAATGGGTGGCGCCAACAGAGAGCGAAACGGTCAGAGCCTGTGCGAAGTGATTGTGAACCGCGCTGCGGACGGTGCCGCTTCCGGCCATATCAACCAGGGCCGACGCAACTGTTGGGTCAAGCTGATCTATCTCGTCGTAGGTGATGACCTGGTCATAGAGACCGAGGCCTTCGACAAACGCTCGGTTGCGACCCGAGGTCAATCCGACTGCCCGGTGCCCGTCTCGCTCGGCCAGGCATGCCGCGAGTGAGATCGAGGTCTTTGATGACGCACTTGTCACCAGGGTCTGGCTGGCGCCGGTGAAGCCGTTGTCTGCGAGGTAGTCGTCGACGAGGAACGAGGTGGTGAACATGCCCCACAACAGCAAGTACTCGTCCACCTTGTCGGCACGAAATGTGGCGTCGTCGGCGACGTTGCGGAAGCCGGTATAGACCGCCGCGTGGTTTGCTCGATGAGCGCCAACGTCTCGGAACGACGTGCTGTCACCTGACGCGGTGATGACGGCTTCGGCTGCCATTGGGTAGAAGCCGAAGTATCGGCCTCCGACTGCAATCGCGGCATTCGCCGATTCGGTGATCGTTGCTAGGCCCATCGCCGGGATGTGGCCGAACGGGGCATCGGCGGGGAAGAAGCCCCAGTAGTCGAGCATGTCGCCGGCGACCGCGTACGTGACGTTGTTGGTCGTGAAGGCAAATCGTTCGATCGTCAGTCGGATCTGTCCGTCGATGAGTTCGACCGCCGGTTGTTCGACCGTCCGGGTCTCGCGCAGGTCTTGACGGTTCACTTCAAAGATCATGGCCGGCACCGTAGTCGCGGCCGCCACGCCAACTGCCAGTGAGATGGGCACCAGATCGGGCAGTCAGGCGAATGTTGCCTCGGCTCGCATCGCCAACCCACCCGACGGCGTTGCGGCCCACAGGTCGGCGCCGTCGCGTGTCGCAACCCCGCTGATCGTGAACGGTTCCGCATCGAAGAGCGGTGACATCGCCCGGAACCCGAAACTTGCGAGCGGGCGTCCGACCTTGGTCGTCGCAAGTTCGGCGAGCAACGTGGCGGTCAACGGTCCGTGAAACACCAGTCCGGGGTAGCCCTCGACCGTTGTCGCATAGTCGCGGTCGTAGTGAATGCGGTGCGAGTTGAATGTCAACGCCGAGTATCGAAAGAGCAGCGTCGACGATGGCGTGATCGTGCGGCTCCAATCGGCATGCTCGGGAGCCGGTTTCGGTTCGGGTGTTGGGGCGCCGGCGGCTGGGTCTTCGCGATAGACGAGGTCCTGTTCCTCGGTCACCCGGATCTCGCCACCAACGCTGAGCTCGTGGTGCACCTGCACGAAACACAGCGCACCGCTTCGCCCAGTCTTGCGTGTCACCTCGCCAATCGTTGATGTCTTGGTGACCTCGTCCCCGGCGTGCAGGTTGCCCGTAAAGGTCAAGCGTCCACCAGCCCACATTCGCCGGGGCAGCGCAACCGGTGGAAGGAAGCCACCCCGCTTGGGATGACCGTCGCGGTCAAGTTGCGACTGCGGCACCGTCCCCAAATGCGTCGTGAAGTGGATCAGCGGCGCGAGTACGTCGCCATCAGCGATTCGGCCTGGTCGATCAAGCGTGTCGTGGACCCGTTGGCACCACGACGCCGAAACGGTTTCGGTAACTGACTCGGTTCGACCGACCCAGGTCTGCAGTGTCTCGAGATCGTTGGTTGCCTGCACGTCGGCCATGAGCGTCCCCCGTTGTGTGGTTGCAGCTTACGAATCGGCGGCTAGGTCTAGGCCAGCTGCGTGGCGGTGCAGGCGGCGCTGTCATGGCGGTCGAGCCTGGCCCCTACGCGTCGGTGCGGAGCAGCGGGCAGCCAGCGGTCAGCGGTCGGCTTCGATTTCGGCGAGTTCGGCCAGGATCTCGGCGCGGTGTTCGTCGACCATCGGGGCCCCTCGCCAGATTCCGCTCGGTGTCTCGGAGAACCGCAGCGGTGTGTTTGGCGTGATCACTTTGCGATCCGAGCCGGTGTGGTCGACAGCCACGAGCACGCCTCGTGCCTTGACATGGGGGTCTGTCGATAAGTCCTCAGCGTTGTTCACCGGTCCGCACGGGACCTCGCCGCCGATCGCATCGATGACCTGCGCTCGGGTGAGCTGGCCAGTCCACTCGCTGATGATCGCGAACAGCTCTCGGCGATTGACCACCCGTCGACGAGCGCTGCGGAACTTGTCATCGTCGATGATCTTTGGCGTTCCCATTGCCTGGCAGAGCGCCGCCCAGTGAGCAGGCACCGGCGCGGCGATGGCGATCTCGCCATCAAGACATCCGTAGGTCTCGAACGGACTCAATGACGCGTGTTCGGTGCCCTGCGGAGCCTGGATCTCACCCGTGTAGCCATAGCGCCACACCATGGACTCGCACAGTGCGGTAACCGAATCCATCATGGCGACATCGACAAACTGGCCCTGTCCCGTGGCCTGGGCATGATGAAGCGCACCCAGGACTCCAACGACCATCATCGTGGCCGGGTACAGGTCGCCGACACTTGGCCCGCTCGCCACACGGGTGCCATCTGAGGTGCCCGTATGGCTGACGAGGCCACCCATCGACTGGGCAACAATGTCAAACGCAGGCCAGTTGGTGTAGGGCCCTTCACCAAAGCGAGGATCACCAAAGCCTCGAATCGCGCCATAGACCAGACGTGGATTGCGCTCGGCCATGATCTCGTAGCTCAGCCCGAACCCTTCGAGCACGCCAGCGCGATTGTTCTCGATAACCAGATCGGCGGCGTCGGTCAGTCGAAGCAACGTCTCGCGGTCTTCTGCAGAGTTCTTGAGGTCGAGCACGATCGCCCGTTTGTTGCGGTTGGAGCTGGCGAAGTATCCACCGAAATGATGATCGTCATCGACCTCGGTGTGGGGGCCGATGCGTCGAATACCGTCGCCGCCGGGAGCCTCGACCTTGATGACGTCGGCTCCCATATCGGCGAGGATCATCGTTGCGTACGGACCGGCAAGGGCACGGGTGAGGTCAACTACCCGCACATCGACAAGGGGCCCCGACCGAGCTTCGATCATGGGTGCGGCTGACTCGTGGGCAGTGGTGTGGCTGGGTGTATCGCCGCTGCCAGTGTGGGTCATCGCCGCATCCTCTGTGATCGTTGTGTGCCTCGAGTTCGTTCGGGCAGTGGCCGAAGCTTAGGCACAGACCAGCGATCGCTCAGCGGTCGACCGGGCTGGCGGCCAGATCGCTCAGACCACTAGATTCGCGAGGTGCAGCGCTGGACCTGTCCCACCTGTCGACGCGAGTTCGGACGTCAAGGACAAGGTCATATGTGTGAGCCTGGGTTGTCGCTTGACGAGTACTTTGCCGATGCCCAGCCGTGGGAGCGACCAATCTTCGATGTCGTATCAACCCATATCGAGAGTCTTGGCGCGGTGATCGTCGACCCGATCTCGATTGGCATTCTCTTCAAGAACGGGCCGATGTTCTGCCAGCTCCGCGCGATGAAAAAGTGGTCTGCCCTTGGCCTGGTGCTGCCGCACAAACTGACCAGTCCGCGCCTGTCGCGCAAAGTCAGTGAACAAAGTGGGAAGTTCTGGCACGTCGTCAACCTCGATGACGTCAAACTGGTCGACGACGAGATCCTCGGCTGGATCACCGAGTCGTATCACGTTGCCGGTGGGACCTCACCGAACCGCGACGACGCAGGTTCGATGGTGCCCGATGATGTTGATGAAGACATGTGTCTCTAGCTACGTGGCTTTGCATCGTGCGGCCCCGCTCTAGCGTTAGCGTCGCACTGGACCACAAGGGATGCGAACCATGCCAAAGATGCGAGATCTGCAAGCTGTCGACGCGGACTATCCGCTAGCAGGACCGAACCAGAAGACACTCGTACAGCCTCTGCAGGTACCGGCCGATGTTCTCTTCGCCTGCCTTGAGGACGGACCAGCCTGGAAGGAATGGCTGGGGATTGAGGTGGTCTGGACTTCACCTGAGCCTCGAGGCATCGGCTCGACCCGCACCGTGAGTCTCAACGGTCAGATGATCGATGAGTACTTCTTCACCTGGGACCAAGACCAGGCGATGGGCTTCCGTTTCGACCGCTGCACGCTGCCAGTCACCGCGTTCGCCGAACACTACGAATGCGCGCCAACCAGCGAGTCCACATGCGAACTTCGATGGAGCTACGCGTACGCCTGGGACGCTCCGCTCGCGGCGATCTCTGGCCCGGTGTTTGCCCAGGCATTTGCGTTCAACAGCCGACGTGCCCTCAAGAAGCTCGCAGCGCTGCTTCAATCTGAGCCTCAACGCTGGGCCTGAAGGCGCAACGTCATGATCAGGTACGACCGAAGAGTGCCTGACAACGCGCCGTCGCCCCAAACAAAGCCAGCGACTGATCAACTCGCGAACGCGTGACACAGAAAGTAGGTGTTCGAACACTTCGGGACTTCGGATACGCAGCGGGTGCCTTGCTGGCCAGTTGCGCTGTTGTTCTCGGAGTCTCGAATGCGCTGCTTTACGGGGAGTGGTTTGCCGGACTGACTAGTCTTCCCTTTTGCTATTGGATTGGTATGGGGTGTTTGCGTCGCATCCGCGTCGACTTGACTAGTGGCCAACAGGGCAGGTTGGGAGCAGAAGGAGGAGCATCTTATAGAGCAGGTTTCGAGAACTCCAGTATCGGCTAGAAGCCGGGTATTTAGAGGAACACCCCGATGCATTCAAATAGTCGTATAGCCAGGCTCCGTGATCTTCTATCTACCGACTTTCGTCGTCCGGTTCTGACACTATGCGTAGCGCTATTGCTATTGAACCTTGCTCTGGATTTCAGAGGCGTCGATTTATGCCGCTATGAACTTTGTACAGGCAATTCTGCTGGGGCTTGCAGTCTTTGTCTGGTCCGAGAAGACACTGAGTGGCGATACGTCGACCCCACCTAAGACAGAACCAGACGCAACACGAAGCGCCTCTGAGCGGCCGTCGTAAATCGCGCCCAGGAGACGGGGCCAGGCCAACCCGTTCCCATCAATTTCGTACCGGCATTGATCGACAGGTTCGCCTGAGTTTCCACTGCGACGACCAACAGGCGTAGAGTTTTTGAGCAGTCAGTGTTAAGTAGAGAAACGCCAACGGCGGTGACGAGCGAAGCTCGGGCGACTGCGAGAGCAACTGGGCATAACCCACTACGTCGTGCGCGACGTCGACGTGTTCGCACCGGTCATCGATGCGCTTGCCCCGACGTCCTAGAGCCGCACGGCCGGTTACCCCCGGGCGCGTCTGCGTCGTAGCGATGAGCGGCGGGTCTAGCCTGAGCACGTGGCCCCTACTGCCGAGGTCCGGACGGACCTGACGATTGACGGAATGACTTGCGCAGCCTGTTCCAATCGGGTCCAGCGGCGCATGCGCAAACTC
>CALDYC010000093.1 GCA_937941245.1 uncultured Acidimicrobiales bacterium | reverse complement strand
CGTCGACAGCGACGTCGCCCAGGCCGTGAATGACGAAGTCAAGGCCCTGCAAGACCAGGGCATCAATCGCATCGTGCTTGTGAGCCACCTGCAAGGTCTGAGCGAAGACCGCGACCTGGTTCCGGCGCTGAGCGGCGTTGACATCGTGGTCGCCGGCGGCGGCGACGAACTACTCAAGAACGATGGCGACACGTGTCTCCCGGACGAGGATCCGGTCGAGGCCTACCCGCTGCTACTGAGCGATGCTGACGGCATCGACGTCCCGGTTGTGACGGCGCCGGGCGGCTATCGCTGCATTGGCCGGCTCGACGTCACGTTCGATGCCGACGGCCAAATCACCGAATGGACGGGCTCGTCGATCGGCGTTGAACTAGACGGCGCGCAAGAGGAATACTCGCTCGAGAACATCGAGATGCCTTTGACCGAGGCACTCGCTGAACTCGAAGCAACCGTCATCGGAACGAGCGATGTTGACCTCGACGGCCAGCGCGCATCGGTGCGGACCAGCGCAGCCAACGTCGGCGAGCTGCTCGCCGATGCCCTGCTCGCAGCAGGTCAAAGTGCCCCCGACTTCGGCGGTCTCGCTGCTGACGTGGCCGTGCAGAACGGCGGCGGAATTCGCAATGACTCAATCATCGGTGCAGGCGAGATCACGCTGTCTGACACGTTCGACATTGCGCCATTTTCGAACTTCGTCGTGACGGTTGAAGTTCCACGAGATGTGTTTAAGGACATGCTCGAAAACGGCGTCGCCAGCTTGCCTGACCAAGGCGGAACGTTCCCCCAAATCGCAGGCTTCACTTTTGAGGTCGACCCCAGCGAGGACGGCAAGCCAATTCCTGATGACGGCAGCTGTTCGGACGAGACCGGCTCGCGTATCCGCACTGTCGAACTCGACGATGGCACGACCATCGTCGAAGATGGCGAAGTGGTTGCAGGTGACCCGGTCGTGGTTGCCACGATCGACTTCCTCGCCCGTGGCGGCGACTGTTATCCCCTGGGTGACCTCGAAGCCGTTGGCGTGGGCGCTTCGTATCAGCAGGCGCTTGCGAGCTATATCGCCGACGACCTTGGTGGCGCTATCAGCGCCGAGGACTATCCCGAAGGCGGAGCTCGAAGCAGCATCGTCGCTGCATCGGGCGATACCGATCCCGCATCGACAGATGACACAACCGATGACACAACTGCCGCAGACGAAGCCGCTGCCGAAGCCGCCGCCGCTGAACAAGCTGCTGCAGATGAAGCCGCCGCTGAAGCCGCCGCCGCTGAACAAGCTGCCGCAGACGAGGCCGGAGCAGAAGCCACTGTCGACGAACCTCTGGCCGACACCGGAACCGAATCCTGGATCTACGTGGTGGCTGGAGCAACGGCTGCCATTGGCGGCGTGCTCGTCGTGAACGAGAGCCGTCGCACCTCGAAGATCTCCGTCCTCGACCGGATCTCCTCGACGATCAGGCGCTGACCACGCAACGGCGTCGAGCGAGCGGTGTTAGCTGCCGTCCGACGCGTTGCGACCAACCGGGTCAACAATCGACATCGCAGCGGCCCGAGCGATCGGCTCCCCCTGGTCAGCGGTCGGATCAAATCCGTCCACGACAATCCGCACCTCAGCGATCTGACCGTCTCGGATCGTGAAACATCGCATCGCCGGTTCAGCGTGGCGAAGCGAAACGATCAGATGCACAAACGCGGCGAGTGGGTCAAACCGGGCGCTGTCGGTTACGTCGGTCGGTGAGGGATAGGGCGACGTGTCCACGTGAGAATGCATGACGCCCGCGATGACTCGCTTGCGACGGTCGCTGTCTGCTTCGACGCGAAGCATTTCGTTGGGCTCCAGACGAAACCGGGTCGATGACGCCGCGGCATTGTCGATGGGGTGAAACTCGTCAACGGGCGTGCCCGGAGTTGCGGGCGCTGACATCGAGAACAGTCCGCAGGCTTCGAATGGTAGACACGAAATCGCGTGCGCGAAGATGGCGTCGCGCACCTCGGCCGTCAACAGCAACATCGTCGCGAGGATAATCGGGCGGGGTGGCCCGAGCCGCGCCGCTACCGTGCTCGCCATGGCCGGAAAGAAGAAGCAGCCGAAGGACGGCACCGACGTTGTGGCATCGAATCGCCGAGCCCGACGCGAGTTCGACATCGGTCAAGTCTTCGAATGCGGGCTGGTCCTGAAGGGCTCAGAGGTGAAGTCATTGCGCGAGTCGAAGGTCACGATCTCTGACACCTATGCCCGAGTCCACAACAACGAACTGTGGTTGTACGGGCTCTACATCGGCCAGTACAGCAGCTCCGGTTCAGCCTTTGCCCACAACCCCGAGCGCATGCGCAAGCTCCTCGTGCACCGGCACGAGATTGAACAGATGGAACGCGCAACCGAGCACGACGGCCGCACGCTCGTCCCGCTGCGTCTCTACTTCAAAGACGGCCGCGCCAAGCTCGAACTTGCTGTCGCCCGCCGTCGACGCACCGAAGACAAGCGTCAGGCGATCAAAGAACGCGACGCGGATCTCGAAGCTCGTCGTGCAATGGCGAATTCTCGCCGTCGCTAGTCATCCTGCCCAGGCAAGCACCCAGATCCCGCGAGCGGTCTTTCTTCACAAACGAGACGACGTAACAACAAGCGCTTATCCCGCCGCGGCGGTACTCTCCACAGACCGGCTTTGGCTGGTGATCTTTGACAAGCGAATGTGCATGCACACTCGCTTTCATCCACGGGGCTGACTGGTTTCGACGCCGAGGACGGGAGCCGACCTGTGCGACCAGAGTTGCTCAGACTCTTTAAACGGGGCACAAAAAACACACGGCAACCAACAAACTGCCCGTGTTG
>CALDYC010000092.1 GCA_937941245.1 uncultured Acidimicrobiales bacterium | reverse complement strand
CGTGAGCGACTCGACCATCGCCTCGGCAGCACCCTCGGGATCATCAGCGTTGGTGATGGCTCGGCCAATCACCAACAAGTCAGCACCCTGGTCCAGTGCTTCTTGTGGCGTGGCGACTCGCGCCTGATCGTCATGGGCAACGCCCTCTGGACGAATGCCAGGCACGACCTTGACCAAACGCGGCACAAGCGACCGGGCATCGGCGAGGTCCGGCGCGGAGCACACCACGCCGCCGCATCCGGCCTCGAGCGCCATGCGTAGACGGCGAGGGAGAATATGATCTGGGGCCGAATCGTCGCTGGTGAGCACGGTCACGGCTAGGCCAATCGGAGCGTCAAGTCCTGCGGCTTCGGCGCCATCATTCAACCCGTCTACGCCTGCGCGCAGCATGTCCGGCCCACCCCGGGCATGCATCGTGAGATAGGTCGCTCCAAATGCCCCGAGCACCCGTGCCGCTTTGTGCACCGTGGTTGGGATGTCGTGCAGTTTGACATCGAGGAACACCTGCATATCGAGGTCCTGCATGACCCCGATCGCCTCGGGCCCGGCAGCAGAGAACAGTTCAAGGCCGATCTTGGCCACACCGAAATAGGGGCTGACAGCTCGGGCCAGGCGAGTTGCGGCGATCAAATCATCGACGTCGAGCGCAATTGCAAGCTTGGAACGTATGTCGTTGGTTGCTGTAGTCATCACGTAGGTCCTTGGGTTGTGAGGGCTCCGGTCAGGTCGGCCACGTTGGCCACGTTGTGTGACTGGCACCACTCGTCAATCTCAGCATGGATTCGTTGCACGGCGCGGGGATCGGCAAATGTCGCAGTGCCTACTTGTACTGCACAGGCTCCTGCCATAAGAAACTCAATGGCATCAACGCCGCGGACAACACCACCACATCCGATAACCGGCAAGTCGGGTAGAGCAGTCGCCACATCGTTCACAGCTCGCACAGCGATTGGCCGAATCGCTGGCCCTGAAAGGCCACCTCTGCCCTTCCCCAGGCGAGGTCGGCGCTTCTCGACATCGATGGCCAGACCAATCATCGTGTTGGCGACAGTCACCGCCTGGGCCCCGCCTTCGGCGGCGGCAGCAGCAATCGGCACGATGTCCATGATGTTCGGACTGAGCTTCGCCCATCGGGGGACGTTGCACGCCTGTGTAGCTACGAGGACATCGCGAGTCGATTGAGGCGAGTGCGCGAACATGCGGTCACGGTCCTCAACATTGGGGCACGACACGTTGACCTCGACAGCGGTCAGTGCATGAGCTACGGGAGCAAGTAGCTCCGCGGCCTGGCGATACTCGTCGACTGATCGTCCCCAAATACTGGCAACGATCGATGCTCCACTGGCAACAAGCAAATCAAGTTCATTGTCGATCCATCCCTGCACTCCGGGGCCCTGCAGACCCACGCTGTTGATCATGCCAGCATCGACCGAATGCACCCGGGGTGCAGGATTGCCGGCCCATGGCCCATGCAACAAGGACTTGACGACCACTGCCCCGACCAGCGATAGATCCATGTACGGGGCCAGTTCAGCACCGTGGCCGGCCGTACCCGAAGCACACATCACCGGCGACACCAGGTCAAGCGAACCAACGTGCACCGACATATCGGTCGACGACGTTCCCGCTGATCGGTGCGCGCGGGGCGAGTTGATATGGCCTCGTAGCCGCCGTAGGAGATCAGCCATCGAGAGCGGTCGTATCGCTGCGGTGCACACCCTGGTGATAGGCCTGAAGCGGCCGGACTGCGAGCGGGTGCGCCGCACGAGCCGCGATCCCGTGGGCGGCGGCCAAAGCGGCCGACACAGTTGTAAAGAGCGGAAGCCCAGCCTGGCTTGCAGCGCGCCTGATGTAGGAACCATCGGCCTGAGCGCCTCGGCCACGTGGCGTGTTGATCACCATGTGCACGCGTCCCGCATCGATCAGTTCGATCACGTTGGGTTCGGTGACGGCGCCATCATCGACGGGTCCCTTCCCAACTTTTGCGGCAATGCCTTCGACCGCCACTCCTGCCTCGGTGAGCGTTCGGGCAGTGCCTTCGGTGGCGATGATGCCAAAGCCGAGCGACGCAAACTGTCGCGCTGCGGCCACACCGGTTGCCTTGTCACGGTCAGCGACACTAAAGAACACACAACCACTCGATGGAAGGTCGGTTCCGGCTGCGATTTGGCTCTTGGCGAACGCCAAGCCCGGTTCGAGGTCAATACCCATCACCTCGCCGGTCGAGCGCATTTCCGGGCCGAGAAGCTGGTCAGTCTCGGGGAATCGCGTGAACGGCAGCACGGCCTCTTTCACCGCTATGTGGTCACCCTTGGCGATCTCGCCGAGCATGCCCTCGCTTCGCAGCGCCTGCAGGGTCGCGCCGAGCATGACCCGAGTAGCGATTTTGACGAGCGGCCGCCCGGTTGCTTTGGCCACAAACGGCACCGTACGCGAGGCTCGAGGGTTGGCCTCGAGCACGTGAATCTCGCGATCGTCGCCGCAGCCGGTGACCGCGAACTGCACGTTCAGCAGTCCAATCACGTCGAGTTCTGCGGCGAGTGCTGACGTGGCCGCTTCGAGAGCTGCGATCGTCGCTTCGGGCAGGTTCTGGGGCGGAATCATGCATGCGCTGTCTCCGGAGTGCACGCCCGCTTGTTCGACGTGTTCCATGATGCCGCCGATCAGCACCTCTCCTGTCAAATCTCGGATGGCATCGACGTCAACCTCGGTTGCGTCTTCCAAGAATCGGTCGACCAACACCGGCCGCTCAGCTGAAAGCCCGCCCTCACGTCCGAGCGATCCAACGGCCGCCATCTCTGCCATAGCGGCGCGAAGACTCTCTTCGTCGTGCACAATCGTCATGGCTCGGCCACCGAGGACATAGGACGGTCGCATGAGCGCCGGGTAGCCGACCTTGTTGACCACAGCGAGAGCTTCGTCGATCGTGGTGGCGGTTCCCCCTGGAGGCTGAGGTATGCCGATCCGTTCGCAGAGGGCGTTCCACCGTTCCCGATCTTCGGCAAGGTCGATCGAATCAGGGCTGGTTCCCACGACCAAACCTTCGGGTAGCTGCCCGGCTAACTTCAGCGGGGTTTGCCCACCCAGTGATACGACAATCCCTGCGATGCCCGGTCCGCCTGCGGCGCGGGCTGAAGCTCGTTCGGCTTCGATCACATTCATGACGTCTTCATAAGTCAGTGGCTCGAAGTACAGCCGATCGCTCGTGTCGTAGTCCGTTGACACCGTCTCGGGATTGCAGTTCACCATGATGGTCTCATAGCCCGCTTCGCGTAGAGCAAAGCTGGCATGGACACAGCAGTAGTCGAACTCGATTCCCTGTCCAATCCGGTTCGGTCCGGAGCCGAGAATGATCACTTTCTGACGGTCGCTCGGGGCAACTTCGCTGGTGTCTTCCCAGGTCGAATAGTGGTACGGCGTCTCGGCATCGAACTCCGCGGCGCACGTGTCAACGGTCTTGTAGGTCGGAAGCACACCAGCTGCGACCCGCGCGGCTGCGACTTCGTCTGCAGTGACCTTCCAAAGATAGGCGAGCTGAGCGTCGCTAAATCCATGACGTTTGGCTCGGCGAATGTCACCGCGAGTTGCGGTGGCGAGGTCGATGGTTTCGAGGTGCTGTCGCATCTCGGTGATTTGGAGCATCTGGTCAAGGAACCACGGGTCGACCTTGGTGGCCTCGTGCACCTGGTCGACGCTGAACCCGCGCCGCAATGCTCCCTCTAGTTGAAAGATCCGTTCGGGAGTTGCAATGGCCGATGCGCCGAGCAGCTCATCGTCGCTCATTGCATCGAGTTCTGATTCGGCGCGATCGGCGTTCAGACCGTCGCGGCCCAGTTCGAGCGAACGCAACGCCTTTTGAAGCGATTCGGTGAATGTCCGGCCAATGGCCATAACTTCACCAACGGATTGCATTTGGGTGCCGAGCACCGCTGGTGTACCCGGGAACTTCTCGAATGCCCAGCGAGGCACCTTCGTGACCACGTAGTCGATCGACGGCTCGAAACTGGCTGGGGTCTTCTGCGTAATGTCGTTGGGGATCTCATCGAGCGTGTAACCGACCGCCAATCGAGCAGCGATCTTGGCGATCGGGAACCCGGTCGCCTTTGACGCCAGCGCGGAGCTGCGGCTCACTCGCGGGTTCATCTCGATGACGACCTGGCGGCCATCTGATGGGTCGACAGCAAACTGCACGTTCGAGCCACCGGTTTCGACACCGACGCGCCGCATAACCGCAAAGGCGTCATCGCGCATCTTCTGGTACTCGACGTCGGTCAGCGTCTGGCTTGGCGCAACCGTGATTGAGTCGCCAGTGTGCACACCCATCGGATCAAGGTTTTCGATCGAGCAGACCACCACACAGTTGTCAGCATGATCACGCATGACCTCGAGTTCGTACTCTTTCCAGCCGGCGATCGATTCTTCGATCAATATCTCCGAGATGGGACTGGCATCGAGCCCGCAACTGGCGACCTTCTCGAATTCTTCGGCAGTGTGGGCCATGCCGGTGCCGCGCCCTCCAAGGATGTACGCGGGCCGAATGATGACCGGAAGCCCAATCTCGTCGACGACCGTGCGAGCGACATCCATGTCGTGAGCGACGCCCGATCGCGGGACGTCGAGACCGATCTCGATCATGGCCAGCTTGAACTTTTCGCGATTCTCGGCAGTTTCGATCGCTACAGCGTCGGCGCCTATGAGCTCGACTCCGTGCTCGTCGAGAACTCCGGCTTCGACAGCCTCCATCGCAAGGTTGAGCGCAGTCTGCCCGCCAAGGGTTGGGAGCAGCGCGTCGGGCTTCTCGGCCTTGATGATCGCGGTGAGAACTTCAAGGGTGAGCGGTTCAACATAGGTGGCGTCGGCGAACTCGGGGTCGGTCATAATCGTCGCCGGGTTCGAGTTGGCCAAGATCACCCGGTACCCCTCTTCTCGAAGCACCCGGCATGCCTGGGTACCCGAGTAGTCAAACTCGCAGGCTTGACCAATCACGATCGGTCCAGAACCGATCAGCAGGATCGAAGAGATGTCGTCGCGACGAGGCATCAGCGGGCTCCATGGTGGGTGGTCATCAGGGACTCAAACTCGGCGAACAGGTATCTGCTGTCGTGGGGGCCCGGTCCGGCTTCGGGGTGGTACTGCACGCTGAAGGCGGGAGCGTGCACGCAACGCATGCCTTCGACCGTCTGATCATTCAAATTCATATGGGTGAACTCGACGCCGCTGACCGGCGAGTCGGCGATGCAGAAGTTGTGGTTCTGACTGGTGATTTCTACCGTCCCCGTCGCAAGGTTGCGGACGGGGTGATTTCCGCCGTGATGGCCAAATGGAAGCTTGAACGCTTCAAGACCAAGAGTGAGCGAGAGCAGCTGATGCCCGAGGCAGATTCCAAAGACCGGGACCTGACCCAACAGGCCGTCGATGGTGTCAGTCGCACCGGTGACCGCTTCGGGATCGCCCGGGCCATTTGACAAGAATATGCCGTGCGGCGAGCGGGCCAAGATGTCTGCCGCTGGGGTGCCTGCGGGAACAACGGTGACATTGCCGAGCAACGCAAGCTGGTCGAGGATTGTTGACTTGATGCCGTAGTCGATTGCCACCATGTTCCATGGCTCGACTCGATCGGAGCGTTTCGATGCAACGTCATAGGCAGCATCTGCGGTCACCGTTGCAGCCAGGTTGACGCCGGCTGTTCCTGGTTCGGCAGTTGCAGCTGCCAGCAACGATGCTTCGGACGCGGTTCCAAACGCACCCGACATCGCTCCAGCGTCGCGAAGGTGGCGCGTCAGGCGGCGGGTGTCAATGCCAGAAATGCCAGCCACGCCGCTTTGTCTCAGGAACGAGTCAATGTCGGTATCGGAACGCCAATTGCTGTGGCGGCGCGGAATGTCTCGAGCGATAACCCCACGAAGAAACGGTCGACGACTCTCGTGGTCGCCGGCATTGATCCCATAGTTGCCAAGGTGCGGATAGGTGAAGGTCACGATCTGGCCGGCATAGCTGGGATCGGTGATGACTTCTTGGTATCCGGACAGCACGGTGTTGAAAACCACCTCACCGGTTGATATCGCAGTATCGGGCTCGGCTCCGAAGGCTTCGCCTTCGAAGATTTCGCCATCGGCGAGCACGAGCGCTGCTTCGACTATCGGATTCACTTCATCACCTGTCCGTCGCGCACCTTGGGGTCTCCGGCGACGAGGGTGGCACGCACCTGCCCTCGCAGCTCCATTCCTTCAAACGCTGAGTTTCGGGCCAGGCTGTGCATGGTCGCAGCTGCGACCCGCACGTTCTGGTTCGGGTCGACAACGACGATGTCAGCCGGGCTTCCAGGCATGAGCGACCGTTCCTTGGGGCTCCCTAGGCCAAGCAGCTCGGCTGGCCGCCAGCTCAGTGCCCGAAACGCCGCGGCGGGGTCATCGAGCCGCGTGAGTGCAACGCCGAGCGCAGTCTCGAGACCAATCGTGCCAGGGTCGGCCTGATCAAATGGACGCTCTTTGCGATCCCTGGTGCATGGCGTGTGGTCGGTGACGATGGCATCAATCGCTCCGGCTAGCAGCGAGTTACATGCGGCGTTCACGTCGCTCTCGCTACGAAGCGGCGGGGTCACCTTGCGGTTGGTGTCATAGGTGGCTAGATCCGCGTCGGCGAGCGAAATATGAGCGGCAGAGACTTCCGCGCTCACGGCCAGGCCCGATCGGCGCGCCGCGTTGACGATCGCAAACGCGCCGGCGGTTGACAGCGTCTGGAAATGGACCCGTGCGCGGGTAAGCCGTGCGAGCGACACGTCTCGCATGACCACGATTTCTTCAGCCTCGGCTGGCTCGCCAGCCAATCCAAGGCGGCTCGACCATTCACCTTCGTGCATGTGCGCATTGTCAGCCAGCTCGTCACTGCGTGCAGCCTGCCCGATCAGCAGCCCCAGCGGACGGGCATATTCGAGCACTCGACGAAACAGCAACGGATTCTGCACCCCCGTCCCGCAGTCAGTCACGTAGCGCACCCCGGCGTCGGCAAGTTCACCCAATGGGGCCAGGTGCACGCCTGAGCGGCCGACAGTGATTGCTCCAGCGACCTCGATGTGACAAAGAGCGGAACCGGCGAGGACGTCGACGTGACGAGCGACGGCCGCGGTGTCGACACATGGCATGACGTCGGGCATCGCAACGACGGTGGTGAAGCCACCCGCAACTGCTGCTCGCGACCCGCTCACGATCGTCTCTGCTGGTTCGTTGCCCGGTTCGCCGAGGTGGGCGTGTAGGTCGACCAGTCCAGTACTCACGAGACAGTCGGTGGCGTCGATTTCGGTTGCTGATGCCGGCATATCGTCGGCCCCGACGATGCGACGGTCGCGTACGTGTACGTCGCCGGACCGGGTGCCGTGGGCATCGATCAAGGTGCCGCCACGAATGGACCATGCGCCGGTCATGTCGACGTCGCTGACGTTGCAGCTTCCGAGGACGGATCAGATGCGATGGGAAGCTCTGGTGGCGGCCCCGAGCCGAGCAAGAGAAACAGCACGGCCATGCGCACCGCAACACCATTGCGGACCTGGTCGATCACGACGACCTGATCGAGATCAGGAACTGCGGCGGCGATCTCGACGCCCCGATTCATCGGACCAGGATGAAGTATGGGTACGTCAGGGCCAACCAGCGCGGCCCTCGCTGAGGTCATGCCATAGCGGATCGCGTATTCGCGCAGGTCGGGAACGAAAGCGGAATTCTGGCGTTCTCGCTGCATGCGGAGCAGATACACGGCGTCGACCGACGCCATCGCTGCATCCATATTGGTTTCAACCGTCACCGGCCACGTGCTCACCGCTGCAGGCAACAATGTCGGCGGGGCAACAAGTACGACCGATGCGCCAAGCTTGGTGAAGGCTGCGACGTTCGATCGCGCCACTCGTGAATGCTTGATGTCGCCGACGATCGCAATGCGGCTGCCACTGAGGTCGCCGAGTTGTTGGTGCAGCGTGTGGCAGTCAATCAGCGCCTGAGTCGGATGCTGGTGCCAACCGTCGCCAGCGTTGAGCACTGCAGCGTCGAGCCATCGGGTGAGCTGCAGCGGCACGCCGGAGCTTCGGTGTCGCACCACGACGGCGTCGATACCCATCGCTTCGATGGTCTCAGCAGTGTCGCGGAGCGATTCACCCTTGTTGACTGACGAAGACGACACCGAAACGTTGAGCGTGTCGGCTGACAATCGTTTTGCAGCGACTTCAAACGAGAGCCGAGTTCGAGTCGAGTCTTCGTAGAACAGCAGGGCGACGGTTTGTCCACGCAATGCGGGGACCTTCGCGATGCGGCGCTGCGCCACCTCGGCAAATGACGGCGTGATCCGCAATACCTCTCTGATGTCATCGCCGGTGAGGTCGTCGATCGACAGCAGGTGGTTCATTTTTGCATGAACCCGATCTCGACGCTGTCGCAGGTGACCTTCACCGATTCGGACCGAGCAGTCGGGAGATTCTTGCCGACGAAGTCTGCTCTGATCGGAAGCTCACGGTGACCGCGGTCGACCATGACGGCAAGTTGCACGGCCCGAGGGCGGCCAAAGTCGTTGATGGCATCGAGCGCAGCTCGCACAGTACGTCCGGTGAACAACACGTCATCGACAAGCACGACCGTGCGCCCGTTGAGGTCGTCGTTGATCTCGGTCGGCGCTTCGGGCAGAACCGGCCGCAGGCCAATGTCGTCTCGATGGAATGCCACGTCGACACTGCCAAGTGGGGTACGCACACCTTCGATGGCTTCAAGTGCGTCGACCAGCTGCTGCGCTGGTTCGATCCCGCCGGTTTGCAAGCCGATGACGACAACGTTGTCGAGTCCGTGGTTGCGTTCGACGATCTCGTGCGCCATACGTTTGATCGCACGGCGAATGTGCTCAGCGTCCATGACCAACGCCCGAGGCACGAATGTGCCGCCGTATGGTGGCGCGCCGCGCCGTTCTCGCTCGCCCATAGGGCGTTCCTCCTGTCCGTCAGGGCCTCACTGGACCCGCTTCACGGTCAGGCACCGAAGCTAGCAGGAGATGGGCTGCGGTGCTCAGGCAAAACGCCTCAAAGTCACGCGATCGGTCGCTTCGCCGACCACATCGTTGTGAACCGACACAAATCCGGCGCGTTCGGCAACTCGGTGGGCGGCCACATTATCGACGTGGCATACCGCGTCGAGATAGCCAATGGGATCAGGGCCGTGTCGGGCGAACACCCAGTTCGTCAGTGCAGTCACTGCGCCTGCGGCGAGACCTCGGCTACGACCAGCCGGGAGCAACCAGTAGCCGATGGCTGCGCGCCCCCGATCGATTTCGAGGCCCGATATACCGACCTCACCGACCAGGCCGACCTCACCGACGATGCCGATCTCACCGACCATGCTGACCTCACCCGCCATCGATCGGGGGGCGAGGGCCGAACGCGATTCGATGACCAGATCAAGCGCGAGGCCGGAACGAAGGCGTTGGTGCCATCCGCTGATCCACCTCTCGGCGTAGGCGACCGAAGCATCGCCAGGAACGGGGTTCCAGCGGGCCACCTCACTATCAGCCCAGGCCTGGGCAAGCACGGGCGCATCGGCTAACGCCCATGGCCGCAGCTGCCACTGCGTACCGTTGACTTCGAACCCAATCGTTCCCGGGTCCGCAAACACCATGTGCAGGAATCAGTCCCGAACGGCGGTGGCGACCGAGTCGAGTACGCCGTTGATGAACGCTGGCGATCGTTCGGTCGAATACTCCTTCGCGAGCTCGATCGCCTCGTTGATGACAACCGCGATCGGCACATCGGCTCGTTCGGTCAGCTCCCACACCGCCAAACGCAGGATCGCCCGGTCGACTGGCGGCATGCGATCGAGCTTCCAGTCCTCAGCATGTTCGCTGACGATCGCGTCAATCGCCACCTGATGTGACTCGACACCATGCAGTGCGGTCACCGCGTAGCGATCGGGCTCGAGTGGTAGCGAGTCGAGCAGGTCGTCGACCGCCATGGCACGCATCTCGGCTTCGTACAAAAGACTGATTGCGCGTTCACGCGCTTCGGTGCGACCTGGTCCGGTCGGTTCAGATTGCATGGCGTTGAAGCTCAGGCTCGGCCGGTGTATTCACCATTGCGGGTGTCGACCTTGATGCGTTCACCCTGTTCGATGAACAGAGGGACTTGCACGACCAGGCCGGTCTCGAGAGTGGCTGGCTTGCTCGCACCAGACACCCGATCGCCCTGCACCCCAGGCTCGGTCACGGCAATGGTCAGCTCGACCGAAGCGGGCATGTCAACACCAATAATTTCGGTGCCAAACATCAACATCACTGCGGAGTTTGTCTCGACCAAGTAACTCGCAGCATCGCCCAGGGTTGCGGGCTCGACGTTGATCTGATCAAACGAACTGTTGTCCATGAAAACATACGAGTCACCGTCTCGATACAGGTACTGCATCTCGCGCTTGTCGATCATGGCCCGCTCGACCTTCTCGCCGGCGCGAAAAGTTTTGTCGACCACTGATCCTGTCCGCGAATTGCGCAGGGTGGTGCGGACGAACGCATGCCCCTTTCCCGGCTTGACGTGCTGAAAGTCGACAACCTGCATGAGGTTGTTGTCGAGTTCGAGCGTCATCCCGGTCTTGAGGTCGTTAGTGGACACAACTGCCATGCCGCGAGCGTAACGGCGAGCGGTTCCGGCCCGACTCGAATGCCTGGCGTTGCCCGTCAACCAGCCGTCGGGTCGAGAACCTTCGGGAAGCCGGTTAGACGCCGCGCTCCCCCTTCGGTTGCCACGCACGTGTCTTCGACCCGCACTCCGCCTTGGCCCGGAAGGTAGACCCCTGGTTCGACTGTGGCGACGGTGCCTTCGGTGTAGATGTCATCAACTGACGAAGCAACCCTGGGTAACTCGTGGATATCCAATCCAACCCCGTGCCCGGTCCCATGCTCGAAGAACTCCGCCCAGCCAGCATCGGCAATGACTGCGCGAGCTGCCGCATCGACATCGCTCGTCGCAACCCCGGGTGCCATGGCCTCGACCCCAGCCTGTTGTGCGTGTGCCACCACGTCGTAGTGCCGTCGTTGTTCGGCGTTCGGCGTACCCACAAGAAAGGTTCGGGTCATATCGCTGCGGTAACCATCGACCAATGCGCCGACATCAACAATCACGAACTCGCCATGGTGTATGCGGCGATCGCCTGTGCGATGGTGCGCAATCGCTGCGTTCGGCCCTGACGCGACAATGGTGTCAAAGGCAACGTCGTCCGCTTCGGCCCGTATCGCCGCTTCGAGCTGTCGGGCAAAAGCCCGCTCGGTGGGGCCGGTCGCGAGCAGCGGAGCACAGCTGCCTAACGCGACATCAACAATCGCAGCAGCGGCTTCGATTCGAGCGATTTCGGCTGCATCCTTCGAAGCTCGGAGCCCGGCGATCAGGCTCTGGGTTGCCACGATCTCGCCACCGTCGCCGCTGACCTCATCTGCGTCTCGGCGCTCGCTCTTGGACGACCCGGCGCTGAACCAGCCGGCGTTGAACCAGTCATTGCGGATGGTGTCGGCTTGGGCCCATGTGAGGTGGTCGGCTTCGGCGCCAATCGTTCCAACTCCAGCCAGCGCGTCTCTCACCCCATCGCCAACGTTGCGGCTGACGACGACCGTTGCTCTGCTACCCGCAGCGTCGAGCTCGGCCGGTGCCCGGTCGCGGTATCGGCTGTCGGTAAAGAGCTGTACCTCATCGGCAGTGACCGTCACGGTTGCATGGGAACCAGTGAAACCGGTCAGCCACCGAATGTTCATCGGAGACGTCACCAACAGCCCATCGAGCCCGGCACCAGTCATCGAAGAGCGCAGCCGCTCGACCCGAGGGCCGACATCGACCGGCGCAAGCTTGGTCATCGCTGGGCGACCATCGCTTCGAGCGCGTCGCGCAGAACCTGCGGATCTGGTCCGACGACTGTTTCGACCCCGTTGGGGCCGTCGAGGACCATCGTCACGTCGTCGAGAGCCTTTTTGTCGCGCGAGAACAGGCCAAGTACTCGATCGGTGTTCGTACCTGCAGGAAGCTCACTGTCCAGGCCGTATTCGGCGATCACGCGCCGATGCTCGGTCACCGCTGCAGCGTCGATGCGGCCAAGTCGATGAGCGACCTCGGCTGCATAGATCACACCAATTGCCACAGCTTCGCCATGTCGCAGATCGAATGCACCTTCGATTTCGAGTGCGTGCCCCAGCGTGTGGCCGTAGTTCAAGATGGCTCTTCGGCCGCCCTCTCGTTCATCAGATGCGACGACCTCAGCCTTGATCCGCACACATGCCGCAACCCGCTCGGGCAACTGCTCGTCATCGAGCCGGCCACCCCCGAGGAAGTGGTACTTCGCGATCTCGCCCAGCCCAGCCCGAAACTCGCGCTCGGGAAGCGTTGCCAACGTCGCGGTGTCACAAACCACACCGGCCGGTTGCCAGAACGCTCCGACCAGATTTTTGCCTTCGGGCAGGTTCACGCCGGTCTTACCGCCGATCGCCGCATCGACCTGGCCGAGCAACGACGTCGCTGCATGCACGACCGAGATACCCCGGTGATACGACGCAGCGGCGAATCCAGCGACATCGGTGACCACGCCCCCACCCAGGCCAATGACCACGTCGTTGCGGGTCAACCCCCATTGCGCAAACGCGCTGCACAGATCGCCGATTGTCGACAACGTCTTTGCCGATTCACCCTGTCCGATCTCAAACACACGCTGTTCAAGGCCAGCGTCGATCTCAATCCCAATCTCGGACTGGGTGACGATGGCCGCCCGACGGCTCTGCGGCGGCAACAGCGAGCCGATCTCAGCGAGTGCTCCGTCGCCGACAATGACGTCGTAGCTGCGATCGGCGAGTTCGACCGGGACGATAATCATGGGACCAGCCTAAGTCGCTGCCTTCAACGAGCGCCCGAGTTCGCGCCTGGAAGCAAGCTCGCGCACCCGGTATCGGTTCGCTGACGTCGGTTTAAGCCACCATCGATCACTCGACGGCGGCCGACATCGAACGCACTGCCGCCGACCGCATGGCCTCGACCGGTGCATTGAGTCCGGTCCAATGTTCGAACTGCGTGACCGCCTGATGCACAAGCATCGACACACCATTTTGCACTCGGTGACCACGAGCCGAAGCTGCGGCCATGAGTGCTGTCTCGCGCGGATGATAAATCAAGTCGCTGACCACCGCATGCTCGTTGAGCAGTTCGATGTCAAACGGCAGATCCTTTGCCGCTGCGGTGTCGGCCATGCCAATCGGAGTGGCATTGATAACGATGTCGGCATGGCGAAGCGCTGAGGCATCAGAAACAACCGCAATCGACGGCGCTGCGTCAGCTGCCCGTTCAGCGCTTTCTCGTGAACGATTGATGATCGACACCCGGTCGGCCTTGTGATCGCCGAGAGCCCGCACGATCGCTCGGGCTGCTCCCCCGGCACCGACGATGACAACATGAGCGTTGACAACCCGTACATCGAGCTCATCGTCGAGCCCGTTGACCCAGCCGGTGCCATCGGTGCTGTCGCCGACGATCTTGTTTTGGTCTCGGAACACACAATTCACCGAGTCAAGCGAAGCCGCCACATCAGTCACCCGGTCGCAGGCCGCCACTACAGCGCTTTTGTGTGGCATGGTCACCGACAGCCCAAGCCAGTCCAGTGCCCGCATCGAGTCGACTGCTGAGGGTGCGCCTCCGGCCTCGACCGGCAGAGCGAGATACACCGCATCGACGCCCATTGCCTGAAAGGCCGCGTTATGAAGCGCCGGAGACAGCGAATGTCGCACCGGCGAGCCAATGACCGCGGCAAGGCGGGTGTGCCCGGTGATCGACGTCATCGGCACTTCGCCGCGATCAGAAGACGCCGTCGGCCTGAGCTTGCGCCGCTGCGTCGAGGAACTGGTCGTAGTCATCGGTGAAGAAGTGACTGCCATCGGTATCGACGAGCACATACCACTTCCATGGTCCTGGCTCAGGATTCATCGCGGCCTGCAACGAAGCCCGTCCAGGAGCAGAAATTGGTGTCGGCGGCAACCCGGGGACGATGCGAGTGTTGTAGGGGTTCTGTGTGTCTTCGAGCTGCGACACGGTGAGCGCCGGGTCGTACCACGAGAAGCCGGTGCTCGGATTTGAACAACGAGGTTCAAATGCGCACCTGGTGAGGTGCACCCCGTAGATCGTCGTGGCATCGATACCCAGCGCTTCGCCGTCGGCCAGGCGGTTGTATATCACTCGCGCGATACGGGGGCGGTCTGCGTCGAGCTTGGCTTCTTCTTCGATCATCGACGCGACAGTCAGCACCTCATATGGGGTGAGCCTGGTGCCGTTATCGAGCACGAATCCCTCGTCGGCTCCGACCTCACGGATAACCGTGTCCATCTGGTTCACCAGACGTTGGACCAGCGCAAACTCGTTCGATGACTCGTCTTCGCCGACATCGTAGGTAGCCGGAAAGATCAAGCCTTCGATCGATGTTTCACCAATCGGTTGGAACGCGCTGCGGATCTGCCCGTCGTTCATTGCTGCGGTGAGCTCGTCGGGGTCAAGCGACAGTTCGGGGCTGTCGAGCATGACATTGCGGATATCGCCGGCCCACAGCCCTTCGGGAAGTGTCAGTCTCGAAAACGTGGGCGGAAGCGGACCTCGCTGCAGAACTTCGACCGCTTCGGTGAGAGAACTGTTTTCGCGGAACAGATACTCGCCTGCCTGGAATCCACCGATGTCTTTCCATCGCAGCCAGTACTGACCTACCGAAGAATTGCTGATGACCCCGGATTCGGCAAGTATCCGCATGATGTCACTGTCGCTGGCGCCAGCGGGAACGTCGATGACCTGCTCGGTGCCTTGCGGACCGGGCGGATCAATTTGGTTCTCGAGCCACGAACTGGCACGAGAGAACAGCACCGCTCCCACGAGCAGCACAATGCCAACCAGTACACCAACCCGCACAACGAATGGCAGGCGCCGCGGCAATCGTTCCCACTCATCGGGGTCATACCAGGGGTCGTTGAACTCGGCCGAGAGCGGGTCCTCTGACCGGTCGATCCGCATGGCTGGGTCAGCGAGCATGGGGTCGATGGGGTTCGGCCGGTGCCCGGCATTGGGGTGCGCGTGAATGTCAGTCATCGGTCCGTGAGATGTGCGCTTCTTTGTCGAGCCAACCCTGCAACAGGATCGAGGCAGCGATCATGTCAACGACCTTTCGTTGGCTGCGCGAGTCCAGGCCCGCATCGGTCATCATTCGTTCAGCAGAGATCGTGGTCAGACGCTCATCGTAGGTCTCGACTGGCACCCGAAGGGTGGCACCCAGCTTGTCGACCTCGGCCAGGGCTTTGGTGGCGGCCGGGCCAATAGAGCCATCAAGTGACAGAGGTAGCCCGACGATCAGCCCGACGGCGTCCCATTCGTTGAGCAGATCTGCGATTTCTCGATGAAGCTGGCCCGAGCGTTGCAACACCACAAGCGGGCTCGAAACCGTTCGGTCGGGATTGCTCAGGGCAATGCCGATTCGTTTGTCGCCTAGATCCACGCCGAGGACCCGGCCCGGCGGCATCGGTTGCGGTGACACCGATTGCGGTGACATCGATTGCGGTGACACCGGTTCAGATGACATCGGTTCAGCGGACCGAATCTGTGGGTTCTCAGCCACCTGCGGCTGCATCGATCGCGGCTCGGGCTGTCTCGAGAGCGGCATCAAGACCGTTCGGGTCTTTACCGCCAGCGATTGCGAGGTCTGCGCCTTTGCCCCCGCCGCCTTTGACGAGCTTGGCAGCATCGGCGATCAGCTCGCCTGCGTTGAACATCTCGCCGTCGGTCGCAGCCACAAGTACGACGCCACCGCTCTCGGGCGCAGTGCCGAGAACGACGGCATTGACACCCTCGTGATCACGAATGGCGACGGCCAGATCCCGAACGCCGTCGCGGTCAAGCCCATCAATGCGTTCAAGCACGACACCATCGACCGCCGCGGCAGCGAGCGTGGGCGCCTGGCCGACAGCAAGCTGACGCCGCAGAGCCGACAGCTCATTGCGTAGCGACTTGATCTCGGCGACGCGTTTTTGCGCACCGTCGACGACCTCACCAACAGGAACGCCAAGCGCTTCGGCGGTTTGGGCTAGTCGCGTCTCTTCTTCTCGTAGCCGTTCGATGGGACCAAGACCAGTGACAGCCTCGACCCGCCTGATATTCGAGCCGATCGACCCTTCGGTCACGATTTTGAGCGGGCCAATATCGCCGAGACGGTGGACATGCGTGCCGCCGCATAGTTCGACAGAATTGGGGCCCGCTTCGAGCACCCGGACGGTGTCGCCGTACTTGTCGCCAAAGAATGCAATCGCGCCGCGTTCCTGCGCCTGGTCCATCGGCATTTCGTCGTGGCTTGTGTCGGAGTTCGCGAGAATGTCAACGGCGACCAGCCGCTCGATTTCACTCACTTGTTCGGGACTGAGCGCTTCGTAGTGGCTGAAGTCAAAGCGCAGCCGTTCGGGGCCGACCCAGGACCCTTGCTGTTTGACATGGTCACCAAGCACGGCCCGAAGCGCATAGTGCAGCAGGTGGGTAGCGGTGTGGTTTCGCCGAATCGCGGAGCGACGGTCACTGTCGATCGTCGCCATGACGGTGTCGCCAACGTTCAGGCTGCTGGTGTCGCTCACGTGATGCAGATGCAGGCCCGGAACGGCGTAGGTGGTGTCAGAGACCGTCAGGTCACCTGATGTTGCAGTGAGTGTTCCGGTGTCGCCGATCTGGCCGCCGGATTCGGCGTAGAACGGTGTGCGGTTAAGCACCACCCCAGTATCGGTGACCGCAAGCACCGTCGCTTCGGCCCGGTCAACCGATCGGCCGACGAACTCGGTTTCGCCGTGTTCGTCAACGATGGCGACCAAGGCGCTGACATCATCGCCAGCACCGCTCTTGGCTTTGTGATCTGCGCGGCCACGGTCGCGCTGGTCATTCATGTGCAATTGGAAGTCGTCGAGGTCCACTTCGACATTGCGTTCTGCCGCTATTTCTTGGGTGACTTCGAGCGGGAACCCATAGGTGTCGTGCAGCTGGAATACCGTCGACCCCGAGAGCCGTTGCCCAGCTTCGATCGTGTCCAGTTCGCTGTCGAGCATGACTGAACCCTGCTTGAGGGTCTGGCGGAAGCTGGCCTCTTCACGTTCAACGACGTTGCGGACAAACTCGTGCGATTCGACAATCTCGGGATAGTCCCCGCCCATGATCTCGACCACTTCGTCGACCATGATCGGTGTGACGAGGTTGTTCACACCGAGCATGTACGCGTGGCGGATCGCGCGGCGCATGATCCTTCGCAGTACGTAGCCACGGGCCTCGTTGCTCGGAAACACACCATCAGAGATGAGGAACGTCATGGCCCGGCTGTGCTCAGCCAGGATGCGTACCGAGACATCGCTGGTTTCGTCGGTGCCGTAGGTCGTGTCAGACAATGCGCATGCCTTGTCGACGAGTCGCTGCATTTCGTCGATCTCGAAGACCGAATCGACGCCTTGCAGGACCGTCAATATGCGTTCGAGGCCAGCGCCGGTGTCGATCGATGGGGCTGGCAGCAACAGCTTCTCGCCGCTCTCAAGCGAGTTGTATTGCATGAATACCAGGTTCCAGAGCTCAAGGAATCTCTCGTCGCCACCATGGGCTGGGCCGCCGTCATCACCGAACGCTGGGCCCTTGTCGATAAAGATTTCTGAGCAGGGACCGTTCGGACCGGTGTCGGCCATTTTCCAATAGTTGTCTTCGTCAAGACGCTGGATGCGGTCGGGGCGCACACCGACTTCATCACGCCAGATTGCTTCGGCGTCGTCGTCGCTGAGGTGGACCGTGACCCACAGATGCTCGGGATCTACACCGAGAACCTCGGTGACGAACTCCCACGCGAAGGGGATGGCATCGGTCTTGAAATAGTCCCCGAAACTGAAGTTGCCCATCATCTCGAAGAAGGTGAGATGGCGTTTGGTCCGGCCTATCTCGTCGAGGTCGTTGTGCTTACCTCCGGCACGGGCGCACTTCTGCACGGTGACAGCCCGCTTGTATTGCGGTGTCTCTTCACCGACAAAATATGGTTTGAACGGCACCATTCCCGCAACGGTGAACAGCACCGTCGGGTCATGCGGGATCAGGCTCGCGCTCGCGACCGCCTCGTGGCCCTTGTCGACGAAGAATTGCCGAAATGCCTTGCGCAGCTCACGAGCTTCCATGGCGATGCACTCTACGCAACCGCCGTCGTGATTGTCGGAGCTTTCGGATCGAACGACGGATCAAATCAGGCGGCGATCGGCTGCCCAGCGGCTCAGTTGGTGTCGATTCGACAGCTGCAGTTTTCGCAGCACCGACGACGCGTGAGTTTCAACCGTTTTGATCGAGATGCTTAGCCGTTTGGCGACTTCTTTGTACGCGTACCCACGAGCAAGCAGCCGCATGACTTCTTGTTCACGATTCGTGAGCAGGTCTAGTTCTGGGTCGACCTGATCAGTCGGCAACGACCCAGCGAACGCGTCAAGTACGAAACCGGCGAGGCGAGGCGAAAACACCGCATCGCCCGCGGCGACTCTTGTGATTGCGTCGATCAACTCCGAGGAGGCGATTGCCTTGGTGACATATCCACGGGCACCTGCTCGAATGACCGCAATCACGTCTTCGGCAGCATCGGATACCGACAACGCCAGAAATGTCGTCTGGACCTCGGCCGCACGCACACCGGCAATGACTGCCGGGCCGTTCCCGCCGGGTAGATGTACATCAAGCAGCACAACATCGGGGACCGTCGCACAAATCACGTCAATCGCTCCTTCGACATCGTCGGCCTCGCCAACGACGTCGACCGCGTCGCCGATCTCGGACTTGACACCGGCCCTTACCAGCGCATGGTCGTCGACAAGCACAACTCGTTTGCGATTGCGTTGATCTTGTGGCGCTGAGGACTGCATGTCAGCGGGCGGGCTCCGGTTCGACAACAAATGGCAAGACGAGTTCGACTTCGGTTCCCTCGCCGGGCCCCGTCGTGATCGACGTTGTCCCCTTCAAGCGTTCCATACGGCCACGGATCGAGTCACGGACTCCAACTCGATCTGGATCCACGGACTCGGGATCAAATCCACAACCCTGGTCGCGGACGAAGATCTCGACGGTCTGATCACTGATTTCGGCAAACACGTCCACCTGCGCCGCGCCAGAATGACGAGCGGCATTATTGGCGGCCTCGGTCGCGGCCCGCACCAACGCGTCGAGCTCAGCGGTAACGGGAGCGTCGCCGACTACGACGACTTCGATCGGGGTGTTGTGTGTTTCTTCGACTGCAGCCATCGCCTGCTCAAGCACCGACCTGAAGCCCAGATTCGGTTTGATCGCTCGGTCGTCAAACAGCCACCCACGAAGTTCGCGTTCCTGACGACGGGCGAGACTTGTGACGGTCGAATCATTCGAGCGCTTCTGGATCAGCGTGAGCGTTTGCAGAACCGAATCGTGCAGATGCGCCGCCATTTCTGAGCGTTCCTCGACCCGGATCCGCTCACGTCGCTCGGCCATCAAATCGTTGCCGAGTGTGCGCAGCATCGGCGCAAAGACGACAGCCGCTCCTACGAGAACGAGCGCGGCCACGATGCTTCCGCTTATGGCCTGGGTCAAGCTCAGGCTCAACGACAACGCCACAACCACGGCGAGCAGCACACACCCAAGCCCAAACAGCAACCTCCACCGAGACTGTTCCGAAGCTGTGGCTGCCTCGACGGTGCCCGAAGGCCGCCATCGCAGTAGCGACCAATCGGCACTGCCTGCTGCTCCGGCCGCAAGCAACGCCGCCGGAAGCACGAGCACTGGCGGCAGGCCAATGGGAGCAGTCACACAGAGCATGGCCACGCCGATCACGACGGCGACCACCGCAACGACCCGATGGGTCTCGGACCGCGCCTTGCCGACCGGCACATAGCCAACGTGGGGTTGCTTCCACATCAGTGCCGCAAACCCGATGTAGAACAACACGCCCCATCCACCCGCCACCGCCAGCAGAACAAACGCCAACCGGATCAGACGCGCGTCAACCCCGAGTTCGATCGCGATACCAGCCGCGGTGCCGGTGAGCATTCGGCCCTCGACCTGGCGACGCGGAATCTGCCAAACAGCGCGGTCAGCTGGTGCTGTCGAGACGAGTTCCACCACGTCAGTCTGTCACCTGCATCAATGGGTGGCGATCGGGGTTGACCCTGAAGCCACCCTGAGACGAACGACGCCAGCCAGGGGCACAATCAGGGGGAGGCCCGATAGGCGGGCAACACGGATTGCTTCACGATCAAACCATGAATGACACACCGACTCCCTCGCCATCACCATCTGACGCGCATGATTCATCAGGTGGCAACGCCGCCCCCGGCGCGACCGATCTGAACGCTTCGGAACCCGACCATGAGGCCGAACCCGACCATGAGGCCGAACCCGAGCACGTTTCCCATGCTGGAGAGACGCCCCCAACCCCGCCCGCTGGGCCGCCGCCAGGGCAGGGGCCGCCGCATCAGCGAGCCCGGCGCCTGACACGGTCAGTCGATAACCGACTCGTGGGCGGCGTAGCTGCCGGACTCGCACGCCACGTCGGTATTGACGTATCGCTCGTGCGAGTAGCGCTCGTTCTCGCGGCCCTAACGGGCGTTGGCGTCGTCGTCTATCTCGTCGCCTGGGTTGTCATCCCCGAAGCATCACCCGCCGAAGACCGCGCGCCGTACGTGTCCCGATTTGCAAACCCCGATGTCCGCACCCTCGCCTTTGTCTTTGTCGGCGTGATTCTCGTACTGCTACTGGTTGACAGTCTCGAAGCCGAACCATGGCACCTCGCCGCAGTGACGTTGATCGCAGCAGGTCTGTTTGCTTTGCATCAGAATGCCGAGCCGGACCGGCCCCACGCCGTCACCGATGACCCTGGCGCAGGTGGGCTAAATGGCCCGGCGGCCCCGCCCAACGCCACCACACCCAACGCCGCCCCACCCAACGCCGCCCCACCTAACGCCGCCCCACCTAACGCGTGGGCGACTTCAGTTACCGCAGACCCGGCGCCGACTGTCGATGATCGTCCAACCCCGCGCCACCGCGAACCGCAGCCCGTCACGAAAATCGTATTGAGTGTGCTCGCGTTGCTTGCTGCGGTAACGATTGCTGCATCGACGGGCGGCTGGTGGGACGTCTCAGCGGTCCGGGTTCTCGGCGTTGCGATCGTGATTGTCGGCATCGGCATCGTCGTCGGTGCAGTTCGGGGTGGCTCCCGTTGGTTGATTCCGCTCGGCATTCTTGCGACGTTGCTGTTGGCCCCTGTCGCTGTCGCTGCAGACGCGATCGGCGACGGTGTCGGCGCACGCAGCTACTCGCCCCGAAACGCCGCCGACCTTCAGCCCTCGTACTCCTTGGGCGCCGGATCTCTCGAACTCGATCTTCGTCAATTAGATCTCGACGGGGCGACCGAACGGGTCGACGTCGAAGTTGGAATCGGCGAACTGATTGTCCGCCTGCCCGACGACGTCGGCGGGGTCATCAATGCCCGCGCCGACATTGGTGAGATCGCGATTCAGCTTCCAGACACGACCCTAAGCGACTTCGCTCGTGACCCTGGCCGCTTCGGTGGCGGGGACGTCGCGTTCTGGACTGGGCCAGGGCGATCCGAGACCCTTGAGGTGGACGGGCTAACGATTTATGCCCGTTCACTCGAGCTCAGCGGCGACAACGGCGAACTAATCCTTGACCTCGACGTCGGCGTCGGCGTCGTTGAGGTCTCATCGTGGGATCGCTGATGCGGTTGATCACAGCGGCCTTCGGGGTGAGCCTGATTACCGTTGGAACGGCTGCGGCATGCAACCTCAATGTTGGCGACACCACGTTGTGGATTCTGTCCGCGTTCATTGCGATAATCGGCGTGGTCGGGCTAGGCACGTCTCGGCACGACCTCGCCGAGCTCGCAGCCGCACCAGAGGACCACCAAGGGGATCGTTGAGCCGCAACGAGCTCAACTACGGCCCGCCTGCTCTCTGCGGGAGCGCCGACGAGCTTCGGCCATCACCGCGGCAACATCGGGCTCCGATCTTGCCGCTGCGGTTGGTCTCGTCGGGGTTGCCGGTTTCAACCGCTTGAGCTGCGCTCGCAAACGGGCTCGGATGACCGCTGCTGCAGCAACACCCGACGCCATGCCAGAAACGAACCAAAACAGCCGGGGCAGCATGCTCTCATAGTGCCAGATTGATCCCCGGAGCACCGCCATCGCTAACGGGGCGGACCAACCGGGCCGGACTTCGATAGCCAGACTCAGCCGTCAGGGCCATCGTCGCCGCCAGCACGCCACCGGCGCTGCTGATCAAGTCGATCAGCAACGATTGCCTCGTCACCGTGACGAGACGGCACGTAGAACTGGGCTCCAGCCAACTCATCTGGCAGGTACTGCTGGTCCACCCATCCCCGTTCGTCGTTGTGCGGATAGCGATAGCCAGCGCCATGGCCGAGCGATGCTGCACCTTTGTAGTGCGCATCTCGCAGATGCATGCTCACGTCTCCGCCGGCACTTCTCGCTGCCTCTTGGGCCTTGTTGATCGACTCGTATGCGCGATTCGACTTCGGTGCGGTTGCGAGATACACCGTGGCATGGGCCAGGTTGATCCGCGCCTCGGGAAGACCAACGAACTCGACGGCCTGCGCAGCCGCCGCCGCGACCACGAGAGCCTGGCTGTCGGCCATACCAATGTCCTCGCTTGCGTGCACCACCAAACGCCGAGCAATGAAACGTGCGTCTTCGCCTGCTTCGAGCATGCGGGCGAGCCAGTACACCGCCGCATCAGGATCGCTTCCGCGAATGCTCTTGATGAAGGCCGAGATCGTGTCGTAGTGCTCGTCACGTCCGTACCGAAACGCCTTGACGTTCAACGCAGCCTCAACATGTTGAAGATCCACAACCGGCGGGTTGCCATCACCGGCGGCGAGCGCAACGGCAACCTCGAGGGCCGTCAGCGATTGGCGACCATCGCCGCCCACTCGAGCGACGAGATGTTCGACCGCATCATCGGTAGCGGTTGCCCCTTCGACCTCAAGGCCACGACGGATGAGCTGCGCGACCGCATTGTCGTCGAGCGGTTCGAGTCGAAACAGCGTCGAACGTGACAGCAGCGGAGCGTTCACTTCGAAGTACGGGTTCTCGGTCGTCGCTCCGATCAAGGTGATGAGCCCGCTCTCGACGGCCGGAAGCAGTGAGTCCTGCTGGGCTTTGTTGAACCGGTGAACCTCGTCGAGAAACAAGATCGTTGCCTGCTCGCGCTCCCCCAGGCGCTGCTCGGCTCTGGCTAGCTCCTCACGGACATCCTTGACCGTTGCCGTGACCGCACTCAGTTGCACGAACGCCTTCGAGGTCGACCGCGCAACCACCTTCGAGATCGTTGTCTTACCCGTCCCCGGCGGCCCCCAAAGGATCACCGACGAAAGCCGGTCGGCTTCGATCAGTTGGCGCAACGCCATACCCGGACCCAACAGATGCTGCTGGCCGACCACATCGTCTAGCCGAATCGGGCGCAGGCGCGCGGCTAACGGCTGGCGCCGTTCGAGTTGTGTTTTGGCTGCCGCAGTAAACAGATCGTCGGTCACCCGCCCAGTGTGACGTGTCGATCGACACAACGGCGTTCGTGCTGGCACAACGGCGTTGGCATTGCGCACCGTTGCACAACCGGTACTCGGCAACGATGCAGCGGGCGGGCGACGCTTCGGCTACTCCGCTGGTGGAAGCGTGCGCAGGCCGAGTTCCGTCAGGTGGCGATCGTCGATCGGTGTTGGCGCATTGGTCAGCGGATCTGAGCCAGACTGCGTCTTGGGGAACGCAATGACCTCGCGAATGTTTTCTTCGCCAAGCAGCAATGCAGTCAGCCGGTCGATGCCGAACGCAAAGCCAGCGTGTGGTGGAGCGCCGTAACGGAAAGCATCGAGAAGGAAGCCAAACTTGTCCTCGGCTTCTTCTTCAGAGAAACCGAGTGCAGCGAACACACTCTTTTGGATCTCGGGATCGTGAATTCGCACACTTCCGGAACCGAGTTCCCAGCCGTTGAGCACCAGGTCATAGGCCTGAGAACGGATCTTCAGCAGGGACTCACCGCCGCCGCGAACCAGGTAGTCCACGTCGTCGGGGTGCGGCATGGTGAACGGGTGGTGGGCCGCAACCGGGTCACCGTTGTCGTTGATCGATTCGAACATGGGGAAGTCGACGACCCAGAGGAATGCAAGACCTTCGTCGATCGGAGGTTTGCCAATTTCAAGACGCAGTCGGCCGAGTACATCACGTACGAGATGACGATCGCCTGACTGCAACAACAGCAGGTCGCCCTGCTTGGCCCCCATCATGTGGATGAGTCCTGCTTGTTCGTCATCGGTCATGAATTTCGTCAGGCCGCCGTCAAGCACAAGGTCTTCGCCAACCCGGAACCAGGCCAGCCCTTTGGCTCCCCAGCGCTTGCACATTTCGGTCAGTTCGTCGATGCGGTTGCGACCGACCTCGTCGGCGCCACCGTCAACTGTGATGCCCTTGACGCACTCGGTCTTGAAGACGTTCGCTTCGGTTCCCTCGAACAGCGGCGTGAGCTCGATCAGTGTCATGTCGAAGCGGGTATCCGGCTTGTCGGTGCCGTAATACTCCATTGCATCGATCCACGACATCATCGGCATCTCTTCAGGCCATACGCCTCGCACGGCATCGGTGGCTGAGGAAATCGCGTAGCTGATGAACTCGATGACCTCTTCTTGGCCGACGAAACTGGCCTCTGCATCGAGCTGCGCGAACTCAAACTGGCGATCAGCGCGCAAGTCCTCGTCGCGAAGACACTTAGCGATTTGGTAATAGCGGTCCATGCCGCCAACCATGCAGAGCTGCTTGAAGATCTGCGGGCTCTGCGGAAGCGCGTAGAACTCGCCCGGCTTTTGACGGCTGGGCACGACGAAGTCGCGTGCACCCTCGGGTGTCGAAGCGATGAGTAGTGGCGTCTCGATCTCGGTGAAGCCCTGATCTTCCATCGCCCCACGAACGGCGCTCTGGACCAGCGCTCGATAGCGAAGATTGCGTTGCATGCGCTCGCGTCGCATATCGACGTAGCGGTAGCGCAGCCGAACCGTCTCGTCGACGTCTTGGCGGCTGTGCATGGGGAATGGCGGGGCTTCGGCCCGATTGAGGATCTCGACTTCGCAGTCTCGCAATTCGATCCCGCCGGTGTCGAGGAATGCGTTTTCCATGCCTTCGGGGCGGACCACGATGGTGCCGGTGATCCGCACGACATATTCGCTGCGTAGATCGTGCTTTTCGTCGACAACGCACTGCACGACACCGGTGTGGTCGCGCAGGTCGATGAACGCCAGTTTCTCACCATGCTCGCGTCGCCTGTCGACCCAACCGCACACGCTTACCTCGCGGCCTTCGTCTTCAGGAGTCAACTCGCCGCAGTAGTCGGTACGCATGCCGCGTGCCGCTCCCATGTCGACGCCGTCGTCCTCGTACTCGTCGTATTCCTGATCGGTGGTGTCGTCGCTCATGTCAGTGTCTTCCTGATATCACTCAGTGTCTTGCTGAGTTGCTCGATAAGGGTGTCTCGGCCTACGGCCGTCTGATCTCGATTTTCGCCTTGCATTGGCCGCACCGTGACCGTGCCGGCAGCAAGTTCATCGTCGCCGATGATGACGGCGCACCGGGCACCGCTCTTGTCTGCGGCCCGAAACTGGGCTTTCATCGATCGCTGGTCATAGGCGCGTGAGGCCGAGATTCCTGCAGCGGCCAGTTGTCCTACGATCACCGACGCTTCGTCTCCGCCCGTGACATCGACGATGAACACGTCGGTAGCCGACGCTGAACCGGCGAAAACGTGTTCGGCATCGCAAGCCAACAGGATCCGGTCGACGCCGAGCGCAAACCCGATCCCGGGAGTGTCCGGTCCGCCAAGGTCGCCAGCAAGCCCGTTGTAGCGCCCACCGCCACCAATCGCATTTTGGGCGCTCGTCAGCGCGTCGGCTGCGAACTCGAAGGTGGTGCGCGTGTAATAGTCGAGGCCCCGAACCAGGCGGGGCGAAATCTCATACGGAATACCGAGCCGGTCAAGCACACGTCGGACCGAAGCAAAATGCTCGCCAGTATCTGGGCTGAGAAAGTCAACCATGACCGGTGCCTGGTCAATCACGTCCTGGTCCTGGGGGCGCTTTGAGTCGAGTACGCGCAATGCGTTGACCTGCAAGGTGTGCTGGGACTGCTCACTGAGTTCGTCCAGCCGACTTTGGAAATAGTCGGTGAGCGCAGCCAGGTACTGAGGTCGACAACTCTGATCACCCAGGCTGTTCAGCAACAGTCTGACTTTGGCCAAGCCAAGGTCGGCGAAAAAGTGCCAAGCCAACGCAATCAGCTCAGCATCGACGGCGCCGTCGTTGGTGCCGAGCACTTCAGCCCCGATCTGGCTGAACTGGCGATACCGGCCCGCCTGCGGCTTCTCGTAACGGAACTGTGGGCCCTCGTACCACACCTTCCACGGGAGCTGCGGACGGTGCTGCACAAAGGCGCGCACAACCGAGGCGGTCAGTTCAGGACGCAGCGCCATACGGCGCCCGTCCTTGTCCTCGAAGTCGTACATCTCCTTGGTGACCACATCAGTGGATTCACCTAGACGCTTGAACACGCCGAGATCTTCAAAGATCGGCGTGACGACGTGGCCGAACCCGTTCAGCCGGGCGCGTTCGCCGAACCGGTTGACGAGGTCGCGTTGACGCTCGGCTTCGCCGGGAAGGATGTCGCGTGTGCCTTTGGGCGTGCGGAAAGATGGCGATGCCACGGCCCGTGAGACTAGCCAAACCTGTGCTCGGCCATGTGCACAAATCGACCGGTCGGTTCTGACGCTCCCCCGCCCGCTCAACGATCACGCATACGATCAACGCCGATGGGCGACCTCGCACACCAGTCAGGCGAAGGCGTCGACAACGAACAGCCGGGCCCAGTAGGTCAACTGCGCAAAGCGGTCCTCGCACCGATTGTGGGTACGGCCAAAGGCCTATGGGCCCTTGTCCCTCGATGGGCGAAGGACAACTGGCTCGCAACAACGACCGTCGAGACCATCCGGCTGGTCCGCCACAATCGGGTGATGGGCATTGCGGCCGAGATCAGCTTTTGGGGGATCCTCAGCATTACACCGTTGTTGCTGGTGTCAGCATCGACACTTGGCTGGATTGACGGTCTGTTTGGACTCGATGTTGCCGACGATGCCCGGTCACAGATGACGATGTTTGTCCGAGACCTGCTCGGCATCGGTGACAACGCAGTCGACGCGATCGACGATCTATTCGACAGCCCCGATCCGGCACGGCTCACATTCGGCGTTCTGACATCGATCTATGCGTCGTCTCGCGGGTTCACGTCATTGATCGGCGCACTCGACCACATCACTGGGCGGCCCAAGCGGCGAAATTGGCTAACCACGCGCATCGCCGGCTTCGTCGCCGCGATGTTGTCGGTGCCCGGTCTGGTCGCTCTGCTCGTTCTGGTGAATACCGGCCGGACTGGGTTTGGGCTTCCACAGCCATGGTCTGACGTCGTCGCTGCACTGTTGTGGCCGATCATCGTCGTCACGTTGTTGTCGTTCGCGTTGTCGTTGCTGCATAGCTCACCAGCGCAACGAACTCCGGTAAGGCACGACCTGCCCGGCGCTGCGGTTGCTGTTGTTACGTGGATTGGCGGATCCTGGGTGACCGCCAGATACCTCGCGTTGTCTGGGGGCTCGACCGATGTGCTCGGCCTTCTTGGCGGCAGTGTCGGCCTGCTGATCTGGCTCTACGTGATGATGTCGGGGATCCTGATTGGTGCGCAGGTGAACGTGGCGAACCGCTGGTCAGCTGAAGAGGTCGAGGCAGCGATCCTCGGCACAGGTGACCGGCGACAAGGCTCGTAAATCAACTTTCGGGAAGTACCCGATTGGCCTCGTACACACCTTCGATATCTCGAACGACTCTCAGCAGAGTGTTGATTTGAGCGGCGTCGCTCAGCTCGAAATCGAAGCTCATAACTGCTACCCGGTCTTCGCGGGTGCGAGTCGCTACGCCAATGATGTTGACCCGCTGATCGGTCATGGCCTGTGCGACATCGACAAGCAGATGCATGCGATCAAGTGCTCGCACCTCCACGGTCGCCACGAACGAGCCGATTCCTTCAACATCCCATTCGACATCGAGCAGCCGCGATTCGGCTCCTAACTCTCGAGGAATGGCGTTGGTGCAGTCGCTGCGATGCACGGCAATGCCTCGCCCACGCGTGGCAAAGCCGGTGATCGAGTCAGGTGGAACGGGTTTGCAGCATTTGGCGAGACGCACCAGTACGTCGTCGAATCCGTCGACGTGCACACCGACCGAGGCACGGTCGCCGCGAGACGGTCGCGGCGCCATCGCACTCGTCGAAACCCGCTCTTCGACAGTGTCGTCATCGCCTCGCAGCCGCTTGATCGCCCGTGAAACGACCGAGTCGACGTTGATGTGCTCGTTCGCGATAGCCGAGTACATCGTTTCGGTGTCGGCATATCCCATTTCTGCGGCGATCTCGCCGAGTGTCGTCGACGTCATCACCTCATGTACGGGCAATCCCCGCCGTCGCACATGGTCGACAAGTTCATCTCGAGCTGCCGATACTTGGTCGTCGTGGCGCTCCCGGTTGTGCCACCGTCTGATGTTCGTCTGCGCACGGGTGGTCGTGACGAAAGACAGCCATTCTTCGCTGGGTCCGGCCGTGTCGATTTTCGAAGTGAACACCTCGATGACGTCGCCCATGAGCAGTCGGTGGTCCAGGCCAACCATGCGGCCGTTGACTTTTGCTCCGACTGCCGCGTTCCCGATCTCGGTATGGATCGCGTACGCAAAGTCGATCGGTGTGGCGCCGACCGGTAACTCGACGACACGGCCTTTCGGGGTGAATACCGACAGTTCTTCGTCGGCCAGGTCGGTGCGCAAACTGGCCATGAATTCGGTGGGGCCGGCTGCATCGTCGCTCAGGCCCACGATGCGATTCAGCCACGCCAAGTCACCGCTCGGCAGGTTGTCCTTGTAGGCCCAATGAGCGGCCATGCCTCGTTGGGCTCGACCGTCCATCTCGGTCGTGCGCACCTGGAACTCGACCATCTTGCCGTGCGGGCCGATCACCGTGGTGTGTAACGATTGGTAGAGGTTGAACTTCGGCATGGCGATGAAGTCTTTGAACCGCCCTTGCACCGGTCGCCAGTTCGCGTGAATTGACCCGATTGCCCCGTAGCAGTCACGCACCGAGGCGCATATCACCCGTAACCCAACCAGGTCGTAGATGTCGTCAAACTCGCGACCTCGGACCACCATCTTTTCGTAGATGCTCCACAGGTGTTTCGAACGGCCAATGACATCTGCGGATATGCCGAGTTCGGCGAGGCGAGCTTCGACATCTCCGATGAGCTGGGTCAGGAACAGTTCGCGTTCGGGATCACGTAGTGCCACCATGTGGTCGATCTCGGCGTACCACTTGGGGTGCAGGGCCGCGAAGGCCAAGTCCTCAAGTTGGGTCTTGAGTTCTTCCATGCCAAGGCGGTGCGCAAGCGGAGCGAACACATGCAGCGTTTCGCTTGCGGTGCGTTGCTGCTTCCACTCAGGAAGCACCGCCAAGGTGCGCATGTTGTGCAGGCGATCGGCGAGCTTGATGATCAAGACTCGGATGTCTTGAGCGACCGCCACCAGGAGTTTGCGGACTGTGGCGGCCTGCTGCTCCTCTTTGGAGTGGAACTGCAGGCGGTCAACCTTGGTGCAGCCGTCGATAATCGCTGCGACCTCGGCCCCGAATTCTTCTTCGATCTCAGAGAGCGCAACGTCGGTGTCTTCGACCGAGTCGTGCATGATTGCGGCGGCGATCGAGTTCGCGTCGAGTCCCTGCTCAGCGACGATCGTTGCTACCTCGATCGGGTGTTGTATGTACGGTTCGCCCGACTTGCGCATCTGGCCGTCGTGGGCCTGGTGCGCCCACAAAAACGCCTTTCGGATGAGCACCGGATCTTCGTCAGCGTGGTGCTCGCGGTGAATTGCGAGCAGGTCTTCGAGCTGGTCGGTTGGGGCATCGACGCCGCGCATCCAGGGCATGGCCCGTTCAATCGTGGACATCAAAAGCCCCGAGCGCACAAACCACGTCGTGTGCGCCAAGTCGATCTCGACCGTTCAGACCGTCAATCTCGAGCAGAAACGCTATGCCGGCGACGGTCGCTCCGGTCTTCGCAATGAGCTCAGCGGCGGCAACAGCGGTACCACCAGTGGCCAGAACGTCGTCAATGAGCAGCACCTGCTGTCCTGGCGACGCCGCATCGGTGTGGATTTCGAGCGTGTCCGTGCCGTACTCAAGGTCATAGGTCAGGCTGTGCGTCGGTGCTGGCAGTCGGCCGGCCTTGCGGATCGGGACGAAGCCAGCGCCGAGGCGGCAGGCGACCGGTGCGGCGAGGATGAACCCGCGGGCATCGACCCCAGCCACCAGGTCTACGTCCTGCCCAACAAATTCGTCTGCGACTAATTCAACGGCACAACGAAGTGCGTCAGCGTGCGCAAGCATCGGCGTGATATCGGCAAACGCCACACCGGGCTTGGGAAAGTCAGCAACGTTGCGCACGAGCTCACGCAACCAGGCAACATCGCAGTCCATCTCTGAACGGTAGCGCCCCGCCTGGCCTTACTTCTTCTTCTTCTTGCGAGGGCGGGGCTTGATCTCGCCGCTTGGGGCTCGAGTCGCGCTGCCATCGGCTGTGTCCTTCTTCGAACCTGAGCTCGTCGAAGCGCGACCTTTCGCGCTCTCGGCACGAGTGCCGCTGTCGATCCGCCGCTTGGTCACCACGACCGTGGGTCGCCCGGCATCGGCGGTGACTCGGTGTCCGGAACCACGGGCTTTGGAGCGAACCTGGCGGGCTCGGTCGGCTGCGTCGAGGGCTGCCCCAACATCAAGATCGCCATCGGTGGCCTTCTTGGCTGCGGCAAGTTGGCGATTGACGTTGTCGGCTTCGCGCTCTTTGAGCCATGCGACAATCGGCGTTGCGACGAACAGCGACGAGTAGGTGCCGACAATCAGCCCGACGAGCAGTGCGATGGCAAATTCTTGCAACGTCACTGCACCGAGCACGAAGCGGCCAACCACGAGCACCGCAAGCACCGGCAGGACAGATGTGATCGTCGTATTCACCGACCGCATGAGCACCTGGTTGAGCGAGAAATCGGTGACATCGGTATAGGTCATCGCCGCCGCCCCGGAGGAGCGCCGGTCATTTTCGCGGATCTTGTCGAAAACGACGAGCGTGTCATAGAGCGAATAGCCAAGAATCGTCAAGAATGCAATGACGGTGGCCGACGTGACCTCGAGCTGGAAAAGCGCGTAGATCCCGACCGTCAACAAGATGTCATGGGCAACTGCGGCGAGTGCTCCTACTGCCATCTTCCATTCCAGGCGAATGGTGATGTAGAAGAACAACACGATGAAGAAAACGATCAGAGCAGTACGAGCTTTGGCCGTGACCTCGTTGCCCCAGCTCGCGCCGACTGCGTTAGCGGTGACGTCGTCGGTTGCAATACCGACGGAGTCGGCAAGCGCAACGCGCACCTCACCGAGCGCAGCGGCACTTTCGGTTTCAGCGCGTACCCGCCAGAGCTCGTTTGCGACTTGCTGAATGCGTGCATCGCCGAGTCCGAACGGTTCGAGCGCCTCTCGCAGCTCGTCTGCTGACGTCTCGGGGCTGCGGACTTCCCACGACGCTCCGCCCTCGAACTCGATGCCCAGATTCAGGCCACGAATAAACAAGGCACCAATGGCGATGAGCACGAGCACAGCCGAGATGCTGAGCGCCCGCTTCCATAGGCCGCTGAACTCGACGCGGTTCTCGTTACGAAGCAGCCTGGACATTGCGCTCATGCTGCACCTCCGATTGCTCGTTCGGATCCGGGGGTGGCAGCGCGCACCCCGAACATCGACGGGCGATCACCGAAACGGTCAGCGAGCACACGCACGAGCGGGGCCATGAAGAAGTACGTCGCGAGCAGGTCCAGAACCGAGGCGATCGCCAAGATGAGCGCAAACCCACGGACAGAGCCAACGGTCAGCACGTAGAGGATGAGCGCACCAATCAACGTGGCCATGTTGGCCCAAAAGACCGTCGCAAACGCGGTCGGGAACGACCGCGACACCGCGCTCGAGAGCGAGTCGCCGCGCCGCATGTGTTCCTTCAAGTCCTCAAAGAAGATGACGTTCGAGTCAAGCGATACGCCAATCGAGACAATCAAGCCAACGACACCGGCGAGAGTCAACGCGAGACCCCGCGATGTGGACAGGTACGACACAACCGTCCAGAGAAGCGACGCTGACAGCACCAGGCTCAGTAGCGCAACCACGCCGAGAAGTCGGTAGTACCAGATGATGTAGATGGCCACGAAGAACAGGCCGACGAGTCCGGCGATAAGTCCTGCGTTGAGCGAATCTCGGCCGAGCGATGCCGATACCGAACGCACCAGGCCAGCATCGGGATCAGCGGGATCGCTAAACGCCAACGGCAGCGCACCGAAGTCGAGCACCAGCGCCGTCGCCTTGGCTTCGTCTTCAGGGAAGCCGGTCGGGCGGGTGATGACCACGTCGCGGGACTCAAAGAACGGAGCATCGATATTCGGCGCCGATTCAATGACCCCATCGAGCACAAATGCGAGTCGGTTCTGCGGGCAAACCAGCGAACCATCGAAACAGGTTGCGGCCGACGTGTTGAACAACCCGATCCCTTCGTCGCCGGCCTTAAACGTCACTTCGACGAGCCACTGGCCATTGATGAACTGCGCTTCGGAACCATCGAGCGCGGATCCAGTAAAGGCCGTCGGGCCGACAAGGACCGGCAGCCTCCCGCCGCCTTCGCTTGACGCCTGGGCCGAGTAGTTCACGATTGCACTTTGGTCGGGAGGGGTCGAGTTCGGATCGCTGACAAACCCGGCCACAAGTTCAGTGATTCCGGGGCCACCGTTGAGGATCTCGTCGGGGAATTCGCCATCGTTGGGTAGCCGGTCGTCGCGACGATTGAGATCGAGCAGGATCGGCCGGAACTGCAACTCGGCAGTCTGGCCAACAAGCGCTACGGCGTCGTCCTGGTTCTCGATCCCGGGTAGCTGCACAATGATGAAGTTTTTGTCGTTGCCCGTCTGGGTCGTGATGTCGGGTTCAGCAACACCGATGGCGTCGACGCGCTTGCGTAGGATCTCGACTGCAAGGTCAAGATTTTCGGTCGTGGCGAGCTCAAGGTTCTCGGGGGTGTCGACCGGCTCGAGCACCACCTCGACACCGCCCTGCAGGTCAAGCCCGAGCAACGGCTTTTGGCCAACGAGCAGCGACCAGAGCAGTAACCCTCCGGCGACGACGACGATGCCTATGAGCGACAGGCGTGCCTTGTCGAGCATCAGGCGGTTGCGTCCTCATAGACGATTCGTTCAGAAATTGATTCGCGAGTGACCTTGACCTCAACCCCGTCTGCGACCTCGATAAAGACGGTCTGGCCGTCGAAATCGACAATAGATCCGTACAGGCCAGACGACGTGAGAATCTCATCGCCCACGTCGAGCTGCGAAAGCATGAGCCGATGAGCCTTGGCCCGCCGCTGCTGGGGCACGATCAGAAGTGCCCACATGATCACCATGATTGCGATGAGCGGAATGAACTGCATCAGGAGCTCCAGGAGTTGTGGCTGCCGGTCAGGCGCCGGTGGCGGTCAATGCGAGCCGAGGCTAGCTCGGTCGTCCAGAAACCCGGGCGACTAGCTGTGCCAAATCGTCAGCTCCAGTGTTCGCCGACCTCGGCAACGAGATCACCAATCGTGCCCGCTGCAACGGCGTCGCGAGCTTGGTCAACCAGTCGAAACAGGAAAGCAATGTTGTGCAAGGTCAGCATGCGCGCGGCCGCTGGCTCCTTTACCTGAAGCAGGTGCCGTATGTATGCCCGTGACCAGTTGGCGATCGGGCTGTCGGGAAAGCCAGGGTCGATCGGTCTCGGATCGTTTGCATACTGCGCGTTTGAGATGTTCATGCGTCCGGCGGTGGTCAACACGGTGCCGTGTCGAGCCAACCTGGTCGGAAGCACACAATCGAACATGTCGACCCCGTTCGCGATCCCCGTCACAATGCTCAAGGGGTCACCGACGCCCATCAGGTAGCGAGGTTGGTCGACCGGAAGCACGTCAGTCGTGGCCAGAAGCGGTGGCAGCATTTCGGTTCGCTTCTCGCCGACCGACAGCCCACCAATGCCGTACCCCTCAAACCCAACCGCCATCAAGAACTCGGCACTTTCAACCCGCCGGTCGAGATCTAGTCCACCCTGCACAATCCCGAACTGTGCCCGCATTCCGTCGCTTCGTTCCGGACGGTCGAGGAACGCGGCACGGGCTCGCTCTGCCCAGCGGTGGGTCTGCTGCATCGCTGCGACGATGACGCCATCAGGTGAAGGCAACGGCGGACAGACATCGAGCACCATTTGGATATCTGAGCCGAGCTTGGTCTGCACATCGACCGCCGACTCAGGCGTGAGCTTGTGTTTGCTTCCGTCATAGGTCGATTTGAAGAGCGCTCCCTCATCGTCGACCTTTGGTTCAAGGCTGAAGATCTGATACCCACCACTGTCGGTAAGCACATGCCCGTTCCAGTCCATAAACCGATGCAGGCCGCCCATCTCGGCAATCAGATCTGCACCTGGACGGAGCATGAGATGATACGTGTTGCCCAGAATCACCTCGGCCTGCAGGTCGACCAGGTCACGACTGGTCAGCGTCTGCACCGAAGCCCGAGTGCCGACCGGCATAAAACACGGCGTTGTGATCGTGCCGCGAGGGGTAGTGATGAGCCCGGTGCGCGCTCGGCCGCTCGTAGCGGTGACGTCGAAGCTGAACATGTCAGGCCTTTCGATTGACGATCATCGCGTCGCCAAATGAGAAGAATCGGTACTGCTGCGCAATCGCGTGTTCATAGATCGATCGCCACTCGTCACCAGCGAACGCGGACAACATGACGAGCAGCGATGACTTGGGCTGATGGAAGTTGGTGAACAATGTGTCCACGACCTTGAATGCATAGCCGGGGCTAATGAAAAGGTCGGTAACTCCTGAGGTTGCGCCGGTTACGGCTGCGCTTTCGAGGGCCCGCACCGATGTGGTTCCAATCGCGATTACTCGATCAGCGTCTGCGCACGCGTCGAGCACTGCGGGGGCGACGTTGAACCACTCGCCGTGCATGGTGTGGTCATCGATGTCGTCGACCAAGATCGGGCGGAATGTCCCTAGGCCGACCGCCAGCTCAACTCGTTCGACCTGCGCACCTCGCGCGACGCAGGCGGCGAGTAACTCGTCGGTGAAGTGCAACCCCGCCGTCGGAGCAGCTACTGACCGTTCGTTGCGCGAGTACACGGTCTGATACCGATCTGCATCGGCCAGCGGCACGTTGATATAGGGCGGAAGCGGCACTTCGCCGTGCGCGTGGGCGACCGCAAGCATCGATGCTCCGCCACGAGCCGCAACCACCCGAACTCCATCGCCGAGGGCCGTGCCGACTCGAAGAACCACAGTTCCTGTCGCATCGACGAGTTCGGTGCCGTCAGGAACCCGCCGTGATGGGCGCACGAGCGCTCGCCAGGTGGCATCACGAGTCGTCTCAGCGGATGTGAGCTCGCCGCTTGTTGGCTGCCCTCGGTCCAACTCGTCGAGCAAGAACACCTCGACCGCTCCCCCGGTTGGCTTGAAGAGTTGCAGCCGCGCGGGTATGACCCGAGTGTCGTTCACGACCAACACATCGCCCGGCCCGACCAACTCGGCGATGTCGCGAACCCGTCGATGAGCGACAGTCTGGGCTGTGGCATCGAGCAGACGGGCAGAATCGCGGGGCTCGGCCGGATACTGGGCGATCAGCTCGTCAGGCAGCACATAGTCGAACGCGTCGAGCGAAGGCACCGCCATAGTGTGCCAACTCTGATCCAGCCCAAGGCACGCCAACCACCGCTCGAGTGGTCTCAGGAGTTGCCGAACAGACCCTTTTGCGCGTCGTCGGCGACAATCGGCGGCGCCAACCCGAGATGCTCCCATGCAGCAGGTGTCGCAACGCGCCCACGGGGCGTGCGCATGAGCAAGCCCTGCTGAATCAGGAACGGCTCGTGCACATCTTCGACGGTTTCGGTCGGCTCAGAAACAGAGATTGCGAGCGTCGACAGCCCGCAGGGGCCCCCACCGAACCGTTCGCAGAGCGACGACAAAATGCCGCGGTCGACTTTGTCGAGACCGAGAGCATCGACACCGAACAATGCAAGCCCAATGGCAGCAACCTCGGTGGTGATTACGCCTTCGTGTTCAGTTTCGGCAACATCGCGCACCCGACGCAAAAGCCGGTTGGCGATACGAGGTGTGCCTCGCGACCGGCGGGCAATTTCGTGGGCGCCGTCGTCGTCGATTGTCACATCGAGAATGCCTGCGGCACGAAGCACGATGCTCTTGAGATCGTCGACATCGTAGAAATCAAGTCGGGCGACCTCGCCAAAGCGGTCACGCAGCGGCCCGGTGATCAGCCCGATGCGGGTCGTTGCACCAATGAGCGTGAAGGGCGGTAGCTCAAGCCGAATCGACCTGGCCGCCGGGCCTTTGCCCAGGACAATGTCGAGCTCGAAGTCCTCCATGGCTGGATACAGCACTTCTTCGATGTTCTTCGACAACCGGTGGATCTCGTCGATGAACAAAATGTCACCCGGTGCCAACTTGGTCAAGATGGCCGCGAGATCACCTGCGCGTTCCATGGCTGGGCCCGACGTCGTGTGGATCACGGTCTGCATTTCGGTGGCGACAATATGGGCCAAGGTCGTCTTACCCAGACCCGGCGGGCCGGCAAACAGTAGGTGGTCAGCCGCCTCGCTCCGCTTACGCGCTGCGCCGAGAATAATTCTCAGGTGACGCTTCAGTTCAGGTTGCCCCACGAAATCGTCGAGTGAGGTCGGACGCAGCCCGCTGTGATCGGCGATTAAGCCGTCGAGTTCGCTTCCGTCATGCCCAAAGTCATCATCGGTCGCCGCACCGTCGAGCAGTTCTTCGCGCATGATCAGAACGCAAGCACGTTGAGTGCATTGCGGATTTGGGTTGCGGTGTCGCCCTCGTCTGGAACCGCACGCAACGCGTGGGCGACCTCGTCGTCTGAATAGCCAAGCGCAGATAGACCGTCGCGTACGTCGGCTCGGCCGGTGGCAGTACCAGCGCCGGCCGACCCGGGGATTCCGTCACCGATCGGTTCGCCGACCTTGGAGGACAGCTCAACGAGCAACCGTTGTGCGGTCTTCTTGCCAACGCCAGGCACCAGACAGAGTGCCGCGACATCTTCGTCGGTCACGACGCGACGCAACCCGTCGGGGCCGTGCACCGACATGATCGCTAACCCCAACGATGGCCCGACGCCGTGCGCGCTGAGCAATGTTTCGAACATCAGTCGATCGTCAAGCGCGAGGAATCCGTAGAGGGTTTGGGCATCTTCGCGCAGGTGATGGTGCACATGCAGGAAGACCGTCGTCCCGACCTCGCCAATTGCCGCCGAAACATCGGGGCCGATCACGACCCGGTACCCAATGCCGTGCACCTCGATCAGGACCTCGGTCGGCTCGCGGGCGATCAATTCGCCACGTACCGAGCCGATCATGCGCCCATTCCTGCGGGAATGCCCTGGTGCGCCAGATGGCACAAAGCGACGCCGAGCGCATCGGCTGCATCGACTGGGCGCAAAGGCGTATTGATGTCGAGCAACAACCGAACCATGGTCTCCATCTGATGCTTGTCAGCCGCACCGTCACCCGCCACCGCAAGTTTGATTTCGTTCGGCGAATATTCAGCCACCTCACAGCCGCCACGGAATGCTTCGGCCATAACGATGCCGCTCGCCTGCCCCACACCCATTGCGGTGCTGACATTGTTCTGAAAGAGCACCCGCTCAACCGCAACCATCGCTGGAGCAAAGTCATCGATCAGGGATCGCACTTCGGCCTGAAGCTCGGCCAATCGCTGCGGGATCGCCAAATCTGGAGAGGTGCGCAGCACGCCAGCAGCAACCGCTCGCTGGCGGTGGCGCTGTTGCTCGACCACGCCGTAGCCGCAACGCGACAATCCGGGGTCGATACCGAGAACGAACATGCGTTCTATCGTAACCGGATCAACCCGGCCGATTCGTTCATGGTCGGTTCTGGTGCGAATCAGTCGGCCGAGAGCGCTTCCATAACCTCGTCACTGATGTCAAAATTCGCGAAGACGTCCTGGACATCGTCGTTGTCTTCGAGCGTCTCGATCAATTGCAGCACCGACTTGGCATCTTTCTCGTCAAGTTCAATCGTCTGCTGCGGAACCATGACCAAATCGGCCGAAGTGAACTCAATGCCGGCATCGACGATTGCCTCGCGCAAACCATTGAGATCAGTTGGTTCACAGGTCAACTGAAACGCCTCGCCAACATCTTCGAGGTCTTCGGCCCCAGCTTCGAGCGCCAGCATCATCAGCTCGTCAAAATCGTGGTTGGCCTTTGGCAGCAACACCACGCCCTTGCGATCGAACTGCCACGCAACCGCGCCGGGCTCGGCGAGAGAACCGCCGTTCTTTGACAGCATGCTTCGCATTTCTGGGCCACTGCGATTGCGGTTGTCTGTGAGCACGTCGATATAGAGGGCCACGCCCGCTGGGGCATAGCCCTCGTAGACGATCGGCTCGTAGTCGACGCCCTCAAGCTCGCCGGTGCCTCGCTTGACCGCTCGCTCAATTGTGTCAAGCGGCACTGACGCATCGCGTGCCTTTTGGTACATCGTGCGCAAGGTGGCATTCGAATCAAGGTCACCGCCGCCGGTGCGTGCCGCGACTTCGACCTGCTTGATCAGCTTGGCGAAGAGCTTGCCGCGCTTCTTGTCAGCCGCGCCCTTCTTGTGTTTGATGGTTGCCCATTTGGAATGACCTGACATTGACGGTCACCTTTCAGCTCAGTTCACAAAAGTAGCGGTGCAAACGACGGTCAGCAGACAACTCCGGATGAAACGCTGCGACGACCACGTTTGCCGATCGACAAAACACCGGGTCACCATCGAGTTCCGCCAGGACCTCGACCCCGTTGCCGACTCGAGTCACCCGTGGAGCGCGGATGAACACGGCGTGCAGCGGTTCATCGAAGATTGCTGTTGAAAGCGACATGGTAAATGACTGGTTCTGGCGGCCGTAGCCGTTGCGTTTCACCGTCAGATCGATCGCCTCGAAGCTGGCTTGGTCTGACCGGCCGCCCTCAACCTGCGACGCCAACAGGATCATGCCAGCGCACGTTCCAAGGACCGGCATGCCGTCGGCCAGTACCGCTGCAACCGGCTCACGCAGACCATTGCGATCGAGCATCATGCTCATCGTTGTTGATTCGCCGCCGGGAATGATCAAACGAGTAACGCCGACGAGATGCTCAGCCGTGCGCACTTCGTGTGCCGCAACGCCGATCGCCTCGCAGGCTTCGACGTGGCGAGCAAACGCTCCTTGCAGCGCAAGGACTCCGACGCGTTCGGTCATCGACCAGCGCCATCGGAATCGGGGCTCAGAATCACCAGCCGCGGTCTTCGTAGTGAACGTCGAGTTCGTCCATACCAATACCGGTCATTGGAGCGCCGAGACCGCGAGATACCCGAACGAGGACGTCTGGGTCGTTGAAGTTGGTTGTGGCTTCGACAATGGCTCGGGCACGAGGGGCAGGGTCTTCGCTTTTGAAAATGCCGGAGCCCACGAATACGGCCTGAGCTCCGAGCTGCATCGCTAGCGCAGCGTCAGCAGGAGTGGCGAGTCCGCCCGCACAAAACATCGGAACCGGAAGCTCACCTGTCTCGGCAATTTCTTGCACCAGCGGGAGCGGGGCCTGGAGCCGCTTGGCCCAATCGAACAATTCGGCGCTGTCCGCCTTGGTGATCCGACCGATGTCACCGAGGATCGAGCGAAGGTGTCGGACTGCCTGCACAACGTCGCCCGTTCCGGCCTCGCCTTTGGAACGGATCATGCAGGCGCCTTCTGCGATACGTCGCAGCGCCTCGCCAAGGTTGGTCGCACCGCACACGAACGGGGTGGTGAAGGCGAACTTGTCGATGTGGTGAGCCTCGTCTGCTGGGGTCAGCACTTCGGATTCGTCGATGTAGTCGACTTCGAGTGCCTGCAGAATCTGCGCTTCGACGAAATGGCCGATTCGCGCTTTGGCCATGACCGGAATGGTGACTGCGGCCTGAATGCCTTCGATCATTGCCGGGTCGCTCATACGGGCCACGCCGCCGTCGACTCGGATATCAGCAGGCACGCGTTCGAGTGCCATCACCGCTGTTGCGCCGGCATCTTCAGCGATCCGGGCCTGTTCGGCGTTGACGACGTCCATGATGACGCCGCCCTTGAACATTTCGGCAAGCCCACGCTTGACTTCGTAGGTGCCGGTCTGTCGACTCATCTCGGTCATGGCGGGCAGTCTAGGACGATGTGCTCGCAGACAAGGGCCTGATTTAGGCGGGGTTAGATCAAAGCTCGCTGAGCAGTTCGAGTCGCTGTTCTATGCCGTATATTCCCGGCTCGCCGACACGGGGTGAACGGCCCGTGGCCCATAGATGAGCGGTGGCCGTAGAACCGTCGGGGGTCGTTGTTCCGTCGGCCGTCATCTTCGAGAGCGCCGCACTCAATCCTGGCGGGTAACGGGTGATGCTCACGCCTTCGAGATCACAGCGCGCATCGTGGTCGCCGCCACGGAACCACTCAAGCATGCGGTCGCTCAGACTGCCGAACGCACCAAATGGCATGGTGACGAACACCGTCGCCAAGGTGTCGCCAGCGGTGAGTCGACGCTTGGATCGGCCGACTTCGCGGGCGAGCGCAGCTTCGAGTTCAACCACGGTCAGGTCGTCGGTTAGACCGTCGGTGACCACAAGCTTTGGTTCCGAGCGACCAAATGACGCAATCGCCGGAGCGCCTGGGCCGACCGTCATGAGCTCGGGCTCGTTGACCCCCGCTCGGGCACAGATTTCTTCTAGCTGGTTGCGGATGACGAACGCGCCGTCGTCAGCAAGTGGCCGGGCTCCGAGTTTCGAGGCGACGATCGCATCCGCGAAATACAAGAGAGCGCCACCGACGAGCAGACCAATGACCAGCATGGCGACGACGAGAGCGACCCATGAACCGGTGACCAATCCCGCCACGGCACCGATGATGATGCCGACCGTCAGCGGCAGTGGCACGAACATAAGGGCGGGGTTACGCAGGAAGTCCACATTGGCAGGGTAGAGCTGCGCAGTCCGGTCAGCGCTTATGGGCCGAGATTGCCTGGTGATACAGCGTGATGTACCGATCCGCCAAGGCCGACATCGAGAACGCGTCGGCCCGATCTCGACCTGCCGCTATGCGCTCTTGAACGGCTGGTCCGCCCTCAAGAGCTGTTCGCAGTGCCGCCGCCAGTCGTTTCGGGTCATCGGGCGGAACCAGATCAGAGTCGAGGCCCGAGCGCGCCACCTTGCGATAGCCGTCGATGTCGCTCGCAACCGTTGCTGTTCCGGCGGCCATTGCTTCGAGTAGCACCACCCCGAATGATTCTCCCCCGAGAGAAGGGAAACATGCGGCGTCGGCACCCACAAGCCGGGATCGTTTCTCGGCTTCAGTTATGCGTCCGAGCCATTCGATGCGTGGGTCCTGTGCGTGCCGACGTTTGAGGTCAGCCGTTTGTTCGCCATCGCTCGCCACCCACACCGTGACTTCTGGACCGAGGTACCGAAGCGAGTCGAGCAGCACACCCAAGCCCTTGCGCACCTCATGGCGACCAACGAAGAAGATCGTCGGCCCCGTCGTGGGCGTCGGCGCGGCGCCGGCGAACTCCTGGACTTCGATGCCATTGAATACTCGCTCATAGGTGCCACCGAGCCATGTCGATGCCAACTGTTCGGCGTCGGCAGAGACCGCGCACGCAACCGTCAACCGACGTCGCAGAGCTCGACATCCGCGGTTGACCCACCGGTACGCGGATGACCTTCCGGCAGCATGGAAGGTTCCAACCGTCGGAGCGGCCTGCATCAGCACCGTCGTGATGCCTACGCCGGGGGCCAGCGGCTCGTGCAGGTGCAGCACGTCGAAATCTTCACTGATGATCGTGCGGATCAGCCGAAGTTGGGCCGCCAGATCAGGCGCGATTGGAGCGATTGAACCGTTCGCTGCGGTGGGAAGGCTCGCACCGATCGGCGTGATCCCGACATCGGGGGGCGGGCCGTCGCACGGGGCGATCACTCGAACGTCAACGCCTTTTGCCCGCAAGGTGCGGGCCAGCCCGAGCACCTGCAGTTGCACGCCGCCTGGAACGGTCAGGCTGTAGGGGCACACCATGCCGATCCGAAGCGGACCGCGCGGGGGCGAGGACGGATGCGAAGACGCGGACCGGCGTGGACCGGGGCCGGCAGCAGCACGGTTCATTGCAGAAGCACGGTTCATTGACGTGCGCCGTCTCGGCGGGCTGCGAGCGCTGCGTGGTCTGAAGGCCAGTTGGGTTGAAGCACGATCCACTGGGTGGGAGCTCGGCGAATCTGGGCCTCCATGCGATGGGCGATGGCCTGCGTGACCCGGGTGATATCGGCCCGCAGCCGACCCTCGCGCTCGACGACGATGGGCGGCTCCACGACGGCATGGTTCACATGCCCACGGTGATACACCGCCAGCGGCACGATGCGGGCACCGGTTCGCAACGCCAAGGTTGCCGCCCCAGCCGGAAGGTGGGTGCGTTCGCCAAAGAAGTCCACTTCGACGCCGCTATCGCCGAGGTTGCGGTCGCTCATCAAACAGATCACGTGGTTGGCTCGGAGCCGCTGCACAAGCTCGCCCCCAAGCCCCGGCCCAAGCGGCAGAACTTGCATACCCACCGCCTCGCGCCAGCCCTGCATCCACTCACGTAGTTCGTCGTTCTCAAGCGGTTCGACCACCGCTGTCACCGCAAAGCCCGGAACCCGCGCCAGCCAGCTGCCAGCCCATTCCCATCCGCCCAGGTGTGGCACAACCAGAATGGTTCCCTGTCCCGCTGCGACGCTGTCTTCGATGTGCTCGAAGCCCTCATAGCTAAAGCCACGGTCGACTTCGGCCGGGGTGAGCGTCGGCAGACGAGCTGTGTCTGTGTAGTAGCGCGCATACGACGCGAACACCTGCTGCACAAGCGTGGCTTGTTCAGCTGGCGCCAAGATCCGTCCGGTGCTGCGCGCCAGGTTGCGTTCGGCGATGATCCGCCGTTCCGCGTCGACCCATGGAATCGCGCTCGTGACCACAGAACTCGCTGCATGCATCGCTCCAGCCGGAAGCGTCTGAGCCAATTGCGCGACGGCCTTGAAGGCCATCAGGGTCGGGTTAAATGCCACGACCAGACGTCAGCTCGGGGCCGCTGCCGCAGCTCGCTTTTCGACGGTGGCCTGCTTCCAGACCTTTGCGAAACGTTGCATGATCGTGACCGAGGACAGCACCAACATGACCCACAGCACCGGTATCAGTATCGATGAAAAAACCAGCCCAACCGAGATGAGGATGAAACGCTCGGCGCGCTCCATGATTCCGCCCTTGGCGTCGTAGCCGAGCAGCTCCCCCTTGGCCCTGACGTAGGAGGTGATCAGCGCCGCTCCCATGACCGCGAACGGAAGAATCGAGATCCGCCCCGGTTCGTTGCTATCGAGATACCAGGCGATACCCCCGAAGACCAGAACGTCGCTCAGACGGTCGCTGGTCGAATCGAAGAACGCGCCACGCTTAGATGTCGCCCCTGATGCCTTGGCCACAGCGCCGTCGAGCAAGTCCGGAATGCCGGCCGCGAGCATGGCGATAAAGCCAAGAAACAGGCGACCGCTGCCAATAATGACCGCCGATGCCGCAGCCATTGCTATGCCGATTGTGGTGAGCACGTCAGCGCTCATGCCGAGTCGTTGCAGCGCCGCGCCAACCGGGTCGACGCCCTTCTCGACTGTTTCGCGCCAGTTTCCGTCAAACATCAGTCTTGGTACTCCGACCAGTCTTCTGGGTTGTTTTCAACAATGGTGTCGAGAACCTCGCCGTCGTTGCCGTCGATCAGCACTAACCCGCGACGTTCAGGTTGGAGCTCATTCGAGTACAACAAAATGCGCCACGTCGGACGGCTGAGCCAGCCTCGCCAGCCAAGCTGCGCCGACGCGTGCCCGACGGGAAATCCAACGCTGCCGGTGGCAGCGACGAGCGCATCGTTTTCGTCGACTGCAAGATTCCATCCAGCGATCAGCCCGTAGAACCCAATCGCGATGAGGGCACCGCCACCCCAGGCCCATCCGGCGTTGACGAGCGCGGAGTCGACGAGCGCCCAAAGCGCAACGAACCCGGCACCGATCGCGATGTAGAGCGCTGCGGGGATACGCCGCCGATTGTTGTTCGGGAACATATACGGCCCGACGAATTCCGCGGCATTGAGATCATCGGGAAGCACGTCTCGGATCGCCCCGTCATCGGCGGCGGGTACGCCTACCGATTCGGCGATGAGATCGGCGTTGGCGATTTCGGCCGCGCTCGCGTCGTTATGGCTGGTCTCGTTATGGCTGGTCTCGTCATGGCTGGTCTGACCGGTCACGACGTCAACCTATTCGACACACGGGCCCATGCGACACTCACCCGACGCCACGTATCGCCAAGGCTCTCGGGAAGTACTCGGGTCTCGGCGATCGAGGTCATGAAGTTGGTGTCGCTGTGCCATCGAGGCAGCACGTGCACATGCAAGTGGTCAGGCACCCCCGCTCCGGCCGCGCTCCCCTGGTTCAGTCCAACGTTGGCCCCAGGAGCCCCATATTCGTCATCGACGACCCGAACTGCTTGGTCGACCAGACCCCAGAGTTCGGCGGCCTCGGCATCGGTGAGATCGCTTACTCGCTCGACTGCGCGGTTCGAGACGATGAGCAGATGTCCGCTTCCGTAGGGATACGCGTTGAGCAGAACCGATGCCAGTTCCCCGCGGTGCACGACGAGCGCGTCTTCATCGCTGAGTCCGCTGGCCAGAATGCGTTCAAAGAGCGAGCCGTGCCCCTGAGGAGCGTTCGCTGGAGGGTCGGGTTCGACCTCGGGATCATCTAGGCCGCGAACATACGCGCTCCGCCAGTCAGCCCAGAGACGTTCGAGCACGTTAGGCGTGGGTCTCGACGTCGTTGGCAAGCCGAGCGGCGAACGTTTCGAAGCTCACGTCGCGTTCTACATCTTGCCCGCGAGCATTGACGCCCACGGTGTCGTTTGCTGCGTCGTCGTCGCCCACGACGAGCACGTAGGGGATTTTGTTGGACTTGCCAGCGCGAACGCGTTTGCCGAGTGGGTCGGTGGCCGCAATGGTCTCGGCCCGGTAGCCCAGGCCGCGGAGGCGGGCGGTGACGGTGTCAGCGAATGCGTCGTGGGCTTCGGCGACGGGCAATACCTGGACTTGCATGGGTGCAAGCCACACCGGAAACGCTCCGGCGTAGTGTTCAAGCAGCACCCCGAAGAAACGTTCGACAGATCCGAACAATGCTCGGTGAATCATGACTGGGCGCTTGCGCTCGCCGTCATTTGCGACGTACTCAAGCTCAAAACGTTCGGGAAGGTTGAAGTCTGCTTGAATCGTCGATAGCTGCCATGCCCGCCCAATCGCGTCTTTGACATCGACATCGATCTTTGGGCCATAGAACGCACCGCCACCTTCGTCGACGATGTAGTCAAGCCCGGCCTTTTCGAGTGCAGCACGCAGACCTTCGGTTGCCATGTCCCAGATCTCATCATCGCCCACGGCCTTTTCTGGCGGACGGGTCGAAAGCTTGGCCTGGAAGTCTTCAAAGCCAAAGGCCCGCAGCACCGACAACACAAAGTCCAGCAGTGACGCCAACTCGTCTTCGAGCATTTCGCGAGTCGCAAAAATGTGGCTGTCGTCTTGGGTGAATCCGCGGCTGCGTAGAAGCCCGTGGATTGCTCCCGACAGTTCGTAGCGGTACACGGTGCCGAGCTCAAAAATGCGCAGCGGCAAGTCTCGGTAGCTGCGCTGATCTGACTTGTAGATCATCACGTGGAACGGGCAGTTCATGGGCTTGGGGTAATAGGTAGCCCCATCGAGTTCCATCGGCGGGTACATGCCGTCGGCGTAGAAGTCGAGGTGGCCCGAGGTCTCCCAAAGCGCCGCTTTGGCGATGTGTGGGGTGTAGGCGAAGTGGTAGCCGCCGTGTTCGTGGCGGTCGCGGCTGTAGTCCTCCATCAGCTTGCGCACCAGCGCTCCCTTGGGATGCCACACCGCAAGACCGGGGCCGAGCTCGTTCGGCCACGAGACCAGGTCGAGCTCGTTCGCGAGTTTGCGATGATCGCGCTTGGCCGCTTCTTCGAGACGATGCAAGTGCTGCTTGAGTTCTTTCTTGTTCGACCACGCGGTGCCGTAAATGCGTTGGAGCATGGGCTCCTTTTCGTTGCCTCGCCAGTAGGCGCCGGCAACCTTCATCAGCTTGAAGTGCCCGAGCCGTCCCGTAGACGGCACGTGCGGGCCGCGACACAGATCGATGAAGTCGTCGGAGTTGCGGTAAAAGCTGACGGTTCCGGCAGCGTCGACTTCGCTCGCCATTTCTGCATCGAGCGCAGCATCGGGACTCGTGACCCGCTCGATGATGGCTTGTTTGTATTTGTGACCTTCGAAGAGTGCCATCCCTTCGTCCGCAGGCACTTCGCCCCGGATGAAGGGCTGGTCGGCGCCGATAATTTCGCGCATCTTGGCATCGATACGTTCGAGGTCATCGTCGGTGAATGTCTGGCCGCCTGGCAAGTCGAAGTCGTAATAGAAGCCGTCATCGATCGCGGGACCGATCGCGAACGTTGACCCTGGCCACAGCGCCAGGACAGCCTGAGCGAGCACATGCGAGGTCGAGTGCCGCAGCACCTCTAGTCCGTCATCGCTGCTATCGGTGATCAAGCCAACCGAGTCGCCGTCAGCAAGTGGAACGTCGAGGTCTCGCTGCTCGCCGTTGATCGTCGCAACGAGCGCGGCTTTGGCGAGCCCCGGTCCGATATCAGCCGCGAGGTCAGCGGCCGTAGACCCAGTCTTGAGGGACCGCTCAGAGCCGTCCGGAAGCGTGATTGCAATACTCGACATAGACGCCAAGGCTACCGGTCGACCGCCGAGGGTCTCAGCTCTATGTGCCAGCCGTCGCGTCTATGTGCGAGCCATGGCTGCAATTCAGAACTCGATGCCCATCAACGAGGCAGCGAGCGAGACGCCACCCTCGCTTGCCGCTTGGTCGATCGCGGCCAACGCGCCGGGAGTGTCAAGGTCGTCATCGAGACACGCTCGGGCCGCCTCGAGGCCAGCGTCGCCCTCTCCCGATGCTTCCCAGCGGGCGAGGCGCGCTGCGGCCTCGGGCATAATCTCGTCGGTCCACGACCATTCGTCGCGATAGTGATGGGCGTGCACGCCAAGGCGAACGGCGCCTGGTTTGTAGTCCTCGAGAAGATCGTGGACAAACACCAAATTGCCGAGCGACTTGCTCATCTTCTCGCCGTCCATGCGGACCATCGCCTGGTGCATCCAGTGGCGAACAAACGGCTTGCCGTTGGCTGCTTCGCTCTGGGCTGACTCACACTCATGATGTGGGAACACCAGGTCAGATCCGCCGCCATGCAAGTCCATCGTCTCGCCGATCTCTCGAGTCGCGAGCGCCGAGCATTCGATATGCCAACCGGGACGGCCCGGCCCCCACAGTGAGTCCCATGCTGGCTCGTCTGGCGCCGATGGTTGCCAGAGAATGAAGTCGAGAGGGTCTCGCTTGTTCGGGTCGTCAGGGTTGCCGCCGTGTTCGGCAGCAAGCAGAAGCATGTCCTCGCGACTCAAACCCGAAAGCGATCCGAACCCGTCGAAGCTGTCAACGCTGAAATACACAGCGCCCCCGGCTTGATAGGCGTGGCCGTTGTCGAGCACCTTGCCGATGAGCCGACGGATGTCCGCGATTGCCGAGGTTGCCCGCGGAGCGCGGTACGGCTCGATGAGGTTGATCGCCGTCATGTCACGTTCAAAGACGGCGATCTGCGAGGCAGCGAGGTCGAGGTAGTGCACGCCGAGTTCGCGGGCTTTGCGCAACATGTCGTCGTCGACGTCGGTGTAGTTGCGCACACATCGGGTTTCGTGCCCGCGGTCACGCAGACGACGCTGCAGGACGTCGTATGTGAGATACACCGCGGCGTGGCCGAGGTGCGACGAGTCATAGGGCGTGATGCCACACGTGTACATGGTGACAATCGGTCCCGGTTCGAACGGAACGATCACCCCCTGACGAGTGTCAAAGAGCATCATCGGGCTGGCTGTTGTCACCACAAGTCAAAGGCTAGCGTGCGAGGTCATGGGCATTCTCGACGGCAAACGTATTCTCGTGACGGGCGTACTTACCGACGCATCGATCGCATTCGGCGTGGCACGGGTCGCGCAAGAGGAAGGGGCTGAGGTCATCCTCACCGGCTTCGGCAAAGGCATGCGTCTCACGCAGCGAACTGCCCGCAAACTGCCGGTCGAACCCACGATCCTCGAGTTCGACGTCGCTGATCAGACCCACGTCGAACGAGTGCGCTCCGAGCTCGGCGCTGACGGTGCCACCATCGACGGTGCGCTCCACGCGATCGGCTTCGCACCCCAGAGTTGTCTCGGCGGCGGTTTTATGGAAGCGCCATGGGAGGACGTCTCGATCGCAGTGCAGATCTCGGCCTATTCGCTCAAGACACTTGCCGAGGTCGTTGTGCCGCTCATGCCCAACGGCGGCTCGATCATCGGCATGGACTTCGACGCAACCGTTGCCTGGCCGGCCTATGACTGGATGGGCGTGGCCAAAGCCGCGTTCGAATCGACGTCGCGTTACCTCGCCCGAGAGTTGGGGCCCAAACAGATCCGCGTCAACCTGGTATCAGCGGGTCCAATCCGGTCGATGGCAGCCAAATCGATTCCCGGGTTCAGCGAATTCGAAGACGCATGGGAAGGTCGCGCTCCACTCGGCTGGGATATTCGCGACACCGAACCGGTTGCCCGCACGACGGTCGCGATGATGAGCGATTTCTTCCCGTCAACGACCGGCGAGATTGTTCACGTTGATGGCGGCTACCACGCGATGGGTGCCTGAGCGGCACCGAAAGTAGCCCCGACACATAGCCCCGGCACAGACCCGACACCGACCCGACCGAGGACATCGCGAAGCGACCGAGGACATCGCGAAGCGACACGTCCAGGCAATGACCGACCCGACGATGGCCGGTGGTAACCCAGGCTCACTGACGTTCCGTACACTCCTCTCCCGTGACAACGATCCTCTCGCTCGTGGCAGTGTTCGCGCTGATTGGCGCAAATGCGTTCTTTGTGGCAGCCGAGTTCGCGTTGATCGCGGTTGACCGGTCCCAAGTCGCGATCAAGATCAAAGCCGGCGAACGACCGTGGGCAACGGTCGAAAAGCTGCTCGCCGAACTGTCGTTCCACCTTTCGGCCGCACAGGTCGGCATCACGATTTCAACATTGATCTTCGGCTTTCTTGCAGCTCCCGTGGGCCGCACCTTGCTCGGACCGGCACTGAATCCCATCGTCGGCGACGACGCCGGCGTCTGGCTGACGGTGCTCGTGGCATTCATTCTCGCCAATGTTCTGCAGGTCATCATGGGTGAGGTCGTTCCCAAGACACTCGCGATTGCCGAGCCGGTGCGGGTCCTCAAGCCAACCGCCCGCCTGATTGCTGCGTGGGGATTCATTGTTCGCCCGGCTGTCAGCGTGGTGAATCGCATGGCCGATCGCATCGTTTCGTGGTTTGGTCTAGAACCAGCTGAAGAGCTCAGCGGCATTACCTCGATGGGCGAACTCGAATACGTCATCCGAGTATCAGGCGATGAGGGAACCCTCGATCCAGAAGATGTCACCCGGCTCACGCGGACCATCCGATTCGCCGAAAAAACTGCGGGCGATATTTTGGTGCCTCGGGTCGACCTTGTGGTTGCCCCGAGTGACAGCACCCTTGCGGATCTGTGCACCCAGTCTGTCGACACTGGACACTCGCGCTTTCCCGTCGTCGGTGACGACAACGACGACGTGCTTGGCGTGGTCCATGTCAAAAGAGCCCTTGGCATTGCACCGGATCAGCGTGCCGAGCACCTTGTCAGTGACCACATGATCGACGTGTTCGTCGTTCCCGAGTCACGAGAGCTCGACTCGCTTCTTGACGAGATGTATCGCGATGGCCACCACATGGCCGTCGTCCTCGATGAGCACGGTGGCGTCGACGGCATCGTGACCATCGAAGACATTGTCGAAGAGATCGTCGGCGAGATCGACGACGAATACGACAACCGCCCGGACAATGTCGCCCAGACCGCAGACGGCGGCTACGAGCTATCGGCTTCGCTTCATCCTGACGAGGTCGAAGAAGCCGCTGGCATCAAGATTCCCGAAGGCGAGTACGAAACGCTCGCCGGATTCGCGCTCCATCAGCTACAGCATGTCCCGGCAGTCGGCGAGATTTTCGTCTTCGAGGGCTGGACGTTCACCGTGAGCGAGATGGACCGTTGGCGGATCGCCAAGCTCGAGGTGATGCCCGTCGCTCAGCCTGCGGGACAAGCATCGGATGCAGAGGTGACCCCATGAGCCCCGGTATCGCAGTCTTCGTCGCGGTTCTCTTGCTGATCGCCAACGCGTTCTTCGTTGCGGTCGAGTTCGGACTCATTGCAACCCAGCGAGCTCACCTCGAAGAGCACCTAGCTGCGGGCAACAAACGGGCTCGCACCGCGCTCAATGCCGTGACGAACCTCAACACGCAGATCGCAGGCGCTCAGCTCGGCATCACGATGGCATCAATTGCATTGGGCTTGGTTGCCGAACCGTCGGTCGCCAAAATCCTCGAGTCGACCGTGCTGTCAGGTCTCTCGAAAGACGCCCAACACACGGTCGGGTTGATAATCGCCCTTTCGCTGGTCACCTTCTTGCATATTCTCGTTGGCGAGATGGTGCCGAAGAACTTGGCGCTGGCCGACGCGGCCCGCACATCGATGGCTCTCGCTCCGCTGCACGGCCTGTTCGTTCGGGTTACCGGTCCACTCATTTCGCTGCTGAACTGGCTTTCGAATCAGGTGCTTCGCCTGTTTGGTGTATCTGCTGTCGACGAGCGCGCCGATGCGAAGACGCCCGAGGAGCTGAGCGTGCTGATCGCGACCGCGCATGAGGACGACGTCCTCGACGGCTACGACTATGCGCTGCTATCGAGCACGCTCGAGCTCGGCGCCGCAACAATTCGTGACGGCGTGGTGCCCTGGGCACAGGTCGACACGACCCCTGACTCGATTGCGATCTCAGATATTGAGCGGGCGATGGCCGCGAGCGGCCATAGTCGGCTGATCACCCTCGGTTCCGATGGTGAACCATCAGGTTGGCTGCATGCCAAAGACCTACTCGGGTCAGATCCAGCGAGTTGGAATCAGCCACTGCCAGCCGGCTATCCACGAGATCTCGTATCACTCGATATCGACACGCCTGCCGAAGACGCGCTTGCCCTCATGCAGACCCAGAAAATGCACGTCGCGCTCGCTACTGAGAACGGCACTCGTGTTGGACTGATCACGCTCGAAGACGTACTCAAGGTCCTTTCGTCGGGTCTAGCAAGCGCCCGCGACGCTGCAGCCGCGACCGACCAGCCCTGACCCCTCGCCCGATGCGGGCATAGTCCGGTGCGACACAACCTCAGTTTGACGATGCGGTTTCGGACCGATCTACGCGGTTTCGGACCGATCTACGACGACAAGCACAGTGCCGGCACCGACCGAAATGTGTTGCGTTGCGTCGACCGCCACATTGCTGATTCCGCGAGCTTGCCCCGAAGCAAGTAGTTCGTCATCGAGTGTCCACGCCAGGCCAGTTGTCGTCACGCCCTCGGCGTCGCCAGCCCACGGAACAAGCGACACGGTCGTCGATGCTTCGACGTTGAGGTCGAGGGTCGACCCGCCGTGGACGATGTGCACCGTGCGCACCCCATCGACGGCCGAAACGTCGACGTGGCCGAGATGGCTACGTGCCAGCACCGCAAGAGCACCGAGCTCGTGGTCGAGTCGCCCGCCAAACACGGCTACCGCAACAATCGCCGTTGCGCCTCGCGCGAGCGCGACCGCTATCGCCAGCTCGAGATCTGTTTCGTCCTTTGCAACGGGATGACAGACGATGGTTGCACCAGCGCCCTCAGCCTGAGCGATGGCGCCCTCTGACACGCTGTCGAAGTCCCCAACGACCACATCGGCCTGCACTTCGAGAGTTCGACAATGGTCGAGCCCACCGTCGACGGCCACGACCAGATCCGCCGAAGCGAGCACGGGTCGCACCACGTCATGGCCCGCTTCGGGTAGCTCGCCCGCTGCCACGATGGCCGCCGTCAGCGAGGTCCGATCCATTCCGGACGAATCAGGCGTAGGAGCTGTCTCAGGCGTAGAAGCTGTGTCAGGCGTAGGAGCTGTATCAGGCGTGGCGTTCAGAGCGATTCTCCGAGCGAAGAACGAAGCTCGGTCAGCTCGCTGGCCAGTGCCGCGAGCTGCGCTTCGAGTACCTCAACCCGAGCGTGCAGGCTCGTCGAATCGGCAGAAGCGGTATCGGTTCGGCCCGAGTTCTGTGCGGCCGAAACGTCTGGATGCGGTGCCGATAGCGCACCCCCATGGTCCGGAGCGGATCGGACAACAGAACTGGGCGAACCGTCTGCAGGCAGATCAGTCGCGGCCTGAACCGCTGAGAAACCCGGTTCTGCGGGTGTGGACTCGTCTGGCTGGGTCGGCTCAGACCCGTCGTCGATCAGATGCATCCATCGACGTTCCTTGTGGCCTGGCTCACGTTCACGTTCGACCACGAGGGGCTGTTGCCGGCCGGCCAATCGTCGCAGGCACGCGTCGGTCGATTCGAGCGATTCGAAGCCGTGATGGCGTTCGGTGCGCCCCCGAAGCTCGCCGACGGTTTGGGCTCCGCGAAGCAGCAAGACCGACAACAGTGCGAGTTCACCCTTGTCCAGGTTGAGCGCTTCATCAAGCGTGTGACGGTGCTTTGTCGAACGAGCGCCAGGCGTGTGCACCATGCGAACCAGCTTGCGTTGGCGCAGTGCCATAAGGGCTTGGTCAACCACGACCGCGTCGAAGGCCACCACGGGTTCTCGGTTCGTCTTCTGATTGCATGCCGCGACAAGCGCATTTGTCGTCATCGGATAGATATCAGGAGTCAAGAACTGCTTCTCGACCAGACACCCCATAACGCGGGCTTCAGTTGGGCTCAGCGCAACCGTCTCACCAACATGGGGCTGATGGCTCGGCTCAGAACCGGGCGCATCGCTGTGTTCATCGTCGTGCATATGGTTCCTTCGGGGTCGTCTTTCGGCCTCTGATACCGCTGTGTCGTTCGCTTTCTGCCCCGGCTTGCGTGCGCATCGAGTGTTCCCCGATCACAGCTGCGATCGGTGGGTTGGCGAATGCGACGCGGTTGCCACGATCGTTGCCCGAAACTCGCGTCCTGACTTGACCGGCATGCCGCCAGGTGTGCCGCATGCAATGATCGGCACCTCTCGCCCGACCTCTACCGCAACGTCCCACACATCTGAACCGTGCGTGACCCGAATCGGCTCGTCAGGGGGCCCGGCATCGATCAAAGGAGATTGCACAAATGGAGATCCGAACGCGGCTCGTGCTTCGATCTCGGCCACTTGCTTCGGACCGGGTGAGGTGCCCCACCAGCCTCGGCAGCGTTCACGCAAATCGTCAGGCGTTGGCGCTGCATCGACGAGCCGACGTATCAGCGCCACGTCGGCGAACGCCCACATCCGGCCGCTCGGAAGTTCGATGAGCGTCGGCGCAAATCGATGTCCTCCGGTGTGGCTAACCCGCCGGACCGACACATGAGCGGACAGCGCCGGGTCGGACTGCACCGCATCGGCCAGCGCGACCCCGTGGACTCCGCAGCAGTCATCGTGGTTGCCCTGGGTGCAGATCAACAACGTCGAACGCCCCAACATCGACGAAGCTCCATCAACATCGCCAAGAGGCGACGCGGCAATGGACTCGGCCCTGTCGGCAAGGGCTTGATGTAGCTCTGTGGCCGAGGTCGCGCGCACAGATCGGTCGGATTGAACCGCCCCCACGCCAAGCCGGTCGTACACCTGCACCTCAGCGCTGAACACACCAGCGTGGACCGAATCGGTAGCCGAGCCGGCCGACGTGTCGCCCCGTGGTGCTGGTTCGACCGCGAACAACCTGGTCGAAACCGAACTGGCCGTGAGCGGAGCGCTCATCGCATGGAGCAGCTCGTGCTTGAGCGCAGGCTTTGGCCATGGAAGCGGCGCTGCGATCGTAACGATGCGGTCCAGGCGCAGCCCCGAGCCAGTTGGTCGAATCTGATTGGATCGAGCGAACGCAGCACAACGAACAGATTCGTGCACTGTCGGCAGCGGCACCTCGGACATGACCAGACCCTATACACCAGAAGTAACCCAGGAGCTGCGAGACTACCTAGTCGCCCCAAAGCCCTAGCCGCCACAAAGCCGCCCGGAGACAGTCGTGCTCGTACCTGCCGCCCTGCAACGATGGGCCGCTGAACATCAAGAACAGCTCAGCCCCGAGACCCAACAAGAAGTCCGAGTTATTGGGTCTGCGCTAGAACGCTCCGCTCTGGCCGAGCGTGACATTGCTTCGCTAACCCAAACTGATCTCGACGTGCTTCGGGGCCAGCTCGGGGCTGACCGCTCTGAGCGCGCATCGCTGCTGCTGAACGTCACTCGTAATTGGTTTGACACCATCCCCACACCGTCGACCCACACACCCCCGCCCCCCACACCGCCGACAGCCACAGCTCCGACAGCCACAGCTCCCCCTGTCGATCCCCCAACAGCAACTTCACCAGTCGGTTTCGCCATATCGACTCAGCAGGCGAACCCACCTGATCGACAAGCTGCGTCTCTGGCGCACGCTGCGCCAGCCGCCCAAGTAAACGAGATCGCCACACCAACGTTCCTCGGAAGCGACAAGGTCGACGAAGAGGACACCCTTCGTCTCCACGGCCCTGAGCGCTCACCAATGTTGTGGGTCGGCGTGGTCGCCGGGCTGCTAGTGCTTGGCGCCCTCGCTGCCGGCGCCTGGTTCCTGTTCGCTCGGTCTAACGACGCCGACACCAGCCTCGAGACTGATGTCGTTGCAGTTCCGACCTCTGAGGACGCAGTAGCAGCTCCAGCAACCAGCACCCCCGAAAACGAGACTGCAGCAACCGACACCGCAGCAAGCGGTGCCGGCACCGACACTCAAGCGGTCGCCGTCGATCCAACCGTGGCCGCCGAGATCGTCGCGACGCCAGTGCCGACACCGGCCGACGGGTACTGGGCCGATACCGACACCGTGCTCAACGCGGGCACCACGGCGATCACCGCTTCGACCTACAACGTCAGCCCCGCCAATCGAGCCGTACTCAACGGCCACACCGCGGGACTAACCGGCGTTGTCGTCGCACTCGATGGCCGGGTATTGACCTCAGGCGAAGACCAGCGTCTCGTCAACTGGGGTCGTGAAGTCACATTGGCCCAACCCGATGTATTGAATGTCGCGTCGCCACTGACCGCTTTGACCCGAACCGACGGCGACATCATGGTCATGGGAGACCAATCAGGGGGCATTGCGATCATTGACCTCTCCGACGAATCGTCGACCCCACAGACCCTGCGTATTCATCCCGTGGCGATCTCGGCGCTCACCGCCCTCGACGCGAACACCGTGGCGGTCGCTTCGGTCAACGGCGAGGTTCGTATCTTTGAGACCGACTCGCCGCAGCAGTTCGTAGCGATCGAAGTTGGGACCGAAGTCACTGCAATGGCGGCCATCGACCCCGCGACACTGATCACCGCGACGGCTTCCGGGGCGATCGAGCTGTGGGATCTCACGGTAACCCCGCCGGTGTCTTCGCTCGTCACCGAACGTCCGCTTCCGGTAACAGCGATGACCTCGTTGGCCGATGGTCGCATTGCGAGCGCAGATGTCGCAGGCGCCATCCACATCGGCTCCGCCGTCCCAGGGGCAACCCCTGACTTAGTGCTTGTTGGCCACATTGGTGCGGTTCGAGCGCTCCACGAGTTCGAGCCAGGCCGGCTTGCTTCGGGCGGCGACGATGGCACGTTGCGTGTGTGGGATCTCGTGACCGGAAGCGCCGTACTGCTACTCGAGGGCCACGGCGACAGAATCACCGGTATTGCGAACACGCTCGATGGCCGGTTGGTCAGCGCTGGCGCCGACGGCACCGGTCGGGTGTGGGACCTCGAACGCCCACCCGGAGCTCTGGTTTTCGCCCCTCACGAGCGCAACGTGTCAGCCGTTGCCTCGCTTGGCGGCACCGGTTTTGTAAGCGGCGGACTCGATGGCCAAGTCGTGCTTGGTACCGCAACGGCCGGCACGCAACCAATCACACTGCACCGACACCTCTCCCCCGTCGTCGGAGCAGCCCCGACCACATCGGGCGAGATTGTCTCGCTCGATGCAACCGGCAACTTGCGTCTGACCTCGCCACTTCCGGGAACGCCACTGCTCTTTGACGGAAGCGTCGGTTCCGATGCGACCGCGCTCGCAGTCCGCGGCGCCGATGGCGTCGCCACTGGTCACAACGACGGCACGGTGCGGTTACACGACTTCGTCGACCAGACAGCAACCCTTGAACGTCACAACGGTGCGGTCACGGCACTCGCTGCCATGTCCGACGGGCGAATCGTGTCGGGTGGCGTCGACAAAATCGTTCAGATCACCGATCCGGCAGACCCAGCGGAGCGACTGACATTCGAGCTCCATGTCGCGGCAATCGATGCGGTGGCCGCTCTCGACGACGGACGGATCGCCTCGGCTGGCACCGACGGGATCTACGTGTGGTCTCCTGATAATCCGGGAGAATCGATACGGCTGACCGGTCACCGGAGCCCCGTACTGTCGTTGGTACCCATGCCGAACGATCAGCTGCTATCCAGCGCCGCTGACGGTCGCGTTCGGCTCTGGGACCTGTCGCGTCCGGACCTCGACGCGGCAATTCTGATCGACGTCCCCGGGGCAAACAACCCATATCTGACGGTGCTTGACGACGGCACCGCCGTTGCGGGCGCGGCACGAGGACACCTGTTTTTCCCCGTTCGCTGACCGACCTCAGGCCCGCACGTAAAGTTCGACAATCGGTTCTTTCCCGATCCTTACCTACTCCTTGCCAAACCGTGCGGTTGCTCATGGGATGCTCTCGATTCCGGTCTTCATAGTGGTTGTTGTCAAGCCACACCGGCTCGGCAACACAACCTCAAAGGAACAGCAATGAGCACGCACTCCACAAACCAAACCTCAGCACTCACAACCGGTGACACCCCGGGTCGCCCCACCCGAACCGGTAGGGCCATCGCCACCGGTCTGGTCGGGTTACTTGCGCTTGGCGGTTCGATCGGCCTTATCAGTGCAGATGCGCTTGCACAGCCACAGACCGATAGCGACACTGTGAGCGCTCAGGCTGACCGCCAGACGTCTCAAGAACGCCAGACAGAGCGCCTCGAACGGGCCACCGCTCGTATCGCTGAACGCGTCGCTTCCGGCGACATGACTCAAGCCGAAGCCGATGCGCTGCTGGAACGAATCGCCGACGGCACGGCCGAGCGCCACAGTCACCGCGGAGCCGCCAAGCAGGGACGAGCAGATCGTCTGCAGGCCCTCAGCGACGTGCTTGGCATCGATGCCGAGGCGATCACCGAAGCCCGCAAGGCTGGCATGTCACTTGCCGATGTCGCCGAGGCCAACGGCGTGACCGTTGACGAGCTCATCGACGCCCTGGTCGCCGAGGCAACCGAGCGCATCGAGACCAAGGCCGCAGAGGCCGGATTGGACCAGGCTGAGGTCGACGAGCGGCTCGATGGACTGGTCGAGCGCATCACCGAACGAGTCACTGCCGATCCCGAAGATCGCTCATCGAGTTTCGGCGGCCGCCGCGGGCGCTGAACAAACATCGATCTGCTCGCCTAAACGGTCCCCGTGACCAATCGGCCCGACTGCGTGATTGCAGTCGGGCTGCGGCGCGCCACCTGGCTTCGACTTCGGAGGCGATCGTGGCTCGTCAAGTGCCCAGGCCAAGATTCTGGCGCATGTCGTGGCGCAGCTCAATGAGCCCTGAACGCGTCGCAAGAAACCGGACCTTGCGCATGACCACCGTGTCCAGTGGACTGACCTGAGGCGGCGGTAAGTCATCGACCACGAATCGGACGAAGCTTTCAGCGAGGTCTTCGGCAACATTGGTGAGTGCGTAGGCCGTCACGAAGTCGGTGTCGTTGCTCTCGAAATACTGCCGTCGCTGCTCGTACGTGCTGAGGAACGCCGTCAGAGCTCGCACTTCCTCGCTCCAGAACCGGTCGTGAAACGCTGCAATCACGCTGTCGGAGTGCGCGCATGCGCTTCCGACCATCACGGTGGCGCACGCCGCCGTATCGGCAACCACACTCATCTCATCAAGATTGAGGGTGAGCATGTGGGCGAACTCGTGCAGAAGAAGCTCGTCGAGCGCCTCGGCGGTCACTGCCCGGTCCACGCTGAGCTGCCACTCATCGAGATTCCAGTGCCGAATCACGCTCGCCCCGCCCCTGAGGTTGTCCCACAGGAACAGGACCGTGACCGACTGGCGGCGCTCTGGCGGAACGATTGCCACGAACCGCGCCCAGATCCGCTCACCTTCATCGACCAGAGCGTCAGCCACGCCAAAACTCTCCAGGCGATCGTCGACGACGCGGAACGCAGCGATCGGAACTCGCGACGACGGGGAGATGACCTGATCCGCCAGACCGGGCCTGGGGACGGGCACGAGGGGTGTTGGCGACGGGGTCGGCATCGGAACGTGTGTCGGCGCAACCGTTGGTGTAGCCGTTGGCGTGACGGCCGGCGTTGACGTAGCCGTGGGGCTAGGAGCAGCAGTCGGGATGGATGTGGCCGCAAGAGCCGCAGGAGTGGGCGCGACAGCCAACGTCGGCGCAGGGGTCTGCGCTGCAGGTGGGGGTGCCACGCCGGGGTTTTGCAACGCAGTGTCGGTGTCACGTTCGGCCGCTGTGCCTGGGCTCTTGTGCGTCTCATCTGCCGCGCGTCCATCGTTGACCGAAGCTCGACAAGATGCCCCCAGAACACACAGGCAAACCACGAGCGCTGCGATTCGCAGCACACCGAACCCGTTGCGCATGCGAGGATCGTAGGACGTCGTCCCAGCCTGCTGACGTCGACCCCTGCTGGCACGAGAGCGTTACGACTAAAGCGCAGGGTTCTTCCGACGCTACGTTTGGCCAGTGCCTGCCGTCGAATCACCTACCGACGGCGCGTTGGACTCTCGGCGAAGCTGGTTGATGACCGCAGCGGCCGCGTTGTCGATGTTTACGGTGTTCGGGGTCGGCTACAGCTTCGGTGTATTTTTCGAATCGATCACCGAAGACTTCGATGCAGGCAGCGGCGCAACAGCGATCGTGTTTGGCGTGACGATCAGCTTGAGCTTCGTGCTGGCCCCTCACACCGGGGGTCTCGCCGATCGGATTGGCCCCAGGCCGGTTGCACTCGTCGGCGCGGCGTCGCTTGCGTCGGGGCTGCTGATTACAACGGTTGTGCCCCACATCGCCTTGGCCTATGTGGCCTATGGAGCCGGTGTTGGGCTAGCGATTGCCTGCGGCTATGTGCCGATGGTTGCTGTGGTTAGCGGGTGGTTCGAACGTCGACGGTCGTTAGCCATGGGGGTCGCGGTTGCTGGCATTGGTCTTGGCACGCTCATCGCGGCACCAGCCTCGGCACTGCTGATCGACGCCACATCGTGGCGGAGCGCCTACGTCATCTACGCGGTGGGCGGAGCGCTTGCACTCGTCGCGGTGGCGATGGTCGTCGAACCGGGACCCGCAAGCGAGCCGGCTCCGCAACGGCGACGACTCGGTGACCTTCTGGCAGACCCGACTTTTCGTCGGCTGTATCTGTCCACCGTGTTCATGTCCTTTGCACTCTTCATTCCGTTCGTCTTCATCGCGCCCTACGCCGATTATCGTGGCCACAGCGACGTTGCATCTGCGATCCTGGTTGGTCTGATCGGCGGCGCCAGCATCATCGGTCGTCTGGCGCTCGGCTATCTCGCCGAGAAGGTCGGAGCCAACCGCCTGTTTCGGGTCTGCTTTTTCACCATGGCCGCAAGTCAGCTGTTGTGGTTGCTCTCGGGCACGTCGTATCCGGTGCTTGTCGTGTTCGTGCTCGTCTTCGGCACCGCGTACGGAGGCTTCATCTCGCTCAGTCCTGCGGTAGCAGCAAGCCAGTTCGGGCTGAAGGGTCTTGGCGGGGTCCTCGGAGCGTGGTACACGGCTGCGGCCTTCGGCAGCCTGCTCGGTCCAGCGGGTGCCGGGTTCTTGATCGACGAGATTGACTATTGGGCCGGTTCGTTGTTCGCCATGGTTCTCGGCGGCGTCGGTTGGACGATGCTGCTGGGCGTCGCCGACGAACCAGCCGCAGCCCAGCCGGCCTAATGCCGCGACCCAAGCGTCCGTTACGACGCGTTGCCGTGTGCGCCCTAATTGTCGTTGCCACGACCGGTTCGGGTTGTCGAAGCTCATCACTGACACCTGCTGTCGAAACTGGCGAACCACCCAACTCAGCCGTGCCTGTTCCGGTGACGACAGTGCCGCTGAGCCCAATACCGCTGAGCCCAGTGCCGCTGAGCCCAGTTCCGGTCAGCCCAGTTCCGGTCGCG
>CALDYC010000091.1 GCA_937941245.1 uncultured Acidimicrobiales bacterium | reverse complement strand
GACGATCGTGTCGTCGGCCAACCGCAAACGCATTGACCGGACGTGCCCACCAAAGCTCCCGTCCCGATGATGGTTCTTGCCGTGGATATCTGCAGCCACGGCTCCGCCCACGGTCACGTGCCTGGTCCCAGGCGACACCGGTACGAACCAGCCACGTGGGCTATAGCGGTCGATCAGGTCGCCAATGGTGGCTCCGGCTTGAACCCGGATCACGCCGCCAGATCGGTCGACCCACGACGACGCCGCACATCGGGTGGTGTCGACGACGGTGCCGTTGCTGCGTTGTGCCGCGTCGCCATAGCTGCTGCCAAGGCCGCGAGGAATGATGTCCGCGGACTCAAGTGGCATCTCGCGCAGTTGGGTAATGGACTCGGGCCGCACGACCGCAGCTCGGACCGGTGTCGAACGACCCCACCCCGACACCGTCATGTGTTCGCCGCGTTGGTCACCGATCACGTGTACACCCCCGCGGCAAAGAGCCCGACCCAACATAGGCCGGCGGCGACGACGACTGGATCGCGGAGCACCAGAAGCTCGGGTTGTTCGCCTCGGCCACGCAGCGACAACGACACGAAGCGGCCGATAGCGACGACGAACGCAACGGTGGTCAAACGAAGCAGAGTCTCGCCAGTCGCGCTGGTTGCCTGACCTGGAGCTTCGGCGACTGCCCAACCTGCATAGCCAAGCACCGCTATGGCGCCGGCGGTTACCGCGAGCAGTTCGAGCGACCGTGGGGGATAGCTGGCCAGAACCTTGCGGGTGAGGCTGGTGTCTCGCATGGCGGCTCGTTCCCCGATGCGTTTGCCAGCAATGAGCAGCAGCGCTCCGGCGGAAACCACAATCACAAACCATGCACTGATACCGACATCGGTCGCTCGCCCCCCGGCGATTGAGCGCAGCACGAAACCGAGGCTGACCCATGTCATCTCGACCCAGGGCACCCGCTTGAGATATCCGGTGTAGCTCAGGGTCACCGCGGCATAGGCAGCAAGAGTCGCGGCAAACGACCAGCCGAGGAATGACGCGCCGATGACGGCACCCAGTCCAAGGGCGATCAGCGCGGCTCTCGCCGCTCGAGGTTGCACGGCACCGCTCGCCAACGGGCGGTTTCGTTTGCGTGGATGGGCTTGGTCGGCATCGATGTCGGCGAGGTCGTTGACGATGTAGCCGAACGATGACACCGCGCAGAACAAAACGAATGCCGCAGATGTGCGCCCGAACGCGGCTGGGTCAGTGAGCGTTCCGGCGGCACCAGGGGCAGCGAAGACCAGAAGGTTCTTCGTGTATTGATACGGCCGAAGTAGCCGAACGATTGGAGCAACCGTCACTGGGCAGAAATCCGTCGCCACATTGGACCCGGAAGCGAACGAAGCACCCGTCCGACCGGTCGCAGGATCGACGGCGAATGCACAACGGTCCGGCCCCGCTCGATGCCGTCAAGAATGTCTGCTGCAACCTTGTCTGGGGTGGTGGCGAACGGGGCCGGGTCGAGTCCCGTGGTCATTCGACTATGCACAAAGCCTGGCCGCACAATCGTTATGTCCACCCCGACTTTCGCAGCCGGAGCGGCAATCTCTTGGGCGAAGCAGTCAAGTCCAGCTTTGGCAGCGCCATAGACCACATTGCCGACACGCGGCCGCACAGCCGCGATTGACGACAAGATGATCAACCGAGCGTCAGGCTGGCCACGAAGCACGTTGATAGCCGCGAGCGAAGACGAGATCGCTCCGCTGAAATTGACATGGGCAAGCGCGGCTGCCTGGCCGGGGTCAATGTCGAGCGAGAACGGGCTTCCGAGCTGACCGAAGGCGACGATGATCGTGTCAAAAGGTCCGTGGGCGACGTCGACGGTTCGCAGAACCTCGGCATGGCTGCTGGAGTCGGCGCCATCAAAAGCCACCGTGGCGACACCCAGAGCAGGATGGGATTGTTGGAGTTCCTTGGCGACAAGGCGGACCGACGCCGTCGGCTGACCATCGTCATCGATCCGTCCGGCAAGCACCACATGCGAAGCCGATCCGTTGTGAGCTGCCGCGGCAATGGTTGCGGCCGCAATCTGGCTTCCGCCTCCGAGAATGAGAATGCGTTGCATCAGGCGATCTTCTGGTCCGCGTGGCGTCGAGCGACCGTTGTTCGTAGAGTCTGGGCTGTGAGTACCCGCATGCTCATCTTTCTGTCATTGCTTTGTGGCCTGGCCATTCTGGCCGCGTTCGCGCTGCAGGTTACGCTTACCTGATCATCGCGCCTGGTCGCTACACCGCTGCGGCCAAGCGGTGCACCCCGGCTGCATTGCAACGGCACGGCCCGTATTGCAACGGCACGGCCCGTGCTGTGCCGGTGACACCACCGCCTCGCGGTCAAATCGGTACAGTTGATCTTCATGACACACCACGACCTTGTCGTCATCGGTGGCGGCCCAGCCGGTTACGCCGCGGCGCTCTATGGCGCCGCAGCCGGCCTCGATATCGCTCTGGTCGAGCGGCACAAAATCGGCGGCACCTGCCTGAACGTCGGCTGCATCCCTGCGAAAGAACTCCTTGAGACTGCTGCCATGTTCCGTATGGTCGGTCACGCTGAACAGTTCGGCATAACCACCACTGCGCCGGTCGTCGACTTCAGCGTCAGCCAGAAGCGCAAGCAAGGCATTATCGACAACCTTGTGGGCGGGCTCAGCGGCCTGCTCAAGCGACGCAAGGTGACGGTGTACGACGGCAACGGCTCTCTTGGATCTGATCGGACCGTAACGGTCGCCGGTGGCAGCTCTGGTGAGGTCACGCTGACCGGCACCAACGTCCTGCTTGCTACCGGAAGCACGCCACGCACGCTCCCAGGCTTCGATATCGATGGCGCTCGGGTGATGACAAGCGACGAATTCTTATCGATCGCCGACGTGCCAAAGAGCGCTGCGATCATCGGCGGCGGAGCCATTGGCTGCGAGTTCGCGTCGCTGCTCACCGATCTCAAATGTGATGTCACACTGCTCGAATACCTGCCGCGCCTGGTCGCCGGCGCCGACGCTGACTGTTCGAAAGTGCTCGAGCGTTCGTTCTCCAAGCGGGGAATGAACGTGAAGTGCGGCGTCGCTGTTACCGGACACGAAGTCGTCGATGCCAACACCAGTCGTGTCTCGTTCGGCGACGGTGAATCGGTCGACGTCGAACTGATCCTCATGTGCATTGGTCGCCGTCCGGTCACTGACGGGCTCGGCCTCGACGCCACAGCAGTATCGACCGACGAGCGAGGCTTTATCTCGGTCGATATCGACCTTCGCACGAGCGAGCCGGGTGTGTTCGCCGCGGGCGATGTCATTGACACTGCACAGCTCGCGCATATCGGATTCGCCGAAGGTATGCAGGTGATCAAGTCGATCATTGGCGAAAGCGCCATGCCGGTCGCGTATGACCGGGTGCCATGGTGTATCTACAGTCATCCGGAAATCGCTTTCGCTGGAATGACCGAAGCCGAAGCGACCGAAGCGGGGTTCGACATCGTCGTCGACAAGCACCGTTTCGCCTCAAACGGCCGAGCCATGATCATTGGCGAGACCGAGGGGCTGGTCAAAGTCATTGCTGAGAAGAACGAGCACGGCCATGGCGGACGCATTCTCGGCGTGCACATGGTCGGCCCGTGGGTGACCGAGCAGCTCGGTCAGGGGTACCTCGCCGTGAACTGGGAAGCCACCGTCGACGAGGTTGCTGCGTTCATCCAACCGCACCCGACCCTTAGCGAGACCTTTGGCGAGACTGTTCTTGCCTTGACCGGCCGCGGGCTCCACTGAGCCCGACGTCCATTTGACTGACCTAATCCTGATCGTTGTGACTTTGTTCCTGAACCGCCCGCCGCAGCGAACCTGCGGTTTGGGCTCAACCGAAAGAACCTTCTGATGGCTGACGTGACCATGCCCCAACTGGGCGAGACCGTGACCGAAGGGACCATCACCCGATGGTTCAAGCAACCTGGTGAGACCGTCGAGGTCGACGAGGTGCTCTTCGAAGTGTCGACTGACAAAGTCGATAGCGAAGTTCCCTCGCCTGTTGGAGGCACGCTGACCGAGATTGTCGTCGCTGAAGGCGAAACGGTCGACGTGGGTGTGGTGCTCGCGGTTATCGGCGACGGTGCAGCAGCTCCGGCTCCGGCCGCCGCCCCAGCCGAACCTGCACCACCGGTTGTCGAAGAAGCTCCGGCTCCTGCTCCGGCTCCTGCTCCTGCGGCGGCACCGGCTCCTGCGGCGGCACCGGCTCCGGCAGCGGAAGCTCCTGCACCGCCTCCGCCCCCGCCGCCAGCACCGCCTATCGAAACTCCAGCTCCAGCTGCAGCTCCGGCTCCTGACGCTCCGGCTGCCGAAGCGGCGTCTGCGCCAGCGCGCGAGATGTTGCTTTCGCCCGTCGTCCGCCGACTGATCACGACCAACAATCTCGATGCCAATGCCATTGACGGCACCGGCGTCGGTGGTCGAATCACCCGCTCGGACGTCGAGGCCGTGCTGAACAGCCGGCGATCCGACGTATCCGCAACCGCATCGGCTCCTGCCCCATCAGCTCCAGCTGCGTCAGCTCCGGACGCCGCAGCACGCGCTGCGGCGGTGCCAGCTGCGGCGGTGCCAGCTGCGCCAATGGCAGCGGCGCCAACGGCAGCGGTGCAGCCAGCAGCTTCGGCGCCGTCGACGCAGGTCGAAGCAGTTGTTGCGCCGCTGCCAGTGAATCGGCGCGACACGCTCGTGCCGCTGAACCGAATCCGGCAGATGACGGCCGACTACATGGTTACGTCCAAGGCCGTATCGCCGCACGTCCTGACCGCGATCGAAGTCGACTTCGAAAACGTTGAACAGGTTCGGCGCGCGAACAAGGCCGAGTTCAAAGAAGTCGAAGGCTTCAGCCTGACCTATCTGCCGTTCATCAGCCGAGCCTTGGTCGACGCGCTCCGCGATTTCCCGCACATGAATGCGTCGATGGGCGACGGCGAGCTGCATGTCCACGGTGCGGTCAACCTGGCGATCGCTGTTGACCTCAACTTCGAAGGACTGCTTGCGCCAGTCATGCGAGACGCCGACGGCAAACGCATGCGCACCATGGCACGCGACATCGTCGACCTCGCAACCCGGGCCCGAGCAAAGAAGCTCAGCGCCGACGAGATCACCGGTGGAACATTCACTATCACCAACGCCGGCCAGTACGGCACCATGATGCAGTTCCCGATCATCAATCAACCGCAGGTAGCGATCCTGTCGACCGACGGGGTGCGTCGCAAACCGGTTGTCATCACCGACAACTACGGCAACGAATCGGTCGGCATTCATTCCGTTGGCGTACTCGCCTTGGCATGGGACCACCGAGCCTTCGACGGCGCCTACGCCGCGGCATTCCTCGACCGTCTCCGCACAATCATCGAGACTCGCGATTGGCAGGCTGAGATCCAGTAGTGGCTGCAACCGACGGCACCCTCGCGGTGCCTGACGAGTCCGCGTTGCACGTTCGTTGGCTCGGACGTGTCAACTACGACGAGGCTTGGGAGCTCCAACGCGGGCTCATGCGCGGTGACCGCAACCATCTACTGCTGCTCGAACACGATCCAGTCTTTACTGTGGGGCGATCTGGCGACCACGCGAACGTGCTCGTCGACCCGCTTGCGGTTGGAGCGACCGTGCGTGACGTCGACCGCGGAGGCGACGTCACGGTGCATGCTCCCGGGCAGTTGGTCGGTTATCCGGTCATTACTGTCCCAGGTCGCGGCGGCCTGTCCGGCACCGCCGACTTTGTTGCCTCGCTCGAACAGTTGCTGATTGACACCCTCGGTGATCTGGGCTTGCCCGGAGCACAGCGCTACCCGGGTTTTACCGGCGTATGGCTTGATCCGGGCACGCCTCACGAACGCAAGATCGCGGCGATCGGGGTGCGGATCAAACGCAATCGGTCGCTGCACGGATTTGCACTCAATGTCGATATCGACCATGCGTGGTTTGACCGGCTCGTTCCCTGCGGTATTGCTGACAAAGCCGTCACATCGCTGCGAGCCGAAGGGCTCGATGTCTCGATGCAAGAAGTCGTAGATGCAATCGCGCGCCGGGCTCAAGGACAATGGGAAACCAGTTCGATGGACCGAGCCGATGTGGCGTGGAAGCACGTTCCACAGGATCTCAGCGCGTTCTCGCGAGGTGAGGGCCCGGGCGACAAGGCGGCTCCGGACGACCGCTCTCGTGAAGAACCAGTTCGGCTGCTTGGCCGACTTGCGCAAGTCGGCATAGACGGCGGCCTCGATGCCCGAACGGCGAAACCGGACTGGATGCGGGTCAAGGCCACGATGGGTCCTGAGTATCGACGGATCAAGTCGGTCATGCGCAAGCTTGACCTCGTCACAGTTTGCGAAGAAGCGGGGTGCCCAAACATCTTCGAATGCTGGGATGACGGCACGGCCACCTTCATGATCAACGGTGAACGGTGTACCCGCGCCTGTGGATTCTGTTTGGTCGATACCCGGCGTCCCGAGCCTGTAGACCCTGGCGAACCAGGTCGGGTGGCCGAAGCGGTCGAGGCCATGGGGCTCGAGTACGCCGTCATTACCACTGTGGCCCGCGACGACCTCACTGATGGCGGAGCCACAGGCTTCGCTTCAACGATCGCAGCGATTCGCGCCCGCGTCCCGACGTGTCGAGTCGAAGTGCTCATCAGCGATTGCAAAGGCGACGCCGAGTCCTTAGACCTCATTTTTGACGCAGGTCCTGACGTTCTCAACCACAACATCGAAAGCGTCGCCCGGCTACAAAGAGCCGTCAGGCCATCAGCGGGTTACGCGAGATCGCTGGCGGTACTTGCCCGAGCCAATGCGGCAGGATTGACCACCAAGACGTCGATTATTGTCGGTATGGGTGAGACCAACGACGAAGTTGTCGAAACCTTGGCCGACCTCGCAGGGATCGGCGTGAATATTGTGACCATTGGCCAATATCTGCGTCCGACCACAAACCATCTGCCGATCAACCGATGGTGTACGCCTGACGAGTTCGTGGAGTTTGCCCGAGTCGGCGAAGCGCTCGGAATCGATCACGTCGAATCGTCACCGCTTACCCGAAGCAGCTACCACGCACGGCAGGCGGAGCAAGCGGCGCTGAGCTGATGTCTGTTCGTTGGTGGTCCAGCTCTACGTAGCGCCGACCGGCAGGCCAACGATCGATGCCGGGCTCGCTAGATGCTGGACTCGTTAGATGCGACGTGGGTTGCTTGCAGTGCATAGTGCAGCCACCGTTGCACCGAGCACACCCACGAGTTTGCTCGGCTCCAATCCGATGTCGAAGCCTCGCTGTCCGCCGCTGATGTACACCCGATCACAGATCAGCGCCGACTCATCAATGAAGGTCGGAAGGTCTCGAGTCATGCCTATTGGGCTAATGCCCCCAGCGACATAGCCCGAAACTCGTTCGGCATCGGGAACGTCAGCCATCGATGCCCGTTTAGCCCCCGCGACCCGAGCGAGAGCCTTGAGGTCGAGGCGTTCGTGCACCGGCACAACCCCGACGGCGAAAGGGCCGCCAGTCCCATCGAGCTGCACAATCAAGGTCTTGAAGACCACATCGGGTTCAAGCCCCAAGGCCTCGGCCGCTTCGAGCCCGAATGAGTCGGCTGCCGGGTCGTGGTGGTATGCGTGCTCGGAGAACTCGATGCCAGAGGCGCCGAGCACCGAGGTTGCCCGGGTTTGCACCGCCAAATCTTGGCACAGCACCGGCAACTCTGGTGATCCGCTAGCAGGTCGAGTCGAACGGCACAGCTACCCTGAACCGTGGTGATCGAAGTCCACGGTGCGACCGTCTTGTTGATGTGGGCAGCTGGCGGTCTGGGGTTCACATGGGTGACCACCCGACGACGCGAAGTCGGTCTCGGCTATGGCTGGACTATGCGTCTGAGCTACATCGTGATCGCAGCGCTCGGGGTAGTTACCGGCTTCATGTCTGGCGTGCATTGGCCGCGAGAGATCGCGGGGATCGCGATGATTGGTGCGGCGACTATTGCCCTCGGCGCCTCATGGCTCCGACGCTCAGCAGGTGTCGCTGGCCAACGAGAGGTCATTGAGCGTCGTTCCGAGCGAGTCGCAGCCATGACCGGAATCGACCGTGCTGAACAGCGATTCGACCGCGACGTCGCCGAGTTTGACCCGCGACTCGATCTCATCGCTCCAGCCTTCGGCTTCATTGCCATCGTCGTGGGTGCACTACATGCCGACGGTCCGGTAGCGCTTTCGGTGCTACGGGTGCTGGCCGGGGCAGTCTTCCTCGGTGCAGTGTCCGATGCCATGTTGCTCGGTCATTGGTACCTGGTTCAGCCCGGGCTTGAGCGGGCGCCAATACTCGAGCTGGTCAAGTGGACAGGAATCGCGTGGCTACCGCACGCGCTGGTGTTCCTGCTGCCGACTGGCATGTTTTCGGTTCTGAGCGGTTCGATCGACGACGGCTATCAGGGCATGCTGGGCTGGTTCTGGGTGGCGTCGACGGTGACTACGGCGATTCTGATCTGGGTCACCAGGCTGGCGCTGCGCGAACGCCAATATTCGGCCGTGATGGCCGCAACCGGGTTGATGTATCTGGCGATTCTGACCGCATTTGGTCAAGACGTTGTCGCTCGTATTCTGCTCGATCCATCGATCTGAGCGACGGCTGCCGGTGGGTCGACCGGGCGCAGCCCATTGTGGAATGCGGAGCCCTGAGCCATACTTAGTTGGTCGTTGCGGGCTATTGAGGCACTCAGTCGATTCGGCGGCCGCAGGGCCGATCGATATGGCCAAACCTGAATCGGACAGGAGCATCACATGCCACGAGCGATCTGGAGCGGCGCACTGAGCTTTGGTTTGGTGACCGTCCCCGTGCGGTTGTACAGCGCGGTTTCAACCAAGACCGTTCGATTCAACCAACTCGACGAACGCACCGGTGCCCGAATCAAGCGCAAGTGGATTTCCGCCCTTGACGGTTCAGACGTCGACAACGACGATCTCGTTCGGGCCTATGAAATGACTTCGGGTAGCTATGTTCGAATAACCGATGACGAATTGCGCTCGCTCGATCCTGAGGCATCTCGCCTGATCAACATTGTCCAGTTTGTGGACCTCGCCGAGATCGACCCGTTGGTCTATGACAACGCGTACTACCTCGAGCCAGATGAACTAGCGGCAAAGGCGTACAAGGTGCTGAACACCGCGCTCGAAAGCGCCGGCAAGGTCGCGATCGCCAAAATCGTCATGCGAAACAAGGAGTACTTGGCCGCCGTTCGACCGAGCAACGGTGTATTGGTGCTCTCGACCATGGTGTTCCACGACGAGGTGAACGAACCAGCGTCGATCGACGGCCTCGACCGTCTTGACGGCATCGAGGTCGCCGAGGCCGAAGTTGCGATGGCCGAGCAACTCATCGAATCGCTTACCGCCGAATTCGACCCCACGAGCTACAGCGATGGGTATCGCGAGAGAGTGCTGGAACTGATTCAACGCAAGGCCGACGGTGAAGACATCATCATCTCTGAAGAAGCGCCGGTGGCGGCCTCGTCCGATGTTGTTGACCTGATGGCGGCGCTCGAAGCCAGCGTCGCTGCTGCAAAACAGGCGCGGGGTCGTCATCCTGCAGCGGGAACCGAAGGTGCCGAAAGCGCCGACGCTGCGTCGGCAAAGGCCGGCTGACCCCGGTCTGCGATGGTTGCGTCGTCGAGTGTGGAGGTCGAGGTCGGCCCCCGACGTTTGACCCTTACGAATCTAGACAAACTGATGTACCCGGCCTGTGGCTACACCAAGGCGCAGGTCATCGACTACTACGTTCGTATCGCTGCGGTGATGGTGCCGCACATCGCTGGCCGGTGCATGACGATGAAGCGCTTCCCTGACGGGGTCGACGGCGAATCGTTCTTCAACAAACGGTGCCCCGATTGGCGACCCGACTGGATCGAAGCAGCCAAAGGGCCCGGCGAAAGTGCCGGCGACATTCATTACTGCCGCATTGACGAGACAGCATCGCTGGTGTGGGCGGCCAACCTTGCTTCGCTTGAGCTGCACGCGCCGATGGCGACAGCCGAGGACATCCTCAGCCCCACCATGGTCGTATACGACCTGGACCCAGGTGAGGGAACCTCAATTGTTGAATGTGCCCAGGTGGCCGTTGAACTCGTCGATGTGCTGTCGGCAGTGTCGCTCAAAGGGTGGCCGAAGACATCAGGCTCCAAGGGCATGCAGGTGTACGTGCCGCTCAATGTGGCCCATACACATGAACACGCCAGCTCCTTTGCGCGGGCGAGCGGCCAGCTTCTGGAACGAGCTCTACCCGATCGTGTCACCACCGTGATGTCCAAGGCGAGACGCACGAACAAGGTCTTCATCGACTGGAGCCAGAACAGCTTCCATAAGACAACTATTGCGCCGTACTCGTTGCGCACCAAGGCCGAGCCGACAGTCTCGACGCCAGTCACCTGGGATGAAGTCGACGACTGTGCTTCGGGGGCCGTTCTGGAGTTCGGCCCCGATGATGTTCTTGCCCGGGTCGAGGAGCACGGAGACATATTCGAACCGACGCTGACATTGGAACAAGAGCTTCCCGGGGGATAGGGCTGCCAGGTATCGTCGGCGGCGACCACTACCTCAGGAGTCCGAGTGTCCTTAGCGCCCACCATCCGCCTTGCCCGCAAAGCCCCCGCTTCCTCGGGGATCCACGGTGTCATGGTCACGACCGAAACAGTTGAGCAGGACGAGAGCGCTTTGCCCTCGAGCCAACTCGCGGCGCAAGGGTTCACTGGCAAACGCGGCACCACGGCAATGGCCATGATGCACGGCGAACCACATGTCGTGCTTGGTCTCGGGGCTAGCGACGATGTCGACGCCGACGCGTGGCGTCGGGCCGGTGTCGCAATGGCGCGGGCGGCGTCGCGTGTGAAAGCCGCTTCGGTACAGGTGACAAGCGCGACTGATATTGCGGCGCTTGCCGAAGGTCTCGTTCTCGGCAGCTACGGCTACCACCAATACAAGGACAAGCCAAAGACGCACAAGCTCGCGACCGTCACGTTGGCAGGGGTAACGGGCAAAAAGGCCGCTGCCGCTGCCGAAACGGGCGCGGCGGTCGCCGAAGCCATCTGTTTCGCTCGCGATCTGGTGAACGAACCAGGTGGATCCTTAACGCCGGAGCGATTCGCGAACGAAGCACGGCGCGTTGCGAAACAACCCGGGTTGTCGATCAAAGTCATGGGCATCGCCGAGATTCGCAAGGCCAAGCTCGGCGGTCTGCTCGGTGTGAACCGAGGCAGTGAGTTGCCACCTCGGTTGGTCGAGATGACGTGGAAGAGCGGCGTGAAGGGTGCGCCAACCGTCGCTCTCGTGGGTAAGGGCATCACCTTCGATGCGGGCGGGCTTTCGATCAAAACCTCCGCAGGCATGTCGACGATGAAGTGCGATATGGGGGGCGGTGCCGCGGTCATCGCTGCAATGTCGGCCCTCCCCGCGGTAAAGCCGAAGGTCAACGTGCGGGCGTGGGTCCCAATGACCGACAACATGTTGGGTGGCGACGCCATGCGGGTGGGCGACGTGTTGCGCATGCGCAACGGCAAGACCGTCGAAGTGCTCAATACCGACGCCGAGGGCCGCCTCATCCTCGCCGATGCGCTCACCCTGGCAAGCGAAGCGAAGCCGGCGGCGATCATCGACTTGGCGACCCTCACCGGTGCAGCGATGGTGAGCCTGGGCCGTGACTACGCAGCGTTGATGTCGAACAACGACAGTTTGGCCGGACAGGTCGAGCTGGCCGCTGAAGGAGCCAGTGAACTGGTTTGGCGACTGCCGCTCCCGGCCCGCTACCGGGCGCTGCTCGACTCGCCGATAGCTGACATGAAAAATATCGGCGGTCCTTACGGCGGATCGATTACTGCAGGGCTGTTTCTTCAAGAGTTTGTTGCCGAGGGCATTGCCTGGGCCCATCTCGACATTGCCGGCCCCGCATTCGCCGATTCGCCAACCGAGCTCGGGCCGCG
>CALDYC010000090.1 GCA_937941245.1 uncultured Acidimicrobiales bacterium | reverse complement strand
GACGGTCGACCTGGAAGAGGTGCCTCGGGTCGCCGCAGACATTCTCGAGGGCAACGTGCGTGGGCGGGTTGTGGTCGCGTTGAGCGACTGAGCGCCATCGCGGCCGTCCGGCTTCCTAGCACCGCAAGAGCCCACATCTGGTCAGCGGTCTGTGCCTAACGGTCGCCGATGCCCCACATCTCACCCCGGCGGTGCCCAACAAAGATCTGACCGTCCCAGACCGCCGGGGTTGACTCGATGCACCACGGCAGACCAATTGTCCAGAGCTTGACAGGGTCGCGGCGAGTATCGACAACATCCCAGGCGTGGATCACCCCGGAACAATCGGCTTGGATCAATACGTCGTCGACGACAACTGGCGAGGACCAGACCGGACCAGGCAGTTTGACCTGCCATCGGGTGTTGCCGGTCTCACGGTCAAGTGCGAACAGCACCCCTTCGTTGGTGGGCACATAGATCACGTCGCGATGTACCGCTGCAGTCGCCCAAACGCCGTCCGGCACGCGAGCATGCAAATCCCGTGACCACACGATCGGGTCGTCGGGTTTGCGAGGGTCAAGCTTGATGAACTGCCCGACCTCAAGCGCCCGCGAATACGCCCGCTCAAGTTCGACACCGACATATAGGAAACCCTCATCGTCGACCACGATCGACGCATCGGTGTCGTCGCCAGTCCAGAACCGAAAGGTACGCACCGGATCGATCCCGTCGCGCAGACCACTGATATCCCAACCCTGGACAAGCCCGCCGCTGTTGGCAAACCACAGGGTGTTGTCAACGATCGTGATCGATGTCTCGATCGAGACGTTTCCGTCAGGTATCACGTCGAGCAGATCGTCGTCCCATCCGGGTGCATCGAAGATCAGCTCAGGTGACACGGCTACAACACCGGCGCTGTCGTAGGTGCGGTTGAGTTTGACAATGTGCAAATTCGAGTTTTCGCCGCCGACGAACAGGTGGTCGTCGATGACCAGGGCGGTGCCATCCCAGTCGTCGTTCCAACGGGCGACCTCGACCTCATCGGCGCCAAGTTTCCACAGCTCGCGAGGCGACCCTCCATCGAACGACACGACACGGAAGAAGCCATCTCTCGACCCGAAATACGCCAGCGGGTAGCCGTCGGGATCAATCGTCACTGAACCCTTGATGAGGTCGCCAACCGGGAAGTCATCGAGTATGCGAGTTCCGGTCGATGCATCGAGAAAATGCAGCGCCGGGGAGTACGAGCCGAAAACGACCCACCGTTGGTCTTGGTAATCAAAGACCGCAGGCTGGCCCGTCCAACCGGTACCACACCATTTCGTTGTTTCGGTACCCACCGTGCTGAATGAACACAGTGCATCGCCGCCGCCGAATCGCCACTGCGCCACCGGGTCCTGCGGTATCGGGCCGGTTCCATGAAAACTCCGCGTCGGGTTGCCCCGAAAGGTCAGCAGTCCGGTCGCACCGTCAGTGTTCTCGCCGACCGAGGACAGCTCAACCCACGGGCCAACAGCCTGCGTCGGCGGTGCCGATGTGGGCGGGGCGTCATCTAGAACCAGCGGTGCAGTTGTCGCCACTGCACCGGGCATCGTCAGCGGAACGGTCGTCGACGGACCAGCTACCAACTCGCCAGGCTCTGCAGAGTCGCTGCCTGAGCAGCCCACCCCGAGCACAACGATTCCGAGCGCCGCCGTGGCCACCAGTGCCGCCCTGCGAACCGTCAACCCGCCGGTTGAGGTCACAATGTGCGGCGGCGCAAACTCACGGTGACGGAAGCGCCGCGTCGGCGAAAGACCACGTGGCAAAGGCAGTGGCCGACCCGGGTTCTGCCGCCCAGAAGCCGGTTGGCTCAGCGCCGAACGGGACCGCCCCCAGGATCCAGCCACTCGCGCAATCCTCACGAGACGGCACGTAACGGTCAACTGCCAACAGGGGCATGTCGATCGTCGTCGCCAGGTTCCAATTGCTGGTCGCAAAGCCGAACGTAGGAAGCCCGCCGGGCCCGGGACAGGTCTCGATGAAGGCACCGATCACACGTGTATCGGCAATCGGTGAGTCGGCGGCCACCAGCTCGGCCCAGCCGTCGAAGCGCACTGTGGCACCCGCAACGGCTCCGTCGTCGAAGGTCGCCGTGATGCCTGCAGCTAGCCCCTGCGATTCCAGACTGTCGGCATTGGACACGGGCACCGACCATAGATAACTCGATCGACGTACTTCGTCGGCTTCGCCCGTGCGTTGGTTCAAGACATACGAGATTTCAAGGCGTTCGGGCACCGGGCCGACCCACGAGACCGGCACGAAGCCGCGGCTACACCCTCCGGCCTGAGGCTCAACGAAGCCAGGTGCCACAACCGGAAACGCTCCCAGGCGGACACGGCCGCTTTCGGAAGAAGCGCTCGCAGTCCCCACAGTGAGCTCATAGGTTCCGTCAAGATCTGATCCGCTCACCTGGCCGTTGACGCAGAATCCGAAGTCGATCGCAAACAGGTTCGTCACGGGAGCCCACGCGGTGCCAATGTCGGCTGCGAGAGGAATCGCCACGCCAGCGAGAGCCCCAGAATCAGCCCATGCTTGGGGCCATTGAACCAGGCCATGCACCGTCACCGTGTTGCCCGCAGGGTCGACGACTGGCTCAGCGGCCATGAGCGCGCCCGGCGAGATCACTTCGGCATCGGCGGGGTCCGAAGCGGCTGCTACGCCTTCGGTATCGGACGCGACCGGTGTCGGGTCTTGAGCAGTCGGGGTATCGGCATCGTCACTATCGCCTGACGGCGAACATGAGATTGACACGAAGAGCAGCGCAAGGCCGAGAACGAGCCGAAATGGATCAAAACGCAACATCGGACCGTGCTCCTCTGAGCGTCTGCGCAGAGTTCGATGACGGCGAGTCTGCGCCATGCGCGGTTGGATACATGCGGGAACGAGAACAGTCATGAGAACGGGCCCGACCGTAGCTGCACGAACAGTGGTCACAACCTCACAGAGTGGTGTGGACAATGGGTCTCTATGCCCTTACGCCATCGACCGTCCCTGCTTACTATCGAACTGTGACGAGTGACTACGGCGAACACCTTGCCTCGGCAGCTCTGCAATGTCTTGCCGACGCCACGGGCCACGCCCACCGAGGCGACATCGCCGCCCACTTTTCTCAAAATCAAGACGACCTGATGGTCGCCCTCGGTTCGGACGAAGCTGCGTCTCTGCTCCACCCCAGAGTCACCAGCAACGCGGCTGCGCTCCAACCAGCCGAGTTCGACAGCCTCGCAGTTGCTATTGCGGTGCACCGGACCGCCGAAGAAATCTGCCGCGCTGGGTGGACGGCGAACGATCTCTCCCCCATTGACCTGGCACTCGTGCGCTTCTGCGGCCAACTCGACAATCGCAGATTCATTGTCGACTTGCTTCTGTCGGGTCGAGCCGCCGCGGCCCATTTTGGCGCCGATGGAACGGCGCCTGACCTGGCTGGGTGTGGCGAACTGGGTTTTTCTTCTGCCGAGAGCCGGTCGCCAGCAGAACGAGTCCTTGACCTAGTTGACTTGATCGACACGTTCGGTGATTTCGAGCGCCCGGGGCTGCTACGCATGCTTGGCGACGAAGCGCTTCACAGCACCGGCACCCAACCCCGGGCCACCTCGCAGCATCGACTCGATGCCGACCTGCATCACGCATTGCGATCGCTGCTCCCGTCGATGTTGCGCCCCGCCCTCGACCACATGCACCAGGCGGGTCAATCGTTGCTCGATGCCCATTTGTCATTTGGGCCGATTTGGTACCGCTTGGCATCGACCAGCCTGCTTCATCGGCCAAACCGCCAAATGTTTGCAACGATGGCGCGTGAGTTCAGCGTCGCTCGCCGATTCTTGGTCCGGGTCCACCAGGGTCCGCTCGCACATCTGCTCTAGGCGTTCTCCGGCACAGCGAACCGACTTGTGCCGCCCGACCCCCACAATGGTCGAGTGGCGCAGCTCGATGAAATTCCACTTGGCGGCGGCACCGCGAACGCAGGCAACGTCGTGCGCATCGGTAATCAGGTCGCGCGTCCAACTCACCCGCAATCTGCGCTCGTCGCCGAATTCCTCGAACACTTGGTTCGTTCCGGCCTGACATTTGTCCCCCAGCCACTGGGCGTTGACGCTCAGTCGAGGCAGCGGTTCACGTGGCTGCCCGGCACCGCTGTAACGACGCCGATCCCGATCTGGGCCCTCGACGAGAACTTGCTCGTCGATGTCGCGCTCCACCAGCGAACCCTTCACGACGCCGCCGCCAGTTTCGCACCCAAGCCTGATTCACGATGGGCGGCAACTGCGGGGGACTACTTCCCTGCCGAGGCCGACGGCGACCTGGTCTGCCACAACGACATCTGCATGTCGAACGTCATCGTGACCAACGGCCAGGTCACCGGCATGATCGACTTTGACTACGCCCGGCCGGTGAACCGCTTGTTCGATATCGCAGTCGCCGCCCGCCATTGGGTTCCGTTTGGCCCGATACCCGGCTTGCCGCTCGCTGCCGAACACGACCGGATCTCTCGCTTCGGGGTGTTCTGTGATGTCCATGCATTGACACGATTCGAGCGCCGCTCGGTCGTAACTCTCGCTCAGCTCTTCCTCAACCACGCGCTCGGTAATGTTCGTCGACTAGCCGAGGCGGGTGGCGTGGGCTTCCAGCGCTTGATCGCCGGGGGCTACGAAACAATGAACCGCGACACCACGCGCTGGCTTTCTTCGAACATCGACCGACTGACCGGAGTGCACTAATCATGCAGCAATACAAACGAGACTTCATTGACTTCATGGTGCAATCTGACGTGTTGACCTTCGGCGACTTCGTTACCAAGAGCGGGCGCTCCACGCCGTACTTCGTCAACACCGGCCGGTACCGAACGGGCTCACAGTTGCATCGCCTTGGCGAGTTCTACGCCGACGCGATTCAAACATTCATCTCCGAGTCAGCGTGCGAGGTCGACGTGCTGTTCGGGCCGGCGTACAAGGGCATACCGCTCGTTGCCGCCACATCGATCGCTCTCGCCCGTCGCGATGTCGACATTGCCTACACCTTCAATCGCAAAGAAGCCAAGGACCACGGCGAAGGTGGGTCACTTGTGGGACACACGCCCTGCGACGGCGATCGGGTTTTGATCGTCGAAGACGTGACAACTGCCGGGACATCGATACGCGAAACGACACCGCTATTGCACGCCGCCGCAGAGGTCGACCTCGTGGGGCTGGTGGTGTCGGTTGACCGGGCCGAGCGCGGCACCGGTGAGCTGAGCGCGCTCGACCAGGTGGCTACAGACCATGCCATGGCAGCCTTTGCCATCGTCACCATCGACGACATCGTCGAACACCTGCACAACCGTGAGATCGATGGGCGGGTAGTACTCGATGACGAGCGCCGCGCCGCCGTCACGGGCTATCTCGCGACCTGGGGAGTGAGCTAGACACACCCCGCCGTGCGGCTTACATCTCGCTGACGGTCCAGTGGTTGGCTTCGTTCAAGCCGAACAACCGCACCTCGTCGCCAGACGGTGTCGTCAGCAACGTCGGCCGAGCCTCACGCGTGGGATCCGGGGCCGATCGGCGGGTGAGCCGGAGGTACGTGTCTGCGACCGGGTGTCCGTAGCGCCGCGCCCCGTTGACCGAGGTGAACGCCGCGAGCTGGTCAAGGCACCCGGCCTGATAAAAGACTTCGGCGGTCACTTCGAGCGCGTACGGCGCGTTGAAGATGCCAGCCTTGACCACCTGGGCCTCTTTCGCGCTGAGCGGATGCGGAGCAGAATCTGTCCCCAGAAAGAACTTGGGATCGCCACGTGTCGCAGCCTGCACGAGAGCATGGCGATTGTCCGCCGAGTTGATAACTGGCTTGCAGTACAGCTCGGGACGCATGCCATTCGCGAGCAGGTCCGAGCGATCACAGGACAGGTGGTGGGGTGTGATCGAGCCGAAGGTGTTCTCAAACTCGGCGACCAGGTCGATACCGGCAGCTGTTGAGATGTGCTCAACCGTCACGCTGAGTGCGGGCATGCGAAGAAGCAGCGGATGGACCTGATCAGCCAAGAACGCCGCTTCTCGATCAAAGATGTCGATCGACGGGTCCGTTGATTCGGCGTGCACCAGCAGTGGAAGCCCGAGCTCGGCCATGACGTCAAGTTGCGGGCCAAACGACGCGAGGTCGGTGCCCCCGGCTTCGGAATTGGTTGTCGCTCCAGCAGGGTAAAACTTGACCGCGGCAATGTCGCCCGACGCCGCACCGGCCCGCAGATCTTCGGCCGTGATCTCGGGCGTCAAGTACAACGTCATCCTCGGGGCGAACTGACTCACCGCCTGCGAGCTGACGCCCGACGCTGCGGCAGCTTCGAGGATCCGAGCTCGATAGGCAACCGCCGCTGCAACCGTCACAACCGGCGGCTGCAGGTTCGGCATGACCAATGCGTTGCGGAACCATTTCGCAGAGCACCCAGCGACTGCGGCAAGCATGTCGTCGTCGCGCAAGTGCACGTGCCAATCGTCGGGCCGAGGAATGTCAACAACGATCAGCTCGTCGTCATCGTCCGGTGGTTCGGTGTCGCTGAATGGGGCCGCGTTTGTCATGCCAATGCCTCGATATCGGCCCATAGGGCCTCGATGTGTTGAACGGTTGTGTGTACCGAGCCAATCGCCACTCTGATCGTGTAGCGGCCATCGAGCACCGTGTGGGAGATGTGATGGCGGCCCGACGCGTTGATTGCATTGAGGATCGTTCGGCTGCGCGCATCACCGTCGATGTGCGCAAAGCACACGACCGGAAGACTGGTCGGTGTGAGCCGCTCGAACCGTGGGTCGGCATCGACGAGCGCGCTCAATCGTCGGCCAACAGCCACATGGTCGCGGATGTGGGTACGCAGACCCTCGGCGCCGTACCAACGGATGACCATCCACAGTTTGAGCGCTCTGAATCGACGCCCGAGCGGAATCTGCCAGTCCCGATAGTCGATGACGTCATCGTCGGCGCTTCGATCGTTTTGCAGATAGTCGGGCACGATGCTGAGTGCGTTGTTCAACGGCGCACGATCAGCGACGTACAACAGCGAGCAATCAACATTGGTTAACAACCACTTGTGCGGGTTGAAGCAATAACTGTCGGCTCGATCGAGCCCGCGATTCACGAAGCGAAGTTCTGGTACCACGGCTGCGCTTCCGGCATAGGCGGCATCGACATGCAGCCATGCACCGTGCTGCTCACATAATGCAGCGACCTCAGAAACCGGATCGAAAGCGGCAGACGAGGTTGTGCCGACCGTGGCCACAACAAAGAACGGCACCCGGCCGGCGTCGACATCAGTCTGCATCGCCAATGCCAAGGCATCGGCAGACATCGCATAGTCATCGTCGTGCTGAATCACCCGCAGCTGGTCGTCCGCGAATCCGGCAACTCGTAGCCCTTTTACCACAGACGAGTGGGCTTGGTCTGAGGTGTAGGCAACGAGATCCGGTGCGCGCTCGTGACCGACCATTCGGTGCCGGGCAGCGACCGCAGCCGTCAGCAGACTCGACGATGCACTATCGAGGATCACTCCCCCGCCTGGCCCGTCCGACGCAAACGTCTGCGGCAGGGCACACAACTCGACAAGCCAGTCGAGCACCCGCATCTCGAGCTCGGTCGCGGCCGGACTCGTTGCCCAGAGCATGCCGTTCACGCCAAATCCGGCGGTGACGAGTTCGCCGAGCACCGATGGAAGCGATGCATTGGCCGAGTAGTACGCGTGGAAATTCGGGGACTGCCACTGCGAGAGCCCAGGAACGATCACGTTGTTGAGATCGTCGATCAATGTCGCAAGGCCATCGCCATGCTCCGGCGGTGTTACCGGAAGTTGATCGAGCACATCTCGGGGCTGTACCTGCGACAACACCGGATACTCCTCGACCGAATCGCGGTAGTCGGCAATGAAATCGATCAAGTCGTGACCCATGCGTCGAAACTCATCGGTGGACATGTGAAAGGCCGACGCGGAAGGCAGCCCAGCAACTGAGTCGGTCATCGCAGAGGGGTCCGTCAACGCAGATCGGGCAGCTTGTAGCCCTGCGATTCGAGGTCGGAACGCACGACCTTCTTGTTCATCTTGCCGGTGCCGGTCAGCGGGATCGAATCGACAAACAGGATCTCGTCAGGGAGCTGCCACTTTGCATAGTTGGACTCGCAGTGGGCGAGGACGTCATCTGCTGCGACGTCTGCGTCAGCGTCGAGTACCACAAGCGCTACCGGTCGCTCGTCCCACTTCGGGTGCGGTGATGCAACCACGCAGGCCTGGGCGACACCGGACATGGCAACAATATGGTTTTCAAGGTCGACCGAGCTGATCCATTCGCCGCCGCTCTTGATCAGGTCTTTCGAACGGTCTGCGATCGTGAGATACGCCTCGGAGTCGATCGTCGCGACATCGCCGGTGACGAGCCAGCCCTCGTGGAACTTGGTCGGCTGCGGATTGCGGAAGTACTCGCGGGCGATCCATGGCCCACGGATGAGTAGCTCCCCCACCGACTCGCCATCCCACGGCAGCTCGTTGAAATCGTCATCGACGATACGCATGTCGAGTCCGGGCATGAGCTGGCCAGCCTTGGCCATATTGTCGAACTGCACCGAAGGATCAAGATCGATCTGTGAGCGCTTCATGACTCGTCGCGAAAGCGTGCCCAGCGGCGAAGTTTCGGTCATGCCCCAGCCCTGGATCATTTCGACGTCAAGCTCATCGGCGAACCAGCGGATCAGCGACGGAGGCGGCGCAGAGCCGCCGCAGGTCAGCCGTTCGAGCGCGCTCAGGTCATAGGCCCCAGCGTCGGCTTCGACAATGGCCTTTACCCCCTGCCAAATGGTCGGCACACCCGCGGAAATCGTCACCGCTTCGTCGGCCATGAGCCTGATCAGGCGGTCGGCTCCCATAAACCGATGCGGCATGACCTGCTTCATGCCCAACATCGTCGCGGCCCACGGAAGCCCCCAACCCTGCGCATGGAACATCGGCACGATGCCGCACATCGTGTCGGCACCGCTGAGTCCCATCGAGTCGGTCAGCGACTGAGTCAGGGTATGGAGGTACTGCGAACGGTGTTCGTACTCAACACCCTTTGGATCACCAGTGGTTCCGCTCGTGTAACAAAGCCCGAGCGCCGACGTCTCGGGGAAGTCCTGCCACTGAAACTCGTCAGCATGGCCCGCAATGAAGTCGTCGTAGTCAATTGCGTGGGGCAGCTCGGTGGCCCAACCCTCGAAGCCGGGCTCAGTCGCCACAATCACTTTGCGGACAGTCGGAATCTTGCCCGCGAGCGGTTCGAGCGCCGGGAGCAGATCAGCATCGACGATGATGATCTGGTCCTCGGCGTGGTTGATGATGTACTCAAGGTCAGCGGGACCGAGCCGGATGTTCAGCGTGTGCAGGCAGATCCCCATTCCCGCCGACGCCCAGTAGGCCTCAAGGTGGCGGGACCCGTTCCACATGAACGTGCCCACGCGATCACCGAACTCAATGCCCTCAGCCTGCAGGGCATGGGCAAGTTGGTGGGCCCGCGCTCTGGTTTCGCGGTAGGTCTGGCGTCGCACGCCGTCTTCGGTCGCCGTGACAATTTCTTCGTCGGGCGCAACGATCGCGCTGCGTTCGACCAGCCGGTGCATAAGCAGCGGCGTTTGTTGCATTCCCATGATGAGTCTCCCTGTGCTGGCTTGGCGAACAAGCGGGTCCAGTGGCACGAAGATGTTGCCGATCCGACGCTAATCCGACCGGCTGTTCTCTGCACAGTGCATGAGACGGACACCTACGATGAGCCAATGCGCTTCACGATCCGAGCCGGCGATGTGACGGCAGCGGTTGCCGATTCGATTCTTCTCCGCACGCTCGGGCTTCCTCACGGCGGGGTGGTTGCGGTTGGCGATACCCACGTGCCGGTCCAAGCCGGCGACACCGACGGCCCCAACGACCTGGTGCTCAATGACGAGATGTTGGCGAACGCCGGGTTACGAGCGGGGGCGAATGTCGATGTGACCCGGGCGATGTTGCCGGTTGCCGAAGTCGTGCGGTTCGAACCTCACGAGGTTGAGTCGCGAGTTCTCGCCCGCGTATTCAACGCCACCGCGATGACCAACGGAGACCGGCGCCGTATCGACGCCGCGTACCTACCGGGCAGTGTTGCTGCAGAACTTCGAGTCGTCTCGGTCGAACCAGACGGCGCAGGCCGAGTTGGGCCGTCGACCCGCTTCGCAAGCGGAACTGCGGAACCCACGGCGGCCCCGGTAACGCAACCGGCGCTGACCCAACCTGCGCCAACCGTGTCGACACCCGCTGCTCGTCCAGCCGTACCCGAGACCGGGACCGGGACCGGGATCGAGACCGAGACCGAGATCGGCCACGCTGCAACAGAACCGGAGAGCGGCGCTTCCTCGGCTCCGGTTCCTCAAATCGCCGATGCGCTGCTCGCAGGACTCGACAACGAAGTTGAGCTGATGAGCGGCTGGTTCTCGCTGCTCGCCACCTCCGATGATCTTGCGACATCGTGGAACCTGCCACGCGTCGCTGGCATGTTGCTCGAAGGCCCCAACGGCTGCGGTAAGTCTGAGCTTGTCAACGCCGCAGCCGCGCGGGCGGGATCCTCGGTCCACGAGGTCGACATTTCTCGGGTGTTCAAACCAGAACGGCTGCTCGACCGTCTCTCCTCTGCGGTCAACGCGGCCAAGGGTGCGAGGGTGATCTTTGTCGATCGTCTCGAAACGCTCACGGGCGACGATGCACTATCGACCTTTCGCACCCAGTTCATTGCCGTGGTGCGTTGGTTCCTCGAAGAGGTCGCAGCAAAGCCGCAGGTCGTTTGCGTGTTGGGCGTGGATTCGGTCGCTGATCTGCACGAGTCCATTTCGGCATCGCCGTTGCTTCCTCGTGTCGTCACGGTGCCGCCACCGGACCTTGATCGCCGGCAACGATTGTTCGAAGCAGCATTTGCTCGCGTTCCAGGCGGCAGCACCGTTGACTCTCATCGCCTCGCGACGCAATCTTCAGGCTTCTCGGGTTCCGATGTTCTTGCATCGGTCCTGCAGGCTTCGTCGATTGCGGCAAGCAGCGATAGCGATGTCACTACCGACACGGCGCTCGCAGCGGTCGAATCGACAAATCCGTCACTCGGTTCGGTGCCGATGGGCCAGATCACGGGCTTTGGATTCGACAAGGTCGCCAACCTCGACAACGTCAAGCAACGCCTGACCGAAGCCGTCATCTGGCCGATGACCGAGCCCGAACGCTTTGAACGTCTTGGCATCGAGCCCCCGAAGGGCATTTTGCTGTGGGGTCCGCCCGGCACCGGCAAGACCTTTGTCATCAAGGCCCTCGCTCACGAGGCCGGATGCGCGTTCTTTGCGGTCAAGGGCGCTGAGCTGCTCGACAAGTACGTCGGCGAAAGCGAGCGCGCCGTTCGCACCGTGTTCCAAC
>CALDYC010000089.1 GCA_937941245.1 uncultured Acidimicrobiales bacterium | reverse complement strand
ACCGGGCACGGTGGCGCCAGGTGCATGGACGTGCCCGACCGACGCCTACCTGCAGGCAATCGCGTTGGCCCGCATGATCCTTCCGGCCAGCATCCACCTGCAAGCGCCACCAAACCTGTCAGACGAGTTCGCGAGCCTGCTCGACGCAGGTATCGATGACTGGGGCGGGGTATCGCCAGTCACCGCTGACCACGTCAACCCAGAGCGCCCGTGGCCAGATATCGACCGACTTGCAGACGTGACGCAGGCACGTGGCCACGTACTTGCCCCGCGACTGACGATCTACCCCGAGTTCGCCCTCGACCCTGAGCGGTGGCTCGACCCCGCAAACCGTTTTGTTGTCCTTGACCGGTCCGATGCCGAAGGTCTCGGCCGCGACGACCCTGGCGCAGTATTTCCTGAGCGCACCATGCAAGCGGCAAAGGTCGAAGACGGCGCTGACGTTGTCGTGATCGGCGACAAATCCACGGTCTGGTACTCGGGCGCCGAGAACCCACCGCCGGTCATCGTGCCCGCTCATTCTTCGGCTGGCGGTGCCGTCGGCGAGGTCCTCGCCGGCGTCAGGTCTGGCCAAGAGGTCGGCGAGAGCGAAATTGTCACATTGTTCGGTGCCCGCGGTCCCGAGGTCGCCGCCGTTGCCGAGATGGCAGATCAACTTCGACGCGAGACCGTTGGCGACGTGCTCACGTGGGTGCACAACCGCAACATCAACTACACCAATGTCTGCACTTTCAAGTGCCGATTCTGTGGGTTCTCGAAAGGTCCGCTTTCACTCAATTTGCGCGGCAACCCCTACCTCCTCACCCTCGAACAGATGCAAGAACGGTGCATCGAGGCCGCCGAACTCGGCGCGACCGAAGTCACACTGCAGGGCGGCATCCATCCCAGCTTCGACGGCGACTACTACATCGAGGTGACCCGAGCCGTCAAAGAAGCCGTTCCCGATTTACATGTGCATGGGTTCACGGCCCTCGAAGTATTCGAAGGAGCGAAGCGTCTCGACGTTCCGCTCGTTGAATATTTGCAGATGCTGAAAGATGCTGGATTGAAGTCGTTGCCCGGCACTGCTGCTGAGATTCTCGACGACGAAGTTCGAGCAGTGCTGTGTGCAGACAAAATCAATACCGAACAGTGGCTTGAGGTCCACGAGGCTGCCCATTCGATTGGCCTGCACTCGAATATCACCATCATGTGCGGCTCGATCGAACAGCCGATTAGCTGGGCCCGACACATGGTCCGCACCCGTTCGCTACAAAAGCAAACCGGTGGCTTCACCGAGTTCATTCCGCTGCCGTTCGTGCACATGGCGTCGCCCATATACCTCCAGCGCCAGGCTCGTCGTGGCATGACCTTTCGAGAGATTCTGCTCATGCACGCGATCGGCCGCATCGCCTATCACGGCCATATCGACAACGTCCAGGTGTCCTGGGTCAAGATTGGCATCGCGGGCGCTCACCAGATTCTGCAGGCGGGCGCGAACGACCTGGGTGGCACGCTGATGGACGAGAACATCAGCCGAGCGGCTGGGGCCATGCATGGCCAGGGCCTGACCGAAGCTGACTTCAAAGCGCTTGCTGCTCCGCTTGGGCGAACGACCCGGCAGCGCACTACCGGTTACGAGCGTTCTGATGGTCGACTCGAAGGAGGACGGGCCACCCGGACCAGCCTTGACGACGGCCTCAAAGACGAGCGGCGGGTGCTGCTCCCCGATGAGTATGTCGGGGTCGGCAACCGCTGATCCACGGGTTGTTCATCGTTCGTCGTCATGTGACGACCTTTGCGCAAACCACGTGCGTTCGAGCCAAAAGCCGCCTAGCGGAAGCGAGCCGATCGCTGCGGCCACCACTGTGCGACCCCAGTCGAAGCCCAACCGCAGCCGGTCACGGACCAGCACGGCGACGAAAATGAGATAGAGAATGCCGTGGACCGGGCCAAGAACCGATACTCCCATTGCGGTGCTCCCGCTGTACTTGAGGACCATCGCAGCCAGCAGCGCCATATACGAACAGGCCTCGATCAGCGAGATCGCCCGCAGCTGCCCCAGGCCGTCGTCGTTTAAAAGCGGTGGACTCACGACACGGGTTCGTCGAACGCGTCGCAGTTGGGGTTCTCGCAGACCGACGCTTCGCCGGGGCGTTCCGAAGGTAACGCGCTCACGCCACACGCCGAGCAAATCGTCGAACGTTCGATCTCGGCGTCATCCCAATCGCTCATCAAACCAGTCTGCCCAACCGGCTGGCGGGTCAGACGGTCAACGGTCTGTTACCGATACCGGGTCCGGCGGAACTCGGCGCTCCAAATGCCGCTCCGTCGGCTCACATCATCGTGGCGAACCTCTGCCTCGATGCAACGGTGCCCGGGACGGGACTTGAACCCGTACGGGGGTTTCCCCCCTGAGGGGTTTAAGCCCTCTGCGTCTGCCTATTCCGCCACCCGGGCTCGTTCGACGAGGGTAGCGATGCCACGGACCGTCGGGCGACAGACGAACTCACGACGCGGCCGGTGGTGGTTCGTCGGACCACACTCGCCATTGATTGCCGCCGTCACGTTTGGCGATAAAGAGCGTGCTGTCCGCCCGGCTCATCAACTCGTCGACGCTGAGCGAAGCGCTCCCCAACGAGTGGGCAACACCGATGCTGCCGCTTAGCTCAAACCGAAGCCCGCCAGCCGTGCGCACGGGGACGGCGAGCGACTCGTTCAGCACGTCCCATGGCAGGTCATTTTGAGCGACGATCATGAACTCATCGCCTCCGAGCCGACCGGCGTGACTCTCGTTGTCGGCGGCAAACCCAGCGATGCGCTCCGCAAGCGTTACGAGCACTTCGTCACCGACAAGGTGACCATGCTCGTCGTTGATCGCCTTAAAACGGTCGAGGTCAATGATCGCCACAACCGCCGACTCGGAGCGCAGCCCCAGTTCGAGCTTGCGTTTCAGGGCTCTACGGGTGAAAACGCCGGTCAGTTCGTCATAGGCGGCGTCGCGACGCAACACGTTCAGGTACCTCGTGACGGACCATGCTGCGAGCCCAGCCATCACCGACGCGCTCAACGCGATACCGGCGATCGCGATCGCATTCTCAGTCTTGGCCACGGTGGGAGCTCCGAGGAAATCCTCGTCAAACGCCCGAATGGCGATGTACCACGTACTCCCCGAACCAGCGGAACGTGCGACAGTGGTTCGCCCTCGGTCAGACACCAGTGCCGAACTTGACCGGTCGGGGTCGACCCGCAGGGTCTCGACGAGCCTGACCAGGTCGTCGGACTCGCCCAACGGGACGACCGAACGTCCGCCTCGATCCGCCTGTGCCCCCGAGTCATTCAACGTTGAGCTGGCGATTACCTGTGCGTTCGCGTCGACGGCGAGGGCTTCGCCGTTCGGTCCGGGCCGGAGCTCGTCAAGAAAGCTACTGAGTTGCGTCAACCGGATATCGATGCCCACGACGGCAACGAGCGCGTCGTTCTGCCTGACAGCAACGCTATGTGTGATGCCTGGCTCGCCGTTGAATGCAAAGACATACGGATCGGTCCATATCTCCGCTGATCCGCCAGCAATCGGCTGGTACCACGGCCGTGATCGAGGATCGAATTCGTCGTCTTCGTCGACCTGTGACCCAACTTCGACCAGATCCCGGCCAGCGGTGCCGACCTTCACCACGCGCTCACCCGAATCGAAGGTGATCTCGCGGGTGGTGAACCCGCCGTCGACGAATTCATCGGAGCGCCCGACGAACAGCAGTCCCCCATCGGGGTAGCCAATGAACGCCGAATCAAAGGTGGGATGGTTGTTCACGGTCTGACCAAGCAGCGTCAGCAGTGCCTCCTTGGAATTCAACCGAGGAGCTACCGCAGCGATCGTGTCTACCGCCGATTCAGGAACACCAAAGAACTGATTGGTCGCTTCGGCCCACCCAGCAGACGATGCGTCGAGGAACAGATTGAGGTCATCGCGCTGTTCAACCTGATCAGCCTGAACTCGACCTGCCCAGACCCACGCCGCCAGCAAACCAGCAACGAGAGCGCAGGCGACCACGACCGCCAAGCTGCGGGTCGGTCGCCAAGGCGTCATGTTGCCCGGTGCCTGCGGCGGTCAGTACGAGTCATCGCTCCCAAGTCTAAGCCCCGACTGGGCATTGGCCTGGATGGGTAATCTGACCAGTTCACCCCTGACCGGGCATCTGACCATGAGCGCCACGACGGAACAGCTCACGTAGCGCTGGCAGTGCCGCCACAAACAGACCGATCTGGTCAATGATTGGACCGTGCAGATCGTTGCGGTTCGCTTGTCGTGGGCATGGCTGTTGTTGCTCGCGGTCCTGGCGATTCTCCGCGCGTCGACGTCGCTGGGAACCCCCAACCTGGTGCTGATCGCTGCCGTTACCCCGTTTCTGCTGCTGACCTCGATCGTCGCCGCACCTGTCGCGTGGGCTCGGAGAAGCGTCACGCTCGGCTTGGCATGTCTCGTGCTTTTGGTCCCCGCATGGCAATGGCTGAGCTCTGACACGGGGTTCGGGTCCCAGCGCGACGTCCCCGCTGCTCCCGCCCTGCGGGTTGCAAGCGCCAACCTTGCCGCCGCAGACGCCGAGGCTGCGCAAGCATTTGCCCAACTCGCCGGCGTATCCGCTGGTGTGATCTTGGTCCAAGAGCTCGACCAAGCTGGCCTTGACGCGATCCTTGCGACGGCTGCGGTTGCCGACTATCCGTTCCAGATTCTCGACCCTCGAGAAGGATTCTACGGATCAGCCATTTTCTCGCGCTGGCCGCTCGAAGGCGACGTGCTTTGGGTAGCTGGATGGCCGATGACACACGGAACCGTGACCGTCGGCGATGCCGACATTCGTGTGATCAACGTGCACCTCATTGCCCCCACAACTAACGGGTCGATTGAGCTGTGGAAGGATCAGTACTCGGAATTGTCAGCCATCGCCGAAGCCGAATCTGCACCGCTACTGGTGATGGGCGACTTCAATGCCACCATGCAGCATCGGCCACTTCAGGTGCTCGTCGACACCGGCTTGACAGACATCTTCTTAGATACCGGCAAAGGTCACGGAGCAACGTGGCCCGTCGGGGGCAGGCTGCCGTGGCCGATCCTGCGGCTGGATCGGGCCCTGGCAAACAGCGGTCTGCTTCCGCTCGCTCATCACCACGGAGAAGCGATCGGCAGCGATCATCGCCCGATCTGGGTCGATGTGGCGGTCAACGAGCCGGCGGACGACGTTGGCAGCGCAGCCACGCAGTAGCGACCGTCGACGAACTACGAGTCACGCTGCTAGCTCAATCGATTCGGCGCAATGCTGCCACAGGTCGTCGCGGGCACGGACAAGATCGGCCCCAACCAGCGAGTTGACCACCAGCACACCCTCGATGAGGTCGCTGACTACCGCTGCCCATGGGCGTCCCCGGATCGAGATCGCCACGACCGGCTGACCATCTGGTCTTCGCCGCAGTGTGCGGCTAACCCCGAGGCGGCGGGGTGGAGAACGAAAGATCGGCGCGTCGAGCCCAAGCGACCGGGCTCGATTAGACAGCGATCTCGCGGTCTCTGCGAATTGAACTGCACGTGACTCCACCACGACATGATCATGGCAGAGCGGTGTGACACCTCAGATCAGCGGTTTTTGCGATCCCGCTGTTTGGCCAGGGTGCGAGCTTGAGACTTCCAGTTGTCACGAACGATCCGACCACGGAAGCTTCCAAGGTTGGCATCGAGCGCAGCGATCTCGGGTTTGGTCAGTGCGGCTACCTGATCAAAGGTTGTGATCCCGTTGTTGTTGAGCAGTCGTTCCAACGTTGGACCAACGCCACTGATCAGCTTGAGGTCGTCTCGTCGAGCTGTCTGACGAGGCGCTGCCTTCTTGGCGGGCTTGCGACGCGAAGCCTTGGTTGCTGGTCGCGTAGACACAGCCTTGGCCTTGGCGGTCTTAGCCGCCTTGGACGGCTTAGACGGCTTAGACGGCTTAGACGACGCACTCGCAGCCTTGTCGAGACGGGCTTGGGCCCGAGCAAGTGACGTTTCGCACTTCGCCGCGGCAGCCCGTGCCTGCTTCGCTTCGCGTTCAGCTTGGGTTCGGGCCGAGCGGGCAGCCTCTTCGGCGGCACGCAGCTTGGCGAGGGACGAGTCGAGACGGCTGATCTTGCCCTGCGCAGCCTTGAGCTTGCGGGCAAGTTGCGGAGCGTCAGCGGCGGCCTCGAGTGCCTGTTCGGCATCGGCTTGCGCCTTGGCCCGAGCCTCTTGTGCACGTGACACATTTAGTCGGGAAGCGACAAGAGCGGCTTCGGCTTCGCTAGCCGCCAGACGGGTCTTCGCCAGCTCGCGTTGTGCTTCCGCACGGTCGGCTGCCTCTGCTTCGGCTTTGGCCAACCGTTCGATCAACGACGCGTTTTCAACCTGAAGCGCAAGCGCACTCTCAGCATCGGCGCGCATGCCAGCGACCTGAGCGGTCATCATGGCAAGCCGGTCTGCATCGGCGCTGGTCTCGAGAAGATCGTCGTGTTTCTGCTGAACCGCGGTCGCCCGCTCGTCTGCTTCGGCGATCAACGCACGGGCCTCAGCCGCGTCAGCGGCGGCGGCTACCGCACGTTGCTCAGCTTCGGCGGCTCGTGTCTCAGCTGCGTCCGCCCGTTCGGCCGCGGCTTTGTGCTCGGCGCGCAACAGCCCAACTTGTTCCTCGAGCGTGACGATCTCAGCACGTGCACTCGCGGCACGATCATCGGCTGTGGCCGCAGCCTCAGAGGCGGTGCCGATCTCGGTTTCGGCGGTCGCCAGCCGAGCCCGTACCTGCTCAAGCTCAGATCTTGCTGATTCAAGATCGGTATGCATGGTCGAAGCCTGATCCCCGGCCTGGATCGCGTTGGTTCGCAGGTTCTCGGCTTCGGACTTCGCCGCCACCGCTTGGGCACGTGCGTCGTCTGCTTCGGCCCGCGCTTGCGCTGCTGTTGCTCGTGCCTCGTCGGCAGCCTTGCGAGCTCCCGCTAGTTCAGCGATCGCCGCATCGGCCTCGCTGCGGGCTTGGTCAGCTTCGGTCTGGGCTTCGTCAAGCGCCCGTCGAGCAACGTCTGCCTCGGCTTGCGCTCGATCGGCTTCGGCCTGAATCTCGTCGACAGCACCCTCGGCCCGATCGGCAGCAGCCTGGAGCTCGTCGTTTCGGCTTCGGGCTTCGGCGAGTTCGCCCTCGAGTTCCTCGACTCGTCCAAACGCGTGCTCGGCCTCGCTCAGCCGAGCCTCGAGTGCGGCAATACGCACACGATCAGCCTCGCGTGCCTGGGTGTCAGGCACGAGCGCGCTCAGGCGAGCAATCTCGGCGTGGGCTTGGTCGAGTTCGCCAGAACCGGCTGTAACCGCCTCAGAGCGCTGCTCGGCCTGAGCCTGAGCGGCTTGCGCACCTGCCAATGCCTGTTCGAGTTCGATTGCGCGGGCTGCGTCGGCCTGCAGGTCTGCGACTTGAATCCGAAGCTCGGTCAGTTCGGCTTCGGAGGTTTCGCGAGTTTGAAACAGTTCGGCTTCGAGTTTGGCGATGCGGGCAGTTGACTCGTCAACGCTCTCACGGCCAGCGTGGGCGACCTGCGTGTCGGATGCGTCTGCGAGGGCTGAGGAGTCGCTCACCAGTCCCTGATGTTCGGCTCGTAATGACGCCAGCTGGGCCTCGAGCCCAGCCACCCGGCCAGCTTCGACTTCAAGATCGGCGATACGCGATTCGACCGACCCGGCGGCCTGTAGCCGATGACGCAGACCAGCGACTTCGGTTTCAAGTTCGGTGACACGAAGCGATGCGTTGGTGCCATCGGCTGCTGCCTGGGCCTCGGCGTCGTTCGCTTTGAGAGTTAGTTCCTCGATGCGAGCTTCGAGGTCGCTCACTCGTGCCGCTTCGGCTTGGGCTGCGTCGAGTCGTGCCCGCAGGTCTGATGTGTCGTCATCAAAGTTGAACTGAGGCACATCGGGCTGGGCAGCAAACGCGACGTCAGGGTTTGGGGTCTCGATATGTAACGAGCGGCCGGTGTCGCCGTCAATGTCGCCAAGGCGGAGGTCGTCGGCGCCGTCGATGCCCAACTCCGATGCGAATGCTGTTGAAACGCCAACGTCCGGCCTTGGCGAAACGGGCACGTCCAAGGTGCCGGTAAATGCGGCGGCGCCGGTTTCGAGGCCCGCTACCTGACGGGTTCGAGCATCGAGGTCTGCGGCGAGTCGAAGCCGTTCTTCTTCGAGCTCATCGCGTTCGAACTTCAAACGCTCGAGGTCGCGTTCGGTTGCGAGCGCCGCATCTGCGTCAGCGCCGCGCCGACCGAGACGCCAGAACATCCAACCGACGACGAGGCCGGTGACAAACGCCAGGGCGAGCCAGAGCAAAATTTGCAGTGCCGTGTACCACATGTCAGTTTCCTTCGATCATGACCAGATCGACACGACGTTCGATCGGCTGGTCTTGAGCACGTACATTGTCAGCGAGCGGGTTAGGGGCGCCAAGCCCGGCAGAGCTCAGCAGCGACGTATCGACGCCTGCATTGCCGAGCACCGAAACGATCCGTCGAGCCTGCAGCGTGCTCAGAAGCACGTTGCCATCGGGGTCTTCGGCTTCGTTGGTATACGCCTGAATCGAAATCGGCGTCGAGAGTCCATCAAGCTGGGCGGCGAGTGCCGCAACGGCTGCCTCGCCGTCGGCGGTGAGATCCGCGGTGCCGTCGACGAACGAGATGTCGGGGATCACGAGGTCGCCCAGAAGCGCAACAGTCGAAGCAGTGTCGTCGCCGGACTCTGATGATCCAGCATCGGCAGCCGAATCTGTCTCATCGCTGTCGTTCTCGCCGGTGTCGCTGTCGTCTGGTTGAGCGACCGTCGCCTCGACGGTTCCATTGACGCCCAGTTCAGCGATCAAATCGGCGATCGCGTCAGAAGTAATCGAAGCAGCCTCGCTCGAAGATGCCACGCCCGAGATAGAGACGAAGTCGCCGTCGAGGCGCATCTCAGCCTCGCTATAGGTCCCTGCGACAACTGCCGTCAGAGCAGCGAAGGCTTCGGCTTCGTTCGTTGCCACCGTTCGTGATGCCACTTCGCCGTCTGGGCGATCCGCGATCGTCAGGTCAACCTCGGCACCGAGAGCTGCGATTGCGGCGTCGGTCATGAGGTCGGCGTCGGCCTGCGAGGTAGCGACACCGCTCAGCGTGGCCGACCCGTCTGCAAAGGCCAGGACCACGCTCGAAGCAACCGCAACCATCGGCGCCTCGTCAGATTCGGTGTCGTTGCCTGCGTTTTCGTTTGCGTCAGTTGCGATGTCCGCGGTCGGCAGATCACGAGCGGTCACTGCTGTAGAACCATTGAACGTGACCGCACGAACCCCTTCGACCGACAGTAGCGCCGCCCGAAGCTGGCCCTCGCTGGTTCCCTCCGGTAGCCCGCTTCGCAGCGTCACGACGATGTCGCGGCCATCCGCGGTGACCTGCGCGTCACGGACTTCGGCGTCGATGAGCGTTGACGCTGCCTTATGGGCGAGGTCAGACTCGATTCCAGGAAGCCCAGAAACAAACCGGCCCTCGTAGGGCGAAATGAGCGCTGCGGCACCGAGCGCGACGATCGCAACAAGTGCAAGCAGTACTCCCAGGCGGCGGTGCCGGCTCATCTGGTTCCTTCCGAAGGCGTTCTCGGCCACATCAATCACATCACGGTCACAGAGGACCACACGACAGACTACTCGGTCCTAAAGTCGCTCATGTGAGCGATCCCGAGGCGACGAAGCAAAGCCCAGCAGGAAATGTTGGTGACACGCAACATCTCAACGATGCGCAGCAGTCGGTCATCCGCGAGCTTGGTGCTGCTCATGCAACTCGACCCACATTTCCAGACGGCCTAGCAGCGGGTTTGCGTCATCTTCTGACCGATGAGCTCGGCGAGACCGTCGAGCGCCTTGGCGACGAATCGGTGTTTCTGAGCAAGTTCATGCTGTCGCAGGTTCTGAGCTGCGAAGCGCGACACATCCACGAATACAACCAGCCATTTGCCTGGTCAATCCCGACCGCTCGCGGCACCGTTGCGCATAAGGCAGTGGAGCTGTCGATCAGCTGGCGCACGATCCCGCTTGCCGGCGAACTCGTCGATGAGGCGATCGGCTCCCTCGCCAACGACGGGTCGGCTGTTTCGGAGTTCCTTCGGAATATGGACGATGCCGAACGCGCACAGCTCCGCAGCGAGTGTGTCAACGCCACCCAGGCCTTTCTCGATGGTTGGCCACCGTTGCGGTCACGTCCGCAATGGAGACCAGCGGTAGAAGTCCGGGGCCGGGTTGAGTTGTTCGGCGGACGCATTCAGCTAGGGGGCAAGGTCGACCTCACTCTCGGTGGACCCGATGGGGATCGAAGCGGACGGGTCATTGTTGACCTCAAGACCGGGCGACGGGCACGAACACACGTTGACGACCTGCGGTTCTATGCGCTGATCGAAACGCTGCGATTCGGCACCCCTCCCCGTGCGCTAGCGAGCTACTACCTCGACGAATCCCGGCTGTCGGTCGAGCCGGTCACAAGCGATGTCCTCTTCAGCGCCGCGCGGCGGGTGGTCGACGGCACCAAACGGCACGTGCGGCTGCTGAACGATCCACGTACCGCCAGCCGCCTTGCGAGTTATGGGTGCACCTGGTGCCCGCTGCTCGACTCGTGCGAGACCGGAATGGGCTTCCTCGCTGCCGAGTCCGACGACGATGCCGCCGTTAGGTGACACGCGGCGCTAGAAGACAGCGAGGCTCGCTACCCGGCACCAGGTCAGACCCGCTAGCCAAGCCAGGTTCGACATAGCTTTGGGCCGCGTAGCGCCCACTCCTCAGAGGTAATGGCGAACCTGATGTGGTCTTCCCACACCCCGTTGATCTGCAGGTATCGCTCCGCGACACCCTCTGAGCGGATCTCGAGCTTCTCGACGACGCGGCGGCTCGCAGCATTGCGGGGAATGATTGAGATCTGCAGCCGGTGCAGGTCGAGCTCGTCGAAACCGAACTCGAGCAGGCCGACCAATGCCTCGGGTGCGTACCCGTTGCCGGCGAGTCGATGATCAATCCAATACCCGATGTAACCGCTTTGGTGCGCACCTCGGTTGATGGCGCTGAGGTTCATTTCACCCGCAAAGCGACCATCGACGAAAACCCCGAACGCATAGCCGCGGCCCGATTGGCGGTCTCGTCGACGAGCGTCGCATCGCAGATGGAATACCGACCGATCCCGTACAGGGTCGGGCGAGCCTGGCGGCTGGGCCGGCTCCCACTTCGTCAACCAATCATCGTTAGCCAAGCGAACTTCGTTCCACGCGTCGAAGTCCCGGTCACACAGGGGCCGAAGCGCGACTCGGTTCCCGATCACCCAAGCTGCTGGTTCGTCGTCTCGGCGTCGCAACGTCATTGGCTACGTGGTTATCGAAGGGTGAGAGCGAGGCCGTCGAGCAGGTCAGACTCGCTGACGAGCAGGCTGTCGAGTTCAAGATGCCGCATGGTCTTTACGAGTATGGCCATGCCTCCAACGATCGTGTCAACTCTTGCCGCAGGAAGCCCAGGATTCCAAGCTCGATCCTGTCGAGACTCGGTCGCCAACGTGCGGAAAACGTCCTCGGCGGCGGCCCGTTCGAGCACAAAGTGGTGCAACCGATCCCGGTCGTATTCGTCGATACCTAACTCAACGGCTGCCGCGGTCGAGATGGTGCCGCCCACCCCGATGACCGTGCGGGCGGTGAGCGCCTGCGGGAGCTCCCGGTTGAGGTCGTCGAGCCACGCATCGGCGACCGTGATACACGCAGACAGCTCTTCGGGGCGAGGCGGGTCACTTTCGATGTACTTGTTCGTGAGCCGAACCGAGCCCATATCGAGCGAGATCTGACCTTCGCACGACCCTGTCCCGAAGGCGAACTCGGTCGACCCGCCGCCGATATCGACGACGAGGAATGGACCGTCGCCTGTGTCGAGCTCTGCTGTTGCTCCAGCGAAGGCCAATGCGGCCTCGTCGTCTCCGCTCAGGACCGTCGGTGGCGTTCCCAAAATGTGTTCGACCATGTCGACGAACACCTGACCGTTGGTGGCGTCACGGGCGGCCGACGTAGCCACGATCGATGTCGTTCCCACGTCGTGTGCATCGATGTCGGAGCGAAACGCCCGCAGTGCCGTCGCGCTCCGTTCGAGTGCCGCGTCGGTGATCGTGCGTGATGTCCCCATTGCTTCACCGAGGCGAGTGAGTTCAACGCGACGAACCAGCGTCTGTCGATCACGCTCGATCAACAGTCGTGCGGAATGGGTGCCGAGGTCAATGGCCGCGATCGCGCTGGTCATGGCGATCGATCCTGGACCCGGCGATCACGTTCCTCACGGTCGCGTTCGGTCGGGAAGCCAGTCGGGCGCTCGGCAAGCTGGTCGGCGACCCATGCCCCAACCGGGTCAGCTCCCCCGGCCAGGAACCACGCGTAATGAGCGTGCAGGCACTTCACCCCGACACGGGTTCCGCCGACGCCTGCACTCGGCCGGTGCCCGGTGTAGTCGTTGGAAATCAAAGCATCGCGTTCGGCGCGGTACGAATCGTGGGCCGCCGCCAGCATGTCTGGGTCGACCATCTCTTCGGCCTGGGTAACGCCCCCGCTCGACTCGAGACGGCTGACGACCAGTCGATCGTGCGGCGAGACGAGCCAGTACAACGTAGGCATGGGTTGTCCGGTGTCAAGAATCGGATGATTCCGGATCACGCGGGCGGTGCCGCGGTCGTCGCGCACGACGACTTCGAACAGGCCCTGCGGCTGACGGCCAAGCAGCTCGGCGATCTCAGCAATCTCGGTAGAATCTGGTGGCTTCACCGGCCAGTCAGCCTCGACGCGCCCGCAACACCCGCTGCAGCACGAACAGAACAACCGCGGCTGCGCCAGCAGGGATCAGCCGTTTGAACATCGAAGCGCCAGCTGCGTCGAGCAGATCGACGGCGTCGACCTCGGGCGAGTCGATGCGGCGAGGTCCGGTTGACGCCAGTTCTGTATCGCTCGTCGTGCTGCTCGGTGCACCAATCGACTCACCGACGCCGACCGAAGACTGGGCTACCGAAGATTGATCTGCCGAGGATTGCGCAGCAACGACCTCTTTGAGGTTGTCGGCGAATTGCCCCATGAGTTTGGCGCTCACGTCAGCCATCACTCCCCGACCGAACTGCGCGACCTTGCCCGTAATCGACAGGTCGGTGTGCACATCGACGCGAGTGCGATTGGCGTCGATCTCATGCAAGGTTGCGGTAATTCGGGCATTAGCGTTACCGGCGCCGCGCGTATCACGACCATCAGCCTTGAGCACGACCTTGCCGGCGGCTTCGTCGCGTTCAACGAACGTCGCTTGGCCTTTGTACTGCGCCGTGATCGGCCCCACCTTGACCTTCACCAGGCCAGTGAAATGATCACCGTCAATTTCTTGGAGTTGGGCCCCAGGCAAGCACGGTGCGATGCGTTCAACATCGTTGAGCACAATCCATGCAGTGGCTCGGTCCGCGTCGACTTCAAAGCTGTTGTTTAGGTCCATGAACCCATTTCCTTCCGCAAGGGGTCGCGACGGACACGATCGAGCGAAGAGACCGTGTCGACATCAACATCGCTGCCCGGGCAGGGTACCTCGGTGACCAGTTCCGGGCGACTACGTAGCAGCTGTCGTGCTCCCTCATCGCCGTCGATCGGAAGCAAACCCCACACGTCAGCATCGAGACGCACCGGTGGTGTCGTTCCGTGCGCGAACTTGGCGACCGCAATCGGCGCCGTCGCGTTGGCCACAGTTCTCCAGGCCTGCGGGGGAACAAATGGTTGATCGGCAACGCCGACCACGATTGCGTCGTAACCGAACGTGGCTGCATATCGGACAGCTACCTGCAGAGTCCGTGCCTGGCCGTCAGCCCAGTCATCGTTTCGCACGACCGAAGCCTCGGCTGGCAGCGAGTCGCTGAGCGGTACCGGGCCCTCGATCACAAGCACTTCCGAAAATCCAGCTGCAAGCGCGTGGGTCGTTGCCCACCACACGAGTGGGCGCTTGTCGAGTGGAGCAAGCAGCTTGTGGCCATCGCCGCTGAAGCGGGTTCCGGCTCCAGCCGCGAGGATGACACCGAGAGTTCCGGTGGGCGGTGTGCGGTCGCCGGGCTCCGCAGCAGGTTCGCCCAGCGCTTGCAGGTCGGTGGGTTTCCGCTCGGCGTCATCCGACGAAGAACGCGGCGCCTGCGTGTGGGCGTCAGGCGCGGCAGCGCCAGGGCGCGCAGCGTTAGCAGCAGTCGGAGGCTCGGAACCATCAAGTCCCGGCAAAGGCGTGAGATCAGACACCCGGCCAGTCTGGCGGCGGCATCGGGTTCTGCGACCGGTCGGTCGTCACCTCTCTTCACGTCTTCACGCTCGTGCGCCCAAATTCGGCTCGGTGAACGAACACACCTGCAACACCTAACCCAGAAGCAGCCGCACCGCCGACCAGCGACGCAGTGCGCCAATAGGGTGTCGCCATGGATGAACTCGGCAAACCCTCAGGCCTGCGGATTGCCATGATGTTGTGCGATGCCGCCCAGGCAACAAACGGCAAACTCTTCATGCTCGGCGGCGGGCTTTCGGTCATTGGTCCGAATCCGCAGCCCCTCGCGATCGCCATGCACGTGACGGTCCCGTGGGATCGGGCCAATATCGCCCACGTATGGACGATCGACCTGCTCGACGAAGATGGCCGTCCCGTGCAGGCAGGTGACAAGCCATTGTCGGTCACCGGGCGGTTCGAAGCAGGCCGCCCTGCGGGGCTCCGGGCCGGCACTCCCCTTGGGGTCGCGCTGGCGATCAATTTGTCCGCACTTCGCCTGACGCCTGGCGTCGGCTACACATTCCTGCTCAGCGTTGACGGCGAAACTCGCCCCGAATGGCGATGCCCGCTGTATGTGCGAGACAAGTCGGCCTGACGCTGGCCACCAGCTGGGATCGCCCCGATCAGCGCTGGTGGATTGGCCCGGTGGTGTCGCGCAGCGCCGCTACCTGGCGCCCCGACCGCAGCGCAATGATCTCCGCGCAGATTGACACTGCGGTTTCCTCGGGAGTTCGTCCGCCGATGTCCAAACCGATTGGTGATCGAAGTCGGGCCAACCCGTCGTTGGTCACTCCTGATTCGCGCAACCGTTCGGTTCGCGAATCGTGTGTCTTGCGGCTGCCCATCACCCCGATGTAGCCAACCGATGTATCGAGCGCTCGAACCACAGCGGGCACATCGAACTTGTTGTCGTGGGTCAGGATCGCCACGGCGTCGCGGGCACCGAGTTCGCTTCCGAACTCATCGAACACCGCGTCGGGCCACGCAACGCGCAGCTCGTCAGCCATCGGGAAGCGGGCCGAGGTGGCAAACACCGGCCGGGCATCGGCGACAACGACCCGAAAACCGAGCAGCTTGGCGGCATCGCCGAGCGCTGCGGTGAAGTCGACAGCGCCAAAGATGATCATCACCGGCGCTGGTGCATGCGACTCAACGAAGACGGTCACATCGGTCTCGCGTTGTTGGCCTTGTGGGCCGTAGCTGCGGACCCCGCTGCGGCCGACCTCGAGTTCAGCTAGCGCATCGCGCTCAACCACGCGATCGAGCTCAGCGTCGCCCAACGAACCCACGGCATCGACATCGGGCCGGATGAGCATCTTTGCTCCGAGATGGAGCCCATCGACCACGGTGACAAGGCTGACCGCCTGTTCCTCGCGCAGCGTGCGGGCATAGACCTCGAACAGGTTGGAGGTCACCAGTCGAGCGGCTCGATGAACAGGTGAATAGTGCCGCCACACGTGAGACCCACCGAAAAGGCCTCGTCATCGCTGAACCCGAACGTCACCATGCGCCGGTCGCCGCTATCGATGATGTCGAGCGCCTCGGTAACAACTGCGCCTTCGACACAGCCACCCGACACCGATCCAACGACCTCGCCGTCTTCGTTGACGGCCATAGCCGCACCCGGGTCACGAGGACCCGATCCTTCGATGTCGACCACGCGAGCGACAGCGACCTGCTTACCGGCAGACCGCCAGGCGACCACGTCGTCGAGGATGTCCTTCACCGGATCGACGCTAGCGCCACGGTGCGATCCTGGTCCACCGAGCGGTTGATCGATTCGGCAAGTTCTTCAAGCGCCCCCAGAGAATGCCCTTCAACGAACGAATCGAGGAATGGCAGCGCCGCCGCCATGCCGCGAGCCAGCGGGGCGTACCCGTCGGTTGCCTTGAGCGGGTTCGACCAGACAATGCGGTACGCGATCCGTCGCAGGCGTGCCATCTGTTCGGTCATCACGTCAGGGTCGCCACGGTCCCAACCATCAGACAAGATGACGACGACCGCTCCGCGGGCCATGCCACGAACCGCCCATTCGTCGTTGAATACCTGCAGCGAATCGCCGAGCCGGGTCCCACCAGACCAGTCCTCAACCGCCGCCGCTGCATTGTCGAGGGCCCGGTCAGGGTCGAGAGTTGCCAGCTCCCGGGTGAGCCGAGTCAGTCGCGTGCCCAGAGCAAAGGCCTCAACGCGGCCGCGGGCGACAACCGTGGCATGGACAAAGCGCAACAGCGCTCGGGCGTAGGTCTCCATCGAGCCGCTGATGTCGACGAGTAGCACGACCCGACGCTGACGGCTGCTTCGAGCCCGTCGAGCGACGCGTATCGCCTCCCCTTCGCTGGCCAGCGAACGGCGAACTGTTCGACGTAGATCGTGGCGCCCTCGCGCCGCCTTGGTCGCCAGCAGCCGCCGCGACGATCGCTCGGCTCCGCCGACGCGTATCTGCGCCATCAGATGAGCGAGCTCGGCCAGTTCCTGAGGCGAGTAGTCAGCAAAGTCCTTGTTCCGCAGCACTTCGACCGCGCTGTAGCGCATAACGATGTCGGGCTCGCCAGCATCGTCATCGTCGCCCTCATTGCTTTCGCCGTCCGCGCCGTCGTCGGCTACGTCGACTGCAACCGTTGATTCGATTGTCTGGGTGATGCCGCCGGCATCGGTTTCTGCTCCTACCCAGTAGGAGCCGAACACCCGGTGGTAGGTCGCAAAGTCTTCCGAGCGGGTTATGAGCGTTTGGCGACCACACCAGTAGCGAGCGGACCGGTCCAGGCCCTCGGTTGCAGCGAGCGCGCGCACGAATGTGAGCGTCGCTCCAATAGGTACCTCGATCTGGGCCATGCGTAGCGCTCGCACAAACCCTGCGGCCAACACCGGCATCGTATTGCGGTCCACATGGCGACCTTCGGGAAGCTCGGGTTGAGCATCGATCAGCCGACGGCCGGCCGGGGGCCCCGGTTCACCGCTCACGGCAGCTGCTGCGCCGCCTCGGCGACGATGCCATCGAGGCCTGCGTCTCGGACTCGCTGGAGATCTTCGCGGTACTTGAGAACCGTGCCGAGACTGGCGTCGGCAGCAGCGAGGGTCAATGAGCTTTGTTCGAGGCGCTGCATGGCCTGCGCCCAGTCGATGCTCTCGGCGACCCCGGGCGGCTTGTACAAACCGAGGCCGCGAAACTGGGCAACGGCCATGGCAACCTGGCCAGCGAGTCGATCAGTGACGCCGTCGGTGCGGCGTCGAATGATCTCGACTTCTCGAGCAAAGCCTGGGTGGTCGACCCAGTGATAGAGCGCCCGCCGTTTGAGGGCGTCGTGCACGTCACGGGTTCGATTCGATGTGATGATCACCAGCGGAGGGACGGTCGCAGCGAATCGTCCGAGTTCGGGCACGGTGATGGCGTACTCGGACAGGATCTCGAGCAGAAATGCTTCGAACTCATCATCGGCGCGGTCAACCTCGTCGATGAGCAGCACCGGCGGCACCGGGTCATCGTGCGCAATCGCATCGAGCAGTGGTCGTTTGACGAGAAACTTCTCGCTGTACAGAGTGTCTTCGACGGCTTCTGCGTCGGCACCCAGGTCTCCGACCGCTTCGCGGGTGCGCAGATGCAGCAACTGGCGGCTGTAGTCCCACTCGTATACGGCCTGCGCCGCATCGAGCCCTTCGTAGCACTGGAGTCTGATCAAACGTCCACCCGACCAGCGGGCCAGCGCCTTGGCAACTTCGGTCTTGCCGACGCCGGCTTCGCCCTCAAGCAGCAGCGGCCGACGCAGTTGGATCGCCAGAAAGACCGCCGTTGCGAGTGCTTCGTCAGCGAGGTAATCGTGATCGGCAAGTCCCTCGGTGACCTCGCCAACCGTGGACGGATCGAAGGTTCGCTGGCTCACGGGTTGTGCAGGCTCGCTCGTCATCGGGTTTTAGGGTACGCACTAGTCACGGCCGAGCAGCCCGTGCGATACCCCAGGGGCCCGCACACCGGCATACACCTCGCCATGCACCTCGGCCACAAGCCGATGTGCCCGAACCGTGCGCACGAGCCCACCGGTATCGCTCGAATGTCTGCCGTCAGCACCAATGCCGTTGTTCGACGGCTGCGGGCGCTAGTTCGTGCTGCGGTTGGCCTGATCATGGATGACGGCGAACGGCCAGCTGGTCGGCACGGTGACTGGGCCTTCGGGTGCGGGCAACAACGCATAGGCCTCTTCGCCAGGAAACACCAGGTTGAAGTCCTCGCGCGCTATCCGCTCAACTTCACCGGCCGTCTGCAGCCGGGCGATATCCGCGCGAAGCAATTCAGACTCAACGCGAAGCTCAAGCATTTCCTGCTCTCCCTCTTGGGCTTCGGCCCGCTGATCAAGCCAAACGGCGCTAGGAAACGCAAAGGCAAACAGTCCGGCAAAGATCACCAGCGCGACCAGCAGCGGGGCGACGAAGTCGAAGAAGAGACGCTTCATTGCGGTGTCACCCGGCGGCCAGCGCTGACGCGCCTCGGTAGACGGCGGCGTCTCCGAGGTCTGATTCGATACGAAGAAGCTGGTTGTACTTGGCCACTCGGTCACTGCGGGCAGGTGCGCCAGTCTTGATTTGACCGCAGTTCGTGGCAACGGCCAGATCAGCAATCGTTGCATCTTCGGTCTCACCTGAGCGATGAGACATGACCGCCGTCATGCCTGCTCGGTTCGCCATGTCAACTGCATCGAGTGCTTCGGTCAACGTTCCTATCTGGTTGACCTTGACCAGAATCGAGTTGGCAGCCTGTTCGGCGATACCTCGGCTGAGCCGGTCGACGTTCGTCACGAAGAGGTCATCGCCAACAAGTTGTACCCGATGCCCAATTTCGGCTTGGAGGTGCTTCCATCCGTCCCAGTCCTCCTCGGCCATGCCGTCCTCGATGCTGACGATGGGATAGCGCTCGCTGAGATCGGCGTAGTAACCGACCATCTCGGCTGGCGTTAGGCGACGCCCTTCGCCTTCGAGGTTGTAGGTGCCGTCGGCGAAGAACTCGGTCGATGCCGGGTCGAGCGCGATGGCGATGTCGTCACCTGGGGTCCGGCCGGCTGCTTCGATGGCTTCGATGAGTAGCTGCACTGCCTGTTCGTTCGTGTCGAGATTGGGGGCAAAGCCGCCCTCGTCTCCAACGGCGGTGCTCAATCCACGGCTGCTGAGGACCGCAGCGAGTGCGTGGTACGTCTCAACGCCCCATCGCAGACCTTCGCTGAAGGTGGCAGCACCGATTGGCATAACCATGAATTCCTGCAGATCGACGTTGTTGTCTGCGTGCTCGCCGCCGTTCAGCACATTGAGCATGGGAACCGGAAGCACATGCGCGTTCACTCCACCCACATGGCGGTACAACGGCACAGAGCGATCCGCCGCAGCAGCGTGGGCGGCAGCGAGTGAGACGCCCAGGATTGCGTTGGCACCAAGCCGCTCCTTGTTGGGGGTGCCGTCGAGCCCGATCATGGCCTGGTCGAGTTCTCGCTGGTCATAGGCCGACATCCCTCGGACGGCGGCAGCGATTTCTCCGTTCACGTTGCCGACTGCGGTGGCAACCCCTTTGCCTCGCCATTCGTTTGCTCCATCGCGCAACTCAACCGCCTCAAATGCACCGGTTGACGCTCCCGATGGCACGATCGCTCGGCCCACGGCACCGCCGGTGAGCGCGACTTCAACTTCGACGGTTGGGTTTCCTCGCGAATCGAGTACTTGTCGTCCGGTCACTGCAACGATGTCCGACATGTGGGGGCTCCAAGGTTCGATGACTGAAGTGGTCCGGCACATCGCCGGGTTGCTAGCTATTGCCGGCGAGGCCAGGGGCCACCCGCCATGTGGGGCGTGTGGCCAATGTTGCTCCTGATGCTAGACGAATTTGCACTCGAATCGGCGTCGACGTGCGTCCGGTCATCGAAGGACGCCTCGGTCAACCCGCAGCGCTGCTCCTACGATTGCGCCGGTGACCACGGCCCCACCTCCGGCTAGCGATGGCCGCCAAACCATCGCACCGATGAAAGCCGCGAGCGCCGCCGAACCACCAACCGGCGACGACTGGACCTTTGAGCTCAAGTACGACGGCATGCGAGCAATTACGTTCGTCACGCCCACCGGCGTTCGGGTGCAGTCCGCAAACGAGCGAGACGTGACCGCGAGCTTCCCTGAACTTGCTTCGATGGCGGTGCTCGCCGACGGCGTCGACATGCTTATTCTCGACGGCGAGTTGATCGCGTTCGATAACGGCCGGCTGAGCTTTGGTGCCATGCAACATCGCATGCACGTCACCGACGCCGGCGAGGCCGCCCGTCGAGCTCGGGCCAATCCGGTCATGTATGTCGTGTTCGACCTGCTCGGGTTACACAACCACGACACCACGGCTCTACCACTCGATCAACGACGCCAGCTCTTGCACGACCTCGTCGAACCCGGCCCGAACTGGAAACTGGCCACACCCGAAAGCGACCCTGATCCGCTGCTCGACGCCGTCAACCTTCTCGGCCTCGAAGGCATCGTCGCCAAACGCACGAGTTCGACCTACCAACCCGGCCGCCGATCGAGCGATTGGCGCAAGATCAAACCCCAGGGACGCCAAGAATTTGTCGTCGGGGGCTGGACGACCGGACTCGGTCAGCGAACCGGTTCGATCGGCTCCCTGCTGCTTGGTTATCACGATCCCAGCGGGCTTCGCTACGCCGGGCGCGCCGGAAGCGGTCTCAGCCAGGCAACAATCTCCGAGTGGGACGAGCTTGTGGTTCGCCGCGCCACGTCGCCGTTCGTTGACGAGGTTGACCTGCCCCGAGATCGACAGGTGCTTTGGTGCGAACCAAACCATGTCGTCGAGATCGCCTATGGCGAATGGCCCGACGGTGGCCATCTACGTCACCCGGTCGTTCTCGGCCGCCGCACCGACAAAGCAGCGCCAGACGTCCAGAAGCCCAGATAACCACGCCTGCACGGATCAGTGCGGGGCTCGAGCACCGGGCCGCTTGGCAAGATGGCTAGCCTGCCGCGCATGAGCATCGACCCCATGCCCCGTGTCGAAACAACCGAAGCCGACGCATATCGAGCGGCCCTTGATGTCATTGCCGCCGTCGAACCGGCCATCGCATCGCACATCCGCGGTGAGCTCGACAATCAGCGGAGCCAGCTCAAACTCATCGCCAGCGAGAATTACGCGTCTCCGGCCGTGCTGCTGGCGATGGGCAACTGGTTCAGCGACAAGTATGCCGAGGGCATTCCCGGCCAGCGTTACTACGCAGGCTGCGAATACGTCGACAAGGTAGAGACCCTCGCTGCGGATCACGCCAAGGCACTCTTCGGAGCCGACTATGCCTATGTGCAGCCGCACTCTGGCATTGACGCCAATCTGGTCGCGTTCTGGGCCATGCTCGCGCATCGGG